>JARRQH010000272.1:0-4626 GCA_037381985.1 Pseudolabrys sp.
CGGGTGAGCGACGAGATCGTCCCCTACGACGACGCGCTTGCCGCCATGGACGCGCGCGTCGCCGATATCGTGGCCGGCCGCGCGGGCGAGCAGGTCTGGCTGCTGGAACACCCCCCGCTCTACACCGCCGGCACCAGCGCCAAGGCGGCCGACCTGATCGAGGCGCGCTTTCCGGTGCACCAGACCGGCCGCGGCGGCCAGCTCACCTATCACGGGCCCGGCCAGCGGGTGGCCTACGCCATGCTGGACCTGCGCCGGCGCGGGCCGGACGTGCGCCGCTACGTGGCCACGCTGGAGGAATGGATCATCCGCACCCTCGCCGCCTTCAATGTGCGTGGCGAGCGGCGCGAGGACCGCATCGGCGTCTGGGTGCGCCGGCCCGACAAGGGCGAAGGATTTGAGGACAAGATCGCCGCCATCGGCATCCGCGTGCGGCACTGGGTGACGCTGCACGGCATCGCCCTCAACGTCGAGCCGGATCTCACGCACTTCACCGGCATCGTGCCCTGCGGGGTCAACGAACAGCGCTACGGCGTCACAAGTCTTGCCGATTTCGGCATCCCGGTCTCGATGCCGGAGGTCGACATGGCGCTCAGGCGGGAGTTCCAGGCGCTGTTCGGGGCGACCACCGCCCAGGCCGCCAAAGCGATCGCACGCATGGTGTGAGGTTTCGTGCGGATGCTACGCTATTGACTTGTTTTGATGCAGCCGTATTTAATTGTCATAATACGGCGACAAAGAAAAATGGTGTCGCGCTCTTTGCGCGCGAACGCGGGGGAGCAGGGAGGGATGCATGGGCACGTCCTCGGATGCCGCCCACGCCGGCCAAGTGCTCGACGTTCTCACCGGCACTGACGGCGTCAGCTCGGCGCTCGCGGCCTCCTGGCGCCGATCCGGTTGCCTGCACGCTCTCGATCCGACCTCCCGCGCCACATCGCATCGCCTGTCCGAGGCAGAGATGGCCGTCGCGCAGGAGCGCCTCGGCCGGCTACTGCAGGTGGCTCAGAACGGCCTCGATCGTCTTTTTCTCGCTGTCGGCGGAGCCGGCTGTTCGGTCCTCTTGGCCGACGACGACGGCGTCGTGGTCGCCCGGCGCGGCTCCCATCCGGACGACGCAACGTTCGAGGCTTGGGGCTTGTGGACCGGCACGGTCTGGAGCGAGAAATTCGAGGGCACCAACGGCATCGGCACATGCCTGGTCGAAAAACGGCCGCTGACGATCGATCGTGACCAGCATTTTTTCACGCGCAATTCACGCCTTTTTTGTACGACGGCGCCGATCTTCGACGAGCATGGCGAACTGCGGGCAGCGCTCGACGTCTCCTCCTGTCATGCGAATCTGACCCAGGGCTTCTCGCGGCTGATCGCGAACGCCGTCGCCGACGCGGCGCGCGTCATCGAGGCCGAGAACTTCCGCCAGACCTTCGCCGCGGCGCGGATCATCGTACCCCCAAACAGCGAGGGCGCGGTCAACTCGCTGCTGGCGGTCGACCGCCACGACCTTGTCATTGGGGCAACACGTGCTGCGCGGCGGGCGCTCGGCCTCACGGCAGCTGCGATGGAGAATCCTATTCCGGCGGCCGACCTGATCGAGCGCGCGCACACCGACTGCGACAAAATCGGCGCGGCGGAGCGCGCCGTGCTGTTGCGCGCGCTGGCCCGCTCGCGCGGCAACGTCTCGAAAGCCGCAAAGGACCTCAATATTTCCCGCGCCACGCTGCACCGCAAGATCAACCAACTCGGGTTGCGTCACTGAGGCCCTTTGCAACTGAGAGTGTCGCAGGCATGCGACACTTTCCCGGCAATTCCGTTCCGGACGTCTATTCGGCTCGCCATCTTCGACCGAAATATCTCCCCCCACACCGTATCGCATCGGTCTAGGAGGGAAAAAATCACATGACCAAACTCGACGTCCATTCCGCGCTCGAGGCACCTTTCGCCAAGCGCTATGACAACTACATCGACGGTGAATGGCGCGCGCCGACCACCGGCCGGTATTTCGACAACATCTCGCCGATTACGGGATTGCCGGTGTGCGAAATTGCGCGCTCCGACGCGTCCGATATCGAGGCCGCGCTCGATGCCGCCCACGCCGCGAAGGACGCATGGGGGCGTGCCAGTTCGACCGAGCGCGCGCTGATCTTGAACAAGATCGCCGACCGTATGGAGGCCTACCTCGAGAAGCTCGCGATCGCCGAGACGTGGGACAACGGCAAGCCGCTCCGCGAGACGATGGCCGCCGACATTCCGCTCGCCATCGACCATTTCCGCTATTTCGCCGGCGCCATCCGCGCGCAGGAAGGGTCGATCGGCGAAGTCGACCACGACACGGTCGCCTATCATTTCCACGAGCCACTCGGCGTCGTCGGCCAGATCATTCCATGGAACTTTCCGATCCTGATGGCGGCGTGGAAGCTTGCACCCGCGCTGGCGGCCGGCAACTGCGTCGTTCTCAAGCCGGCCGAGCAAACCCCGGCTTCGATCATGGTCTGGATCGAGCTCGTCGGCGACCTGCTGCCGAAGGGCGTGCTCAATATCGTGAACGGCTTCGGCCTCGAGGCGGGCAAGCCGCTCGCGTCCTCGAACCGGATCGCGAAGATCGCCTTCACCGGCGAGACCACGACCGGCCGGCTCATCATGCAATACGCCGCGCAGAACCTGATCCCGGTCACGCTCGAACTCGGCGGGAAGTCACCCAACATCTTCTTCAAAGACGTGTGCGCGGAGGACGACGACTTCTTCGACAAGGCGATCGAAGGCTTCGTGATGTTCGCGCTCAACCAGGGCGAGGTCTGCACGTGCCCAAGCCGCGCGCTCGTGGATGAATCCATCTACGATCGCTTCATGACGCGCGCCCTCGAGCGCGTCGGCGCCATCGTTCAGGGCAGTCCGCTCGACCCCGCTACGATGATCGGTGCTCAAGCGTCGTCTGAGCAGCTCGAAAAGATTCTCTCATATATCGACATAGGCAAGAAGGAAGGCGCCGAAGTCCTGATCGGCGGCGAGCGCAATATGCTCGACGGCGACCTCGCCAAGGGCTACTACGTCAAGCCGACCGTGTTCCGTGGCCACAACAAGATGCGTATCTTCCAGGAAGAGATCTTCGGCCCGGTCCTCTCGGTGACGACCTTCAAGACCGACGAGGAAGCGCTTTCGATCGCCAACGACACGCTGTACGGCCTGGGCGCCGGCGTGTGGAGCCGCGATATAAATCGCTGCTATCGCTTCGGCCGCGCGATCCAGGCGGGCCGGGTGTGGACCAACTGCTATCACGCCTATCCGGCCCATGCGGCATTCGGCGGTTACAAGCAATCCGGCGTCGGCCGCGAGACGCACAAGATGATGCTCGATCATTATCAGCAGACCAAAAACATGCTGGTGAGCTATAGCCCGAAGAAGCTCGGCTTCTTCTGATCGCGTGACGAGCCGTCCCTGCGCATGAAGCGGACGGCCGACCCCAACGGTTCGCCGGGCGGTAGCCCGGCGGGCCGGCCAGCGAGAAACCACGGAGGCGGACGTGCCCGGCAAGGTAACCGCAACCCCCGCCGCGCTCGCGCTGCTCGCCGAGATCGTCGCCGACCACGGCCCGGTGCTATTTCACCAGTCGGGCGGGTGCTGCGACGGCTCCTCCCCGATGTGCTACCCGGCGGGCGAATTCCTGATCGGCGATCACGACATCAAGCTCGGCGAGATCGGAGGGGCGCCGTTCTATATTGGTGGCGCGCAATATGAGGCCTGGAAGCACACCGATCTCATCATCGACGTCGTTCCCGGTCGTGGTGGCATGTTTTCCCTCGACAACGGACGGGAGCGTCGCTTTCTGACCCGGTCCGAGGTTTGCGCGATCCCGCCGCATCCAGCGCCAGATAAGTGAGGCACGGTCGGCGCTTCTGCTGCATCTCCGCGTGCCGCGCAAACGTGGCGTTCTGGCCGGCCAGCGGCGGCACAACCCTCACGCCGTCGGCAGCACCGAGAATACATCGCCCGGCCGGCGCAGCCTGAAATCCGTGGGGCTTCCCGCGCGCTGATCGATCTCGTCGACGCGCGCTGCGTAAGGCCCGAGCCGGCAGGTTTCGATCATGGTTTCGACGACCGCCGCCTCGCCGACGAACAGCGCCTCCACCGTGCCGTCGCGGCAGTTGCGCACCACGATGTGGCGGATGACGCTCATACCACCTCCCTCGCGATATTCCTTGTGAGGTCCCTGGTGATGTCCTTTGCGGTCTCGCCGACATCGACCTTCACCGCCCCGGTAAACCGCGACGGCGACCATCGTTCCACGGCACGCACATAAGCCTCCGGCAACGCCCATTCGCGCGCACCGGCGGCCACCGACTCGACATAACCGGGCTGCGGCCGCCCGACCGCACGCCGGCGCAAGAGATAGATCAGGGCCGACACGCGGCGCGCCTCATGCAGCACCGGCCGCCGGTGCAGATCGTACATGCCCTTGTGCAGCAGCTCGTAGGCGTGCAGCACGGCCAGATCGCTCAAGGTCACCCGCCACAGCACGCCGTGCACCGTGTCGCCGCCGCTGGGCTCGACCGAGCCGCAGCCCTCGCGGCCGATGAAGAAGCGATGGCCCTGCAGCACCGCGGGCCCGACCGCGACCGCGCCGGGACAGCG
>JARRQH010000273.1:0-4592 GCA_037381985.1 Pseudolabrys sp.
TCCGGCGCGCACCAGAGATCGGTGACCGTCTTGTCGGTGGCGCCGCCGCTTGCGGTCAGGCGTTCGCGCGCAGCCGCACGCAACTGCTCTTTCGTCTGCGCGAAGGCCGGCGGCGACACCTCGGCCATTTCCTGCGCCACCGCGATGGCGTCGTCCAGGAGCTCTTCCGGCTCGCTGGTCTCGTCGATCCAGCCGCGCTCCATGGCCTCATCGGTGTCGTAGGTGGCGCCGGTCAGGGTGAACTCGGGCAGATAGCGCGATGGCACCGCGAAGCGCAGCACTTCGAACGCCAGCGATGGAAACGGCACGCCGACCAGCAATTCGGTGACGCCGATGCGGCCACCGCGTTCGCCCATGATGCGGCGGTCGGCGCAGGTCGCGAGAATGGCGCCGCCGGCGATGGCATGACCGTTGATCGCAGCGACCACCGGCTTGGGATGGAAGAACACCGCGTCATAGAGCTTGTGCAGCGCCGGCAGGAAGGCGCGGACGTAGTCGGGCCCGCCGTCGCTCAGCCGCTTGAGATCGACGCCGGCGCAGAACATGCGGCCCTGGCCGGTGAGCACCACGGCGCGGGTGTCGGACGCGCGCAAGTCGTTAAAGCGCGTGGCCAGCGCCTCGCAGAACTCGATGTCGAGCGCGTTGGCCTTGCCGTGGCGCATGGTGAGCACGGTGATGGGACCGTGGGCGGCGGTTTCGAACATGGTTTGCTCCGATCCCTATTCCGCCGGCACGGCGTGCGGCAACGGCGCAACGAAGCGCGCGCGGTGCCAGAGCGCTTGCGCGTGCACGATCGCCACGGTGAACACCACGACGCCGACGATCTGGTGGGCGGACGCCAACGCACGGTAGGTGAAGGGGAACGAGGCCGGCGGCCCGTGCAGCAGCGTCACGATGCCGAGCGTGGCTTGCAGCGTGACCGCGGCGGCAAGCACAATGGCGCCACGCGCTTCTTGCCGCGCCCGCCAGGCGTCGAACGCATGCAGCATGGCAAGCAGCCAGATGGTGTAGGCCACCATGCGATGATCGAACTGCACGGTCAGCAAATTCTCGAAGAAATTTCGCCAGGCCGGCGCGTCATGGAAGAGCTGGCCGAACGAAGGAATGAAGGAGCCGTCGATCAGCGGCCAGGTGTTGTAGACCCAGCCGGCGTGGCTGCCGGCGACCAGCGCGCCGAGATAAATCTGACCCAGGGTCATGAAGGCGATCACCAGCGCGAGACCGCGCACACGCCCGGGCGCTTCGCTCGGGGCTTTGCGCGCAAGCTGCTGGGCGGTCCACAGAACGGCAAAATAGATGGCGCAGGCGAGCGTCAGGTGGAACGCCAGGCGATACTGCGACACGCTGACGCGTCCGGTGCCGGCAAGCCCCGACGATACCATCCACCAACCGACCGCACCCAGACAGGCGCCTGCCCCGAAGATGGCCCACAACCGCACCCGCAGCCGCTTGGGCACCCAACCGCGCCACAAAAAGAACAACAGCGGCAGCAGGAACACCATGCCGACGGTGCGGGCGAGCAGCCGGTGGGTCCACTCGTACCAGTAGATGGACTTGAACTGGTTGAGCGTCATCCCGCGGTTGAGTTCCTTGTACTGCGGGATCGCCTGGTAATCCTTGAATTCCTGCTCCCAGGCCGCGTGCGACAGGGGCGGCACCACGCCGGTGACCGGCTTCCACTGGGTGATCGAGAGGCCGGATTCGGTGAGGCGGGTGGCCCCGCCAACGATCAGCGTGATGAAGATCATGGCCGCCACCGCGAGCAGCCAGAGCCGCAGCGCGGGCGCGTGGGTTTCGGAAGCATCCATCGTGTCAGGCCTGGAATTCGTGGTCCCCACAAGCACGTGCGGGACTGGTCCTTGCGGGAGATGGCGCGGACCATATAGTCAGGCCGAGACGACTGCAAATGACCGATAAGAAAGGCCCCCATGCGCATCCGGACCCGCAAGCTGATCGGCGCCTTCGCCCTCCTCGCCCTGGTGACGGTGTGGAGCCTCGTCGCCATGACCCTGGCGCAGTCGGCGCTGACCGACATCAACGGCTTTGTCGCCACGATCTATTACGTGGTCGCCGGCTTCGGCTGGGTGCTGCCGGCCATGCTGCTGGTGAAATGGATGGGCCGGCCGGACGCGCCCGACAGTATTTAGCGTTTGCGCTTGATCTTGTCCGAAAACCGGTCCCCACATTTCGGGATCATGCGCGAATAACCCGTCCTCCGCTTACTCCCCCGCAGCCTTGACGACCGATACGGCCTCAGACGTCGTCCGACCCTTCGACGAACCGCCCGTCCTGCAAGGTCAGGATCCGGTCCGCGACGTCCAGGATGCGGACGTCATGGGTCACCAGCAGCACGGCCGTGCCCTGCTCGTTGGCCAGGCCGCGGAGCATCTTCACGATCGTATGCCCTGTCACGCCATCGAGCGACGCGGTCGGCTCGTCGGCCAGCACGATCTTGGGGCCTCCGACCAGCGCCCGCGCGATGGCGACGCGCTGGCGTTCGCCGCCCGAGAATTGCTGAGGATGGAGCTCGAACGCATGTTTCAGGCCGACCGCCTCGAGCGTGCGGTGTGCCACCTCCAGCGGGTTCTCGATTTCCGGGTGCAGGCGCAGCGCCATGATGAGGTTCTGGGTCGCCGTCAGCGCCTCGATCAGGTTGTGAAGCTGAAACACGAAGCCGATCTCGCGCCGCACCGCCAACTGCTCATCCTTGCTGGCGCCGTCGAGCCGGTGATCGAGGATATTGACTTGCCCGGTCTGCAGCCCGCGCAACGCGCCGAGCAGCGAAAGCAGCGTGGTCTTGCCCGAGCCGGACGGCCCTTTCACGATCACGACCTCGCCGGCGTTGATCCGTTCGGTCAGACCGAACAGCACCTGACGGCGCAGTACGCCCTCGCCGTAGGAATAGGACAGATCGTTGAATCGAATGACCGGTGCGCTCATCGGAACAGCTCCGCCGGATCGGCGCGGCTCAGGTGGCGCATGGCCGCCAGGCCAGCGACGACGCACATGGCCGCCGTCAGCGCCAGCACGCCGATCGCCGTGAGGACGGTAAGGTCCATGGTGTAACCGGTGGTGGCTGCGGTGTAGCGATAGATCAGCCACGAAATAATGAGCCCGGGCACGAAGCCGAGAACCGACAGGATCAGGGACTGCTCGAACACGGTGCCGGTGAAGAACCGGTTGGGATATCCCATCGCCTTCAAGACAGCGTATTCCGGCAGGTGCTCCGTCACGTCGGTGAACAGGATCTGGTAGACGATCACCGATCCGACCAGAACCCCCATCAACACGCCGACGATGAAGATGAAGCCGATCGCCGCGGTCTTGTTCCAATAGTCGATTTCGCGCTGGATGAACGCCTGCTTGGTTTCGACGATGACGTCGCCCGCGTGCAAGGTGCGCTTGATGCGGTCGCGCACGGCCACAGGATCGGCGCCGGGCTTCAACCTGATCAGCCCGAAATTCGGCAGCGACGGCTTCAGGTCCGGCTGCAGCGCGAAATATGTCTGCGCGCTCATCAGAATGTTGCCGAAGGCGATGAACGAGGTGCCGAGATTGAACAGACCGTCGACGGTCACGGGACGCCCCGTGATCAGCGCCGTGAACGGACCCTTGGTCGCAAACCGGTGGACGACATCGCCGTAATAGGCGGTAAGGCTGCGCCGGTCGAACAGGATATGACCGGCGACCATCAGGCTGTTCTGGTGCGCCAGCACGCCGGGCAGCAGCAACTCATGGCGGCCGGGCTCGACGCCGATCGCCATGATCGAACGATAGTATCCGGTGTCGACGTTCTTGAAGTTCACCAGCGTCGCGTAGAGCGGCAGCACCTCGGCGACGCCGGGCACCGCCGCCGCCTGCATCAGCCGCACGCGGGCGAAGTCGTGCACGGAGCCGAAATATTCGAACCCGGCGGGGACCATGATCAGGTCGGCATCGAGATTGCGCTGGACCTTGGTGGCGCTGCCGGTCATGGCGCCGTAGAAGCCGATCTGAACCAGGATCAACACCACCGCGAAGGTCACGCCGGCGACCGCGGCGGCCAGGCGTCGCCGCTCGAACGCGAGAAGGCGCCATGCCAACGAGAAACGGGTGCCGCGTTCTGCCATGGCGCGTGGGCTCAGTTGCCGGAGGCGGTGTCGATGAGGATCGTCCCCTGCAATCCGCTCAGCGTGCGAACGGCGGGATCGTCACCGAGCGCGACCACGACCCGCACGACGCGGGCCTCGGTGTTCTCGGCCGGGTTCGTCGAATAGAGCGAAACGCGGTTCACTTTCGGCACGATCCGCAGCACCTTGCCCTTGACGGGATGGGTGAGCGCCGGGCTTTCGAAGGTCGCCCGCTGGCCGGCCTTGACGTAGCGGATGCTCGTTTCGAAGACGTCCGCGAGCGCCTCCATGTGCGCGACTTGGCCCAGCTCCATCAGCCCGTTGCCGGCGCCAACGCCCTCGCCTTCGTGCTTCAGGATATGAAGCACCAAGACGGCGACGGGCGCGCGGATGGTCGCCTGCTCCAGCATGACCTGGGCATAGGCCTGCCGCCGCTTTGCGACCTCCAACGCCGCGCCGGTCGGCTCGGCCGCCTTGCGCGCC
>JARRQH010000274.1:0-6598 GCA_037381985.1 Pseudolabrys sp.
CAGCTCAGCGCCAGCGGCAGTGCCAGCCTCGGCAGTCCATCCCAAGGGCTGAACCTGCAGTTCGAGGCGCACCGGCTCGACGCGCCCGGCAACGCCACCGCGCGCCTTGCGCTGGTGCCAGAGACGCAGAGCCTGACCCTGAAGCTCACAGCGAACGAGCCCGCCGGCGGGCTGGTAGTGCACGCCCTGAAGGTGCCGAACCTGCCGCCGCTGTCGCTCAATCTCGACGGGTCCGGCACGCTCGACGCCTTTGCCGCGCAACTGACCTTCGCCGCCGGCAAGGATATCGACGCCACCGGCTCGGCCCATGTGCGGCGGATCGCCGATAGCCGCCAACTGAGTCTCGATCTCAAGGCACGCATTGCCGGATTGTTGCCCGCACCGGCCGCCCCTGTCTTTGCGGGGACGACGAGCCTTGACGGCACCATCAACTTTGCCGACAGCGGCGCCATTGCGATCAAGCCGGTCACTGTCGCCTCGCAGACCGCGCGACTGACCGTGCAAGGCACGCTGTCGCCCGAGCAAGTTGCCGACCTGACGATCTCCGCCAAGGCACTCGACAATGCCGGCGGCAAGACGAACGCGGACAACGTCGCCATCGGCAAGCTTGCTTTCGACGCCAGCGTCGAGGGTCCAATCTCGCGCCCGCGTATCGACGCCCACCTGGACGCGGCGAACGTCAGCACGCCGCAGGGCAGCCTGAAGACGCTCGCCGCGCGCTTTGCCACCACGCCTGCCACCGGCGCAGGCGCGAAGACGGCGCCGATCCCGTTCACGGCCGACGCCAAAGCAACCGGCGTCGCGCCAAGCGACCCGGCGCTGGCGCGCGCGCTCGGCACCTCGTTCACCCTTACCGCCGCCGGCACGGCGAATAACGGCGTCGCCGACGTGCGGAATGCGCGGCTCAAGACATCCACCGCCGAGATCGCGTTTACCGGTCGCATCGGCCAGCCGGAATTGCACGGCCGCCTGACCGTGCACGCGGGCGACCTCACCCGCTTTGGCGATCTCGCCGGGCTGAAGCTTGCCGGCGTGCTCGATCTCTCGGCATCGCTCAACGGCGTGCCCAAGGACGGCCACATCGAAGCCGCGCTCGACGGCCGCGCCAACAAGTTCGCCACCGGCATCGCCGCCATCGACGGCCTCGCCGGCGGCCGGCTCGCCCTCACCGGCAGCATCAGCAAGCTGCCGCATGGCGGCTACGGCTTCGGCAATCTGCGTCTTACCGGGCGCCACGCCAGCGCGCACGCCGATGGCGAAGCCACCACCGACGACGCCGGCATCAATGTCCAACTCGCGATCCCCGAGCTCAAATACGCCGATAAGCGCTTGACCGGCGCGGCCGCCGGCAAGCTGCGGCTGACCGGCTCGGTGTTGAAGCCCGATGCCAACATCGACATCACCGTCACCAACGGCAGCGCCCTCGGCCGTCCGATCCCGCGCCTGACGCTTGCAGCGACCGCCACCGATCTGACCGGTCAGCTTGCCGCCAAAGTCAAGCTCAATGGCTCGGTCGGCGGCAAGCCGGCTGACGGCACGCTCGACCTCGCCAAGCAGGCGCAAGGCGGCTGGCGCTTGAGCAATCTCGACCTGCGCGTCGGTTCGGTCGCCGCCAAGGGCGACGTGACACTCGACGCCAACGACCTCGCCGCCGGCCGTCTGATCCTCGACGCCAAAGACCTCGACGACATCTCGCCGCTGGTGCTGACCAAGCTCTCGGGCGCGCTGCACGCCGACACCACCCTCACCGTCGCCGACGGCGGCCAAGGCGCGACGCTGTCGGCGCAAGCACGCGCCATCAAGATCGGCGCCTGGCGCCTCGATCGGCTCGATACCGACATGCGGGTCAGCGATCTCTATCGCCGCCCGATCGTCGACGGCCATATGCGCCTCGACCGCGCCCGCGTCGGCGGCGAAGACATTTCGCAGATACGTCTGAACGCGAAGGCCGCCGGCACGGCCAGCACCATCACCCTGACCGCACGGGCGCGCGGCTTTGCCATCGATGCCCGCGGCAAACTGCATGCCTCGTCGCCGGCGCGGCTCGATCTTGCATCGCTCACCGCGCGGCGCGGCAAGCACCGCATTGCGCTCGCGCATCCCACCACGCTCACCTTCCGCGACGGCGGCGTCGAAGCCAAATCGCTGCTGCTGGCGCTCGATCGCGGCCGGCTCGCCATCGATGGTCGCCTTGGTAAGACGCTCGACGTGTCGTTGAAGGCGCAATCGGTGCCGTTGTCGGTGTCGGAAACGGTGATGCCGAAGCTGGGCCTCGCCGGCACCTTGAACGGCGACGCCAAGATCGCCGGCACGGCCAAGGCACCGACCGGCACCTGGCGGCTGCGCATCGACCGGCTCGTGACGCCTCAGACGCGTGCCAATGGATTGCCGCCGATCACCATCGCCGCCTCCGGCCGGCTCGCCAACCATCGCACCAGCCTCGACGCCACCATCCGCGCCGCCGGCGCCGGCACGCTCACCGCCAAGGGTACCGTGCCGCTCGATGGCGACAGCCTCGATCTGACCTTGCGCGGGCCGATCGATCTTGGCGCCGTCAACCAGACCTTGTCCGCGAGCGGACGCCAGCTCACCGGCAAAGCCCGCATCGACATGCGCCTGCGCGGCGGCCTGGCGCGGCCGAAGGTCGAGGGCACCGCGACCGTCAGCGACGGCGGCTACCAGGACGCCAGCCTCGGCGTGCGCTTGAGACACATCGACGGCCGGCTGAGTGCCAATGGCGATACCATCCGCATCGACCGGCTGAGCGCGCAGACTTGGGACGCCGGCACCATCTCGGCGCAGGGCCAAGTGCGCGTCGCGCCCGACGCCGGCTTCCCCGGCAACATCCGCATTACCAGCCGCAACGCCAAGCTCGTCGCCAATGACGTGGTGACCGCCGTCGCCAATCTCGGCCTGACCCTGTCGGGCCCGCTGACGCGCGACCCAAAGATCGGTGGCCGCGTCGACGTCGTCTCCATGGACATCACTATTCCCGAGCGCCTACCCACGACCTTGCAGCCGCTCGCCGGCACGCGCCACGTCGATGCCCCGCCGGAGGCGGCGGCGCGCCTCGCCATGGAAGCGAAGGCGAAAGCGCGCGCCGGCCGCAAACCCGCCTTCGACGCCGCGCTCGATCTCGCGGTCAGCGCGCCCAACCACGTGTTCGTGCACGGCCGCGGCATCGACGCCGAACTCGGTGGCCAACTTCGGCTGCGCGGCCGGCTGTCCAATCCGGTGACCGTCGGCGGCTTCGACTTGCGGCGCGGGCGCATGTCGGTCGCCGGCACCCGGCTCGATTTCACCCAAGGCCGCATCAGCTTCGCCGGCAGCCTGACGCCGCAGCTCGACCTGGTCGCGCAGACCCAGACGACCGACATCACCGCCACCATTACCGTCACCGGCCCTGCCGACGCGCCGCGCTTTGCCTTCACCTCGAGCCCGGCGCTGCCGCCGGACGAGGTCCTCTCGCGGCTTCTGTTCGACAAGGCGAGCGGCGGGCTGTCGCCGGCGCAAGCGCTGCAGGTCGCGCAGGTCGCCGCTCAGTTCTCCGGCGGCGGCGGCGGCAGCGACGTGTTCGAGCGCGTGCGCCGCGCCCTCGGCGTCAGCAGCATCGACGTTTCGGTCGGCAGCGGCGGCGCCCCGAAGGTCGGGCTTTCACGCGCCATCAACCGGCGCGTCAGCGTGGGGGTGAAGGCCGGCCGCCGGCCAGAGGATAGCGGCGTCTCGGTCGACATCGACGTAACCCGCCATGTTCGCGCCCAGGGTGAAGTGGATCGCAACGGACAAAGCGCCGTCGGCGTCGGCATGCAGTGGGAATATTGACTGAAGCGTCTTTGCAGCACTTTACGAACATTCCTTCGGGTAAATCCTTCCCGCTCAGGGCAGCATCGACACGCCGGTTCCAGCGCATCGCGATTTGCCAAGCGTCGGGGCCGTCAACGCTGCAGGTGATGCCGTTGAAGCCGATCACCCGACGTTTCTTGGACGGGCGCCAATACCCCCTATCCCCGATAACGACGTAGTACGGAAATTGATATCGGCCACGGATGCGCCCCAACCGTACTTCAAAAACCGAATGCGCATCGACAGCCGTCAGTGCGGCGGCCAACTCAGGGAAGAGCCGCGGGTATCGGCTGAGCCGCCATCGGTCGATCGCCTCGATTGCGTACAGGCCAGTGGTCGCGTCGGATGCAGGGAAACCGCGCTTCTCAAGTGCAGGACGACATTGGCTGAACTCGTCGGTCGACAAGCCGAGCCGCTGCGCGACCCGCGCAGCCGGCACGTCGCCCTTTTCCGGTACTCGTCTTGTTCGACCCATACTCGGAACATCAGCCGAACTACGGAAAGTGCCAAGACCTCTGTTCTCGGTCGGAAAGCGAAAGCCGACCGCTGTGAAGGATTGGGTTTCGCCTGCAAGGCCGCGAAAGACGCAGCGAGTAATGCCTCGACCTGAAGGGACTGATTTGTCCCGATTAGGCGCCATGGGCCCTTGGCGGGCGTATCGGGACATCTCAGGGTCTTCGGANGACATCTCAGGGTCTTCGGATTATGCCTAGCGGTCCTCAGCCCTGGGTTGGCCCTCTCAAAGCTTGTGGATAAATGGTGGTACGGAACGCGGCAGTATCTGCGCGGACAGCTCGACGTTATAGCTGGTCGGAGGATGGCGCCCATTGAGCCGGGAACCGGACCGCGGGCGGCCTGAACCTGGTGGTGTCGGTGCCAGCGTGCCGCGGTCGGTTTCGGCCGTCGCCGGCATCGGCGGCCATGGCAGAACACCCCCCGATCCTTGACACAAGACAGCCGTCCGCGCTGACACAAAACGCGCGCGGAAATTCGTCTAAAGCATTGAAAGAATTGGAGCGGGTGAAGGGAATCGAACCCTCGTCATCAGCTTGGAAGGCTGTTGCTCTACCATTGAGCTACACCCGCGCCGGACCCGTCACTTAGTGGATTCATGGCCGCTTGGCGAGCCTCTCCGGGCCGCCTTCGGGCCGACCGAGGAACCTGACATGAACAGCAACGCCCGCACCTTGCTATCCGGTGCGGGCGGCGACGAGAAAAATTAAATCAATTCAGTTGTTTAGTTTTTTGGTGGTGGGGGAAGTAGGACTCGAACCTACGAAGGCGTAAGCCAGCGGATTTACAGTCCGCCCCCTTTGCCACTCGGGACACTGACCCAAGATTAAAACGATTAAATGTTACCGTGCTATGTGTGATTTGGCGAATTTGCCTGAGCCGACGATGGGACTTGAACCCATAACCTATGCTTTACAAGAGCATTGCTCTGCCAATTGAGCTACGTCGGCAAGTGTTGTCTGTATTTAACTCTTGTTAAGACGCCACGTTGCTGGCTCATTGTAGAGCACTCCGAAGGACAAGTATAACATTTGTCTGTGGCGCGTCAACTTTTTTGTTTGATTCGAAGGGAGTAATTTTTAGATTTGGTGCTGCTGCCGGTAGGATTGGATTAGATTTCGGATTTGTTGGCGGGCGCCCACGGCCGTTTCCACCGATCGCACCATATTTTCCTCATAAACCGTCTTCACCTGGGCCGTTTTCGCCACCACCGTATCAGCCGGGGTCAGCATCTGCTCCCGCATGGGGTTGATGAGCTTCTGGCGCAGCGGCGCTTCCGCATCCGGGCTGCCCACCCAGGCAGCCAACGGCTCGGTCACGTTGGTGTACAGGCCGGTAAGCGTTTGGGGCGTCTCCAGGAGCAGCGTGGTCAGGGCATCCATGATGGTACTGGTACGCTCACCTAAATTGAAAGGCAGCCATTTGAGGATTTTTTGCACCCATTCATTAAACATTTGCAGGAAAGGGCCGGCTTGTTCTACGGCCGTTTCCAACAAAGCTTCAACGGCCGTGTAATAACGCTGCATCTTGTCCGTTTGAGTTTCGAGCCAGGAACGGCCGTTGGCCAACAATGGAATCTGGTCATCCAACTCAGCCAAAACCTGGCGACCCAGGGCTACTCCCTCGGACAAACCAGGCAGTTCATTCACGGCATCGGAAATAGCTGTGGAAACGGCATCCAGACTCTCTTCCAGCAAAGCAGTTACGTCCGCATCGTCAAGCTGTTCGTACAGGGCGACCAGACCGGCCCAAACGCCAATTTGTTGGTTTGCCGCATCCAATTCACCCGCCATCGTTTGCACGGCCGTATCGGTTTCGGTCACGGCCGTTTCCTGAGCATTCAGGCGATAATTAGCCAGTTCCAAATCGGCTTGCAGCCGGGCATTTTCGGCCTGGAGTTCGGCCAATTGGGCGATTAAATCCTCGGTCGGGCCATTTTTCTGAATGGCAGCGGTGAATGTTTGGCTGGGTGGCAGGGTGGATTTTTGTGAATTGAGCAAAGTGGCCCCCGCGCCGGTAGCTGTAGCGGCCACGGCCGTAACCGCCGCGACCTTCAAAAATTTACGTCGATTAACCCGTTCTTCCGCTTGCTCGTCAGACATAAAAACCTTCCATTAACCATCGCTGCTGTAACCAAAACGCTTGAGCACACGCTCATTTCGCCGCGAAATCGAATCTTTTTTGCAAGGCAAAGTGTTTCTCGATTTATGGGTGAAAGTAGAACCTAAATGGCGGCGAAATG
>JARRQH010000275.1:0-4496 GCA_037381985.1 Pseudolabrys sp.
CGGCCGGGGCCGCGGGCGCAGCGCCGAAGCGCGCGAGGACGACTCCGAAGGTTCGACCGAGGAGACGGCTGCCGAGCACGCGGTCGCACACGAGGATCATGACAACGGCACGCCGGAGGAGTTCGCCGGCGAGGAAGCCGCCCAAAAGCAGGAAGGCGACGAAGCGGAGGAAGACGAGGAAGCCACCGCCGAGGCCGGCGACGGTCGCCGTCGCCGCCGCCGCGGTCGCCGTGGCGGGCGCCGCAACCGGCGCGGCCGCGAAGGCGAAGAAGGCTCGGATGAAGCCCAAGCCGCACAAGGCGACCAGGGGCCGTATGAGAACGGCCAGGGCGAGGCCGAGCCGGAGCTGCAGCACGCGGTCGAGGACATGGACCGCCCCGCGACTTCCCGCGCGACTTGGGGCGAAGGCGACCAGCCGCAACCGGAACAGCCTATGAGCCTGCCGACCGCCGAAGCGGAATACCCGGCGCCGGTCGGCCACGACGCGCCGGAAGCGATCGCAGCGGAGGCTGAAGCCGAGGCCGCGGAAGAAGCGGAAGCCGCCCAAGAAGGCACCCTTGCGCCGCAGCGTCGCCGCTCCACCGTGCGCGAGCGCGCGCCGATCGCCATTGAAGGCGAACCGCCGACGCCCTCGCCGACTTTGCCGCCGCCGCCGGCCCCCGTCATCTCGGTGTCATCGAGCGACGAGCCGGCCCAGCCCAAGCGCGGCTGGTGGGGCAAGCGCATCCTGGGCGACAAGTGACGGGGCCGGCGCAATAACGGCAAGCGGGTTGGCTGCACCGGGCCGCACAGGCTAAAAGCGCTGCTCGGAGCAGCTGGTATTGCGGATTTGAAATTCGCCACACCATTTGCGGCAACCTCGTGGGCGGACTTGAAATCCAAAGCCACACTAGAATCATAAACTTGCTAGTGTCCTTTTCGAATCCGAAGTTCGTAGGGAGCAAGCTGAACAATCTGACGAACTTCGGATTCGGGACACTAGGATGAAATCCGCCTGGGTCGAACGCGACGCGCAAGCTCTCATCGACGACTACGCAAGCGCCGGCATTCCGCCGGCGCTGGCCTTGCGCGTCTATTCGACCCGTCTCATCGGTCGCGATCCCAAGCTCGTGCTGCACGGCGGCGGCAACACCTCATTAAAGGCCAAGGCGCGCGATCTTGCCGGCGACGAGATCGACGTCCTCTATGTTAAAGGCTCCGGCTGGGACATGGGCTCAATCGAGCCCGCCGGCCTTCCGGCCGTGCGGCTCGCGCCGTTGCAGGCCTTGCGCACGCGCGAAACGATGAGCGACGACGACTTCGTGCGCGTGCAGCACGGCTATCGCCTCGATCCGCTGGCGCCGGTGCCGTCGGTCGAGATGCTGCTGCACGCCTTCATGCCGGCGCCTTTCATCGACCACACCCACGCCACCGCGGTCCTGAGCCTGATCGACCAGCCCGACGGCGAGGCGCTGTGCGCCGAGGCGTTCAAGGGCCGGCTCGGCTTCGTGCCCTATTCGCGCCCGGGTTTCGGCCTGGCGCATCTCGCGGCCGTCGCCTTCGACAAGAACCCGAAGGTTGAGGGGCTGATCCTCGACAAGCACGGCATCTTCACTTTCGGCGACAGCGCGCGTGAATCCTACGAGCGCATGATCGAATTCGCGACGCTTGCCGAACAGCGTCTGGCGCAGAACCCTAAGGCCTTCGCTGCGGCCGCCCTGCCCGCCAAGATCGCTTCCGTTGACGAGGTCGTGCCAATCCTGCGCGGCGCTTGCGCCCTGCCCGACTACTACGGCGAAGGCGCGCACAAGCGGCCGATCCTCGAATTCCGCACCAGCGATGCCATCCGCGCCTTGGTCGACGGCAAGGATCTGGCGCGCATCGCGCGCGCCGGCACCGTCACCCCGGATCACGTCATCCGCATCAAGCCCTGGCCGTTGATCGTGCCGGCGCCGGACGCCGGCAATGTCGCGGCGTTCGAACAGGCCGCCCGCGCGGCGGCGAAGCAGTTCATCGCCGACTATACCGCCTATTTCGAGGCGCACAAAGCGCGCTCGCCGGGCGCCGCCATGCACGATCCCGCCCCGCGCGTCGCGCTGGTGCCGGGCTTGGGGCTGTTCGGCATGGGCGAGAGCGCCAAGGACGCCAAGATCGCCGCCGACCTGCTGGAAGCCGCGGTCGATTGCATCATGGGCGCCGAGCAGGTCGGCCGCTACGCATCAATTGCCTCCGAGGACATGTTCGACTGCGAATACTGGCCGCCCGAGATGGCCAAGCTGGGCGCCCGCAGGGTCAAGCCGCTGGCGGGGCACGTCGCGGTCATCACCGGCGGCGGCGGCGCTATCGGAGCGGCCTGCGCGCGCGCCTTCGCGCAAGCCGGCGCGGAAGTCGCCCTGCTCGACCGTGACGAGAAAGCCGCCCAGGACAAGGCCGCTCAAGTGAGCCCGTATGCGCTGGCAGTTGCCTGCGACGTCACCGACGCCGCCTCCGTCACCGCAGCGTTCGAGGCGGTGACCAAGCGTTTCGGCGGCGTGGATATCCTGATCTCCAACGCGGGTGCCGCCTGGCAGGGCAAGATCGGCGAGGTCGACGAAGCGGTCCTCCGCCAGAGCTTCGAGCTCAACTTCTTTGCCCATCAGAAGGTGGCGCAGGCGGCCGTGAAGATCATGCTCAAGCAGGGCACCGGCGGCTGCCTCCTGTTCAACGTCTCCAAGCAGGCGGTGAACCCCGGCCCCAATTTCGGCCCCTACGGCCTGCCCAAGGCCGCGACCCTGTTCCTGGTGCGGCAATACGCCCTCGACTATGGCGCCGAAGGTATCCGCGCCGACGCGGTCAACGCAGAACGTATACGCTCCGGCCTACTGACCGACGATTTCATCAAGGAACGCGCCAAGGCCCGCGGCGTCTCGGAAAAGGACTACATGAGCGGTAACCTGTTGGGGCGCGAGGTCACGGCCGACGACGTGGCGCAGGCCTTCCTGGCGCAGGCGCTGGCGCTGAAGACCACCGCGGACGTGACCACCGTCGACGGCGGCAATATTGCCGCTGCGCTGCGCTAGAACTGCCCTCTTTTAGACGTAGGCATGCTATCGTGATTCATCGACACCCCGACGGAGCAACGACCATGCTGCGCACTTTCTGCCGGACTCTCGGCCTCCTGGTAATGGGCCTCGCCCTGCCCCTGTTGTTGCAGGCGACGCCGGCCTCCGCGCTCACGTACAAGCAGAAGATGGAAACCTGCCGCATCGGCGCCAAGGCAGAGAAGCTGACCGGCGCCAAGCGTACCGCTTTCATCCGGCACTGCATGGCCAAGGGCAAGCCGCTGAAGCGGGCCCACCATCTGACCAGCAAGGCCAAGATGGAAACCTGCAAGGCCGGCGCGCGCGACCTCAAATACACCGGCGCCAAGCGCACCGCTTTCATCAAGCGCTGCATGGCCCGGGGCAACTACGAGCCGCCGGTGCGCCGCGCGCTGAAGAAGCACACGATGAAGAAGCCCGTGATGAAAAAGACGACGACGAAGAAAAAGAACTGAGCGGTCAACGACCGCTCTCCGCCTCAAGTCCCACATCAGTAACTGCGAGACGACATGCCCGAAGCCGACCAGGAAGGTAAGCGTTATTATTCCGACAAGCCGCAGGCGACGCCCGGCTTTTTTCTAAAAGGTTCGCATCAGCTCGATTGGGGCATGAAGAATCGGCTCGCCCGCACCTTCAATCCGAAGAGCGGGCGCACGGTGATGCTGGCGGTCGACCACGGCTACATCCAGGGGCCGACCACGGGCTTGGAACGCATCGACCTCTCCATCGTGCCGCTGTTGCCGCAGTGCGACGCGCTGTTCTGCACGCGCGGCATCCTGCGCTCGGTGGTGCCGGCGGAGTCCGACAAGCCCATGGTGCTGCGCGCCAGCGGCGGTGCCTCGATCCTCAAGGATCTCGCCAACGAGCAGATCGCGATGGACATGGAGGACGCTGCCCGCCTCAACGCCGCCGGCGTCGGCGTGCAGGTCTATATCGGCTCCGAGTTCGAGACCCAGACCGTGCACAACATGACGCGGCTGGTCGATGCCGGATTGAAGCTCGGCATCCCGGTGATGGGCATCACCGCGGTCGGCAAGAACATGAAACGCGACGCGCAGTACTTCCGCCTCGCCTGCCGCATCATCGCCTAGCTCGGCGCGCAGTACGTCAAGACCTACTACGTCGAGGAAGGCTTCGAGACCGTCACGTCGTCCTGCCCGGTGCCGATCGTGATGGCGGGCGGCAAGAAGCTTCCCGAGCTCGACGCCCTCACCATGGCCTACAACGCCGTGCAGCAGGGCGCCGCCGGCGTCGACATGGGCCGCAACATCTTCCAGTCGGATGCGCCGCACGCCATGCTCGCCGCCGTCAACGCGGTGGTGCACGAGAACATGACGCCGAAAGAGGCCTTCGAGCTCTACGGCTCGCTCAAGGCGGAAGGCGTGGGCTGAGCAGAGCGCTCAGCCTGTATGGCCTTGATGCGGCCGGCCAGGAAAC
>JARRQH010000276.1:0-7549 GCA_037381985.1 Pseudolabrys sp.
GCCAATTGCGGCCAGGTGTGCCTGGGCACCGAGCGCGTCTATGTCGAGCGCCCGCTGTTCGATACATTCGTCGCCGCACTAAAAGAGCGCACGGAAAAGCTCAAACTCGGCCGCCCGGAAGACGGCGCCACCACAATGGGCCCGCTCATCAGCCACGAGCACCGCGACAAGATGCTGTCCTATTACACGAAAGCAGTCGAGGAAGGCGCCACGGTCGTCACCGGCGGCGGCATCCCCAACCTGCCGGGCGACCTCGTCAAGGGCGCCTGGGTTCAGCCGACGATCTGGACCGGCCTGCCCGACACCGCCGCGACCGTCACCGAAGAGATCTTCGGGCCCTGCACCCACATCGCACCGTTCGACACGGAAGAGGAAGTCATCAAGCGCGCCAACGCGCTCGACTACGGTCTCGCCGCTTCGGTGTGGACCACCAACCTCGCCCGCGCCCACCGCGTGTCGGCGCGAATCGAAGCCGGCATCGTCTGGGTCAACAGCTGGTTCCTGCGCGATCTGCGCACGCCCTTCGGCGGCATGAAGCAATCCGGCATCGGCCGCGAAGGCGGCGTGCACTCGCTGGAATTCTACACCGAGCTCAAGAACGTCTGCATCAAGCTCTAGATTTCGAGCGAAGGGATTCTATCGCCATGGCTCGCATCATCGGCGCCGTCGCCGCCTCGCACACGCCGACCATCGGCTTCGCCTACGATCGTCACAAAGAGAACGATCCGGTCTGGAAGCCGATCTTCGAGGGCTTCGAGCCGCTACAACAATGGCTTGCCGACAAGAATCCGGACGCGCTGGTGTTGACCTATAACGATCACGTCACCTCGTTCTTCTTCGATCATTATTCGGCCTTCGCGCTGGGCATCGACAAGAGCTATTCGGTCGCCGACGAAGGCGGCGGCGCGCGCGCGCTGCCGCCGATCGACGGCCATGCCGCGCTGTCGCAGCACATCGGCGCCTCGCTGATGGCCGACGAATTCGACATGTCATTCTTTCAAGGAAAGCCGCTCGACCACGGCTGCTTCTCGCCGCTGTCGATGATGCTGCCGCACGAGCCCAAATGGCCGGTACCGATCGTGCCCCTGCAGGTGGGCGTGCTGCAGTTCCCGATCCTGACGCCGCTGCGCTGCTACAAGCTCGGCTTGGGCTTACGCCGCGCCATCGAGAGCTATCCCGAGGACATGAACGTCGCGATCGTCGCCACCGGCGGGCTGTCGCACCAGGTGCACGGCGAGCGCGCCGGCTTCAACAACGAGGCCTGGGACCAGCAGTTCCTCGACATGATCGAAAAGGATCCGGTGGCTCTGACCCTGATGACCCAGGCCGATTTCGCCCGCCTCGGCGGCATGGAAGGCGCCGAGGTCATCATGTGGCTGATCATGCGCGGCGCGCTGTCGGCCAGCATCAAGTGCCTGCACCGCACCTATTACCTGCCGTCGATGACCGGCATCACCACGGCCATCTACGAGAACCAGGCCATCGAACCGCCGGCCGATATCGTCTCCGACCACCGCCGGCACATCGGTCATCAGCTCGCCGGCGCCGAGGCGCTGGAAGGCACTTATCCGTTCACGCAGGACCGTAGCGTCAAGGCCTTCCGCATCAACACGTTCCTGCACGACCTGATCAAGCCGGCGCCGCGTGCCGCCTTCCTCGCCAACGAAGAAGAAGCGTATGAAGCAGCCGGCCTCACGCAAGAGGAACGCGATCTGATTTGCCGGCGCGATTGGCGCGGCATGATCCATTACGGCGTCAGCTTCTTCATGCTGGAGAAGCTGGGCGCGGCAACCGGCGTCTCAAACCTGCACATCTATGCCGCCATGCGCGGGCAGACGCTGGAGGAGTTCCAGAAGACCCGCAACGCGCCGGGCGCGCTCTATTCGGTGGCGGGCGGCGACACGCCCAACCTCGCCTGGGACAAGGAGCCGGCGGAGTAGCCGTCACTTACTGTAAATCCGATCTCGCGGGCTAGCGCCCGCACCCCGGAACACCGAACCGGACTACTCTGCCGCCTGCGGCGCCGCCGCGCGGCGGTTCTCGATGCTTGTGACCAGCAGCGCCAGCGTCGCAGTCGCCACGAAGATGGCGAAAGCCACGGCCGCGTTCACCGCCAGCACCAGGCCGAAGCCGCCGCTGGCGTGCAGATACGAGATCATGCCGATGGCGCCGCCGGCGGCCGCGAACAGCATGAAATAGCGCACCGCATAGATACGCCCGCGCCAGGCATCCGCCGTGTAACGGGCCAGCAGCATGTCGTTGACCGTCACCTGACCGTAGATTGCGGCGATCGCCACCGCCAGCGCCAACATCAGCGGAATGCCGTCGGCATTGGCCGCCCACAGATTGCCGAGGAACCCCATAGCGGTGATCATCACGAACAGGCCCTGCACCGAGAAACGCTCTACCAGCCGGCCGACCGCGAGCTGCGCCAGCGCGCCGCAGATCAGCACGAGCGTCGCAACGCTGCCGGCAAGCCACAGCGATACGTGCGCGGCCAGACCCTCGTCGACGATCTTCGGCAGCGCAATGGTGAGCAGGTTGAATACCGTGCCGCCGGTCAGGGTGATGAGCAGGAACAACCCGAACACCACCACCGCCAGCCGCGTCGTCATCGGCACCGCCGGCTTCGATTGGCGATGCTTGGCGTGATGGCCGTCGTCGGGCGTCAGCCAGACATAGACGACGCCGGCCGTGATCGCGAGCACCGACGGCACCAGGAAGGCGGCGCGCCAGCCGAGCCAGGTGGCGAGCCCGGCGCTGATGCCGGCTGCCAATGACACGCCGAGATTGCCGCACACGCCGTTGAAGGCGAGCGTGCGGCCGCGCGCCTGCGACGCTTCGATCAGGATCGCCATACCCACCGGGTGGTAGATCGACGCGAACATGCCGACCCCAAACAGGCCCACCGCCAGCACGGTCGCGTTGGGCGCGAGGCCGGTGACGGCGAGCGACGCGCCGCAGCCGAAGAAGAACGCCGCCATCATGTTGCGGCGGCTCCAGCGGTCGGCGAGCCAACCGGCCGGCAGCGAGAACACGCCGAAGGCGACAAAGGCCGCGGTCGAAAGCGCGATCAACTCGCTGTAGTCGCGGTGGAACACGGCGCCGAGCCCGAGCACCACGGTCGGGTAGATCAGCAGCACGAAATGGTCGACGCCATGCGCCAGGTTGAGGAAGGCGATGGTGCGGCGGGTGGCCTTGTCGTAGCCGGCCGGGTTGAGGGCGGTCGGATTCATGGCGGCAGTAGGGGCTCCGGTTCGGGCGCCGATTGCAGGCGAAATCTCGGCAATGGGCCTAACATATACGCTTGCAATTTGGCGATGTTCGGTCGATTTTCGTCGAGATCCGGCCAAACCGAAAGTCGCCCCGCCATGCCGGACAAAGCTCCTATCTACCGCCGCAACATGGACGACGTCCCGCGCCCGGTGGCGGTGTTGGCACGCAATCTCGAACCGGGTCATTGCATCCCGCTGCACATGCATCGCCGCGGCCAGTTGCTCTACGCCGTGCGCGGCATCATGCGCGTCGAAACCGCCGAGGCGGCCTGGATCGTGCCGCCGGCGCGCGGCCTGTGGCTGCCGCCGCAATGGCCGCACAGCGTCACCATGCGCAGCCAGATCGAGATGCGCACGGTCTACATCGCGCCCGACGCCTGCGCGGCCCTGCCGCGGCAGCCAATGCTATCGGAGATCTCCGGCCTGCTGCGCGAGCTAATCCTGACGCTGCTGGAGGAGCCGGTCGAGTATGACGAAGACGGCCGCGGCGGCAGCGTCGCCTGCCTGATGCTGACCGAGCTGACGCGACTCGCGGGCCGCCGCTTCGAGGTGCCCATGCCGCGCGACGCACGGGCCTTGCGGGTCGCACGCGCCCTGCTCGAGGACTGCGCCATCCCTCACGATCTCGACCGCTGGGCCGAGACGGCCGGCGCCAGCCGGCGCACGCTCGCCCGCCTGTTCCGCAGCGAAACGGGCTTGGGCTTCGCCGAATGGCGCGCCCGCCTGCGCGCCATCGACGGGCTGGCGCGGCTCTCCGACGGTGCCTCGGTGGCCGACACCGCCGCCGCCGTCGGTTACGCCAGCCCAAGCGCCTTCTCGGCCATGATCCGCCGCACCCTCGGCCAGGCGCCGCGCCGGTTCATCCACAACCCGGAATAAATGAAATACACGCATAACATGTTGTGTACGATTGTAGACAACAACCCAAATAATATTTTAAGTTGCATATATCCGGTATCTTTCTACCGGTCGTACTGGGGCGCCTGGGGGCCTCGATGCGTTGTCGGAGGCGTATTGGCCCGGCGGTCGCCGCCGTCGCGGCTTTGGTCGTTTGTTGCGTGTGCCTGCTGCCGCGCTCCGCCCGCGCCGGCGACGACGGCCTCGCGCATTTCCTTCTGTTTTCCCGCCGCGACCTCTGGCGCAAAGGCGCGTTCGCCTCTGGCGGCCTGCACTGGGCGCCGCACGGGCGCGAAACAGACGGCTGCATGCTCATGCGCGGGCACTTCGAGCTCATGGCGTTCGCCGGCCTCGACGTCGAGGTCCACAAGTTGTGGCCGGACGATCCCGGCAACAGCCTGCGCGGCACCAGTTACGGTCTCGCGCTGGCGGCGGCGCTGTGGGATCAGCCGACGCCGAACACCATGCTGGCGGCCGACGCCTCGTTCTCCACCATCGGCCACAGCTACGCGAGCCGCCTCGCCTTCGGCTGGCGCCTGTTCGGGCAGTTCTATGCCGGCCCGGAAACGCAAGTGTATGGCGGCGACGGCTACCGCCAGTTCCGCCTCGGCGCGCACATCACCAGCTTCAAGACCGGCACCGACGAATGGTCGGCCGCGGTCGGCTGGGCCATCGACACCGATCATCGCGAAAGCCCTTACGTGCGGCTCGGGCTGACTCGGCGGCTGTAGCGCATGACCCCAAAAAAGCCCGTCCCCGACCTGATCGGGGACGGGAACCGGCTTTCGGATAAGATCATGCGCAATGACAATCAATCCAGTGTGCGCCGGAAGCGCGTGACCGCGATGGTCATGGCGATCAGCATCAAAACGGTCAGCGAGGCGGCGTCGAAGTGCAGGTCCGAGAGCGACGCGCCCTTCAGCATGATCGCACGGATGATGCGAATATAATGGGTCAAGGGCAGCGCTTCGCCCACCCATTGCGCCCAAACCGGCATGCCGGCGAACGGAAACAGGAATCCCGACAGCAGAATATTCGGCAGCAGGAACATGATGGTCATCTGCATCGCCTGCAACTGGTTCTGCGCGACGGTCGAGAAGGTGTAACCGATCGATAGATTGGTGGCGATGAACAGCGTGCTAAGCGCCGCCAGCAGCGCGAGATTGCCGACGATCGGCACGCCAAACAGGAAAACGCCGATGGCGATGATCATCGACGCCTGCACTGCGCCGACCAATATGTAGGGGACGATCTTGCCGAGCATGATCTCGAATGGCGTGATCGGCATCGACAGCAGGTTTTCCATGGTGCCGCGCTCGATCTCGCGCGTCACCGAGAGCGCAGTGAAGATCAGCATGGTCATGGTGAGGATGGTACCGACCAGCCCCGGCACCACGTTGAGCTGGGTTTTGGCCGCCGGATTGTAGCGGGCGTGCACCTCGATATTAAACGGCGGCGGCGCGGCCGCCGGCACGGCGCGGTCGTGCGCGAGCGCGGTCCGCATCAACTGGCTGAGCGCCGACAAGGCCGAGCCCGAGGCGACCGGGTCGGTGGCGTCTGCGATGATCAGCATATTAGGGTCTTTGCCACGCCGCACGTCACGCTCGAAATTGGCCGGAATCTCGACAGCGAACAGCACCTGGCCGGAGGCAATCAGCCGGTCGACTTCGGCCTCGGTGCGCGGAAACTGCGTGACCTTGAAATAGCGCGTGTTCTGCAACGCGGCCACGATCGAGCGCGCGAGGTTTGATGGCGTAACCGAACAGCATCAACTGCACCAGCGGAATCATGATGATCATGGCGAAGGAGACGCGGTCGCGCTTGAGCTGGATGAACTCCTTCACCAGCACCGCCCAGGTCTTGCGCCAGAAGCCGCTGCCCGGCAGCCGGCGCGGGGCGGCGCTCGGGATCAGCTGCGTCATTGGAAATTGTCCTGCGCGCGGCCCATCAGATCGATGAACACGTCCTCGAGCGAGGCTTCGCCCCGATGCCAAGTGAGCCCAGGGCGCTCACGGTAGGGCGCGATCGCCCTGTCGAGCGCGGCGGCGGCGCGTCCGGAGACGTGCAGGCTGGTGCCGAAGGGCGCCACCATATCGATGCCGGGCTTTCCGGTGAGTTCCTCCGTGAGCTTGGCGAGGCCGTCGCCATGGTCTGCGCTGACGAAATAGGTCGTCAGGTGCGACGCCGCGATCACCTCGTCGACGGTGCCACGCGCCAGCAACTGGCCATAGGCGATGTAAGCGATCTCGTGGCAGCGCTCGGCCTCGTCCATGTAGTGGGTCGAAACCAGCACGGTGAGCCCTTCGGCGGCAAGCGCGTGGATCTCGTTCCAGAAGTCGCGCCGCGCCTTGGGATCAACGCCGGCGGTGGGCTCGTCGAGCAGCAGCAACTGCGGCCCGGGCAGCGTGCAGGCGCCGAGCGCCAGACGCTGCTTCCAACCACCGGACAACTCATGGGCCAGTTGCTCCTCGCGACCGTGAAGGCCGAGCCGATCGATGGCCGCCCGCGCGGCCCGACGCGGCTGCGCTATGCCGTAGATACGGCCGATGAACTCCAGGTTCTCGCGCACCGACAGGTCTTCGTAGAGGCTGAAACGCTGCGTCATATAGCCGACGCGCGGCTTGATCTTGTCGGTCTCGCTGCGGATGTCGTAGCCGAGGCAGGTGCCGGTGCCCTCATCCGGCGTGAGCAGGCCGCACAGCATGCGGATGGTGGTGGTCTTGCCGGAACCGTTGGGGCCGAGAAAGCCGTAGATGGTGCCGCGCCTCACCTGCATCGACAGATCGCGCACCACCGCGCGGCCATCGAAGCGCTTGGTCAGGCCGTGCACATCGATAACGATGTCGGTGGCGTTCACTGGGAAGCGCCCTTCGGCGGCAGCATGACGGTGACGGGCTGGCCCACACGGAATTTCTCCGGATCGGCGGGCCGCGCCTCGATCAGATAGACGAGCTTGGCGCGCTCCTCGCGGCTGTAGATCACCGGCGGCGTGTATTCCGCGCTCTGGGCGATGAAGCTGACCTTCGCGGTCAACCCCTTGGCGCAGGCGTCGCAGCTCACGTCCACGGTCTCGCCGATCTTGATCTGGGCGAGCTTGGTCTCCGGCGCGAAGAAGCGGATCTTGAGGTTGGGCGGCGGCAGCAGCGCCACTACCGGCCGCGCCGGCTGCACGGTTTCGCCGGCGCGGAAATAGACCTCCTGCACGGTGCCATCGACGGGGCTCAGCACGCGCCGGCGCGTCAGCCGGGTCTGCGACGCCTGCAGGTTGGCCCTAGCCTGGCGCAGCGCAGCATCGGCGTCGTCGAGCGCCTTGCGCGTGCCGGAAGCCGACTTCAGAAGTTCCTCGGCGCGATTATACGCCTGTTGCGCGTTGATCA
>JARRQH010000277.1:0-4398 GCA_037381985.1 Pseudolabrys sp.
TCACCGAATGCTTCGGTTTCCAGCCCGACGGCAGCTATTCCATGCGCCACCTGTCGGTCGGCCACGCCGAGCCGTTGCGCGCTGAATTGCTCGCCTTCATCCATGCGGTGCGCACCGGCGCCTCCCCGGCGGTCACGGGTGAGGAGGGCGTGGCCAGCCTCGAGATCGCGACGCAATGTCTTGAATCCCGCGCGGCGGCGGATGCCGCCCAGCAGCCGCTGCCGCGCGTCGCGGCGGTCTAGACTCCGCCGAACAGAAAAAGACGACCATGAACCCACGCGTCGAACTTCCGCCCGTTCCCTTCATCGATGTGGCGGCGCAGCGCCGGCGGCTGGGCACGGCCATCGACACCGCGGTGACGCGCGTGCTCGACCACTGCCAGTTCATCCTCGGGCCGGAAGTCCGCGCGTGCGAAGCCGAACTCGCGGCCTTCTCCGGCGCCAAGCACGCGGTCACCTGTGCCAGCGGCACCGATGCGCTGGTGCTGCCGCTGCGCGCGCGCGGCATCGGCCGCGGCGACGCGGTGATCTGCCCGAGCTTCACCTTCTGCGCCACCGCCGAGGTGGCGGTGCTGGTCGGCGCCACGCCGGTCTTCGTTGACGTCGACGCCGAGACCTTCAATATGAAGCCCGACGCCATCGCCGCTGGCATCAAGGCCGCCAAGGCGGCGGGCCTCACGCCGAAGGCGATCGTCCCGGTTGATCTGTTCGGGCTGCCGGCCGATCACGCCGCCATCCGCGCCATTGCCGATGCCGAGGGCCTGTTCGTCATCGACGACGCGGCGCAGGGCTTCGGTGGCTCGATCGACGGCAAGCGGCTTGGTACTTTCGCGCACGCCACCTCGACCAGCTTCTTCCCGGCCAAGCCGCTCGGCTGCTACGGCGACGGCGGCGCCGTCATGACCGACGATCAGGAATTGGCCGACCTGATGCGCAGCATCCGCGTCCACGGCCAGGGCAGCGACCGCTACGACAACGTCCGCATCGGGCTCGCCTCGCGCCTCGACACCATTCAGGCGGCGGTGCTGCTCGAGAAGCTGAAGATATTCCCCGAGGAAATCGAGGCCCGCAACGATGTCGCGCGCCGCTATGCGGAAGGGCTGGCCGATGTAGTGACGGTGCCGACCGTCCCTGAGGGTTATGTCTCGGTGTGGGCGCAATACACCATCCGTCTTCCCGGCGGGCGGCGCGAGGCGTTCGCGGCCGCGCTCAAGGCTGACGGTATCCCGACGGCGATCTATTATCCGATCCCGCTGCACCGCCAGCAGGCCTACAAACAGTTTCCCGTGAGCGGGAACGGCTTGCCGGTCAGCGATCAACTGGCCGACGAGGTCATCAGCCTGCCGATGCACGCCTATCTCGACGCCGCCACGCAAGGCCGGATCATCGACGCGGTACGGCGGGCGCTGTAACGAACCATGCCATCGCCTCACGAGTTCGACCTGCGGGGAAAGAAGGTCTTCGTCGCGGGGCACAAGGGCATGGTCGGCTCGGCCATCGTGCGGCGGCTTTCGAGCGAAGGCTGCGACATTCTCACCGCCGACCACAAGACGCTCGATCTCACGCAGCAGGAATCGACCGAGCGCTGGCTCGCCGACAACAAGCCTGACGCGGTGTTTCTCGCCGCAGCTAAAGTCGGCGGCATCTACGCCAACGACACCATGCCGGTCGACTTCCTGGTCGAGAACCTGGCGATCGCCCTCAACGTGATCCGCGGGTCGTTCAAGGCCGGCGTCGAGAAGCTGCTGGCGCTCGGCTCGTCCTGCATCTATCCGCGGCTCGCGCCGCAGCCGATGAGCGAGGACGCGCTGCTGACCGGTCCGCTGGAGCCCACCAACGAATGGTACGCGATCGCCAAGATCGGCGCCATCAAGCTGTGCGAGGCCTACCAAAAGCAGTACGGCGCCAAGTTCGTCTCGGTGATGCCGACCAACATCTACGGCCCCGGCGACAACTATCATCCCGAATACAGCCACGTGCCGGCGGCGCTGATCCGGCGCTTTCACGAGGCCAAGCTCGCCGGCGCCCCGTCCGCCACCGTTTGGGGCTCGGGCCGTCCCCGGCGCGAGTTCTTGTGCTCGGACGATCTCGCGGACGCTTGCGTGTTCGTCATGAAGAACTATTCCGGCGCGCAGTTCTTGAACGTCGGCACCGGCAAGGACATGACGATTGCCGAATTCGCCGCCCTCGTGCGCGATGTGGTCGGCTTCAAAGGCGAGCTCGTCTTCGACGCGTCGCGGCCCGACGGCATGCCGCAGAAGCTGCTCGACACGTCACGGCTCGCGGCACTCGGATGGGCGCCCAGGATACCCTTGCGCGAGGGCCTGGCGGCGGCCTACGCCGACTTCCTGGCGCGGGCTTAAGGCTCGGCCTCGTCTCGGACGAAGCTCCGATTCTGCGGCGTCTTTCCGGTGTGACAAAACAGGCGTCGCAAGGCGTGCCGCCAGCACGATCTTGGCGCAGACGCGCCCGCATGTAGATTTTCATTGTCTTGTTCGGCGCCGCCTTGTGTTTGCAAATGCGGATGCGTAGAACCCCGGCGCTTTGACGGCGGATGGCCGGCGTACCGCGCGCCGGGACTGTGATGGATGGCGGGTTGAACTGGATGACTTGGCAAGCTGATCATATCCGATTGCGCCGGCTGGAAGCTGAGGCGATCGAGATCGTTCGCGAGACGGTGGCCGAATTCGGCCGGCCGGTGATGCTGTATTCGATCGGCAAGGATTCGAGCGTCATGCTCCACCTTGCGCGCAAGGCGTTCTACCCGGCGAAGCCGCCGTTTCCGTTGCTGCACATCGACACCACCTGGAAGTTCCGCGAGATGATCGCCTTCCGCGATCAGACCGCGGCGCGTCTCGGCATGGACCTGTTGGTGCACGTCAACAAGGAGGGGCTCGCGCGTGGCGTGTCGCCGATGGTGTCCGGCTCGTCGATGCATACGCAGGTGATGAAGACCGAGGGCCTGCGCCAGGCGCTCGACAAGTGGAAGTTCGATGCCGCTTTCGGCGGCGCGCGTCGCGACGAGGAAAAGAGTCGCGCCAAGGAGCGCGTGTTCTCGCACCGCTCCGCCGCGCACGTCTGGGACCCGCGCAACCAGCGGCCCGAGCTCTGGCATCTCTACAACACGCGCATCAAGCCGGGCGAATCCATGCGCGTGTTTCCGCTGTCGAACTGGACCGAGCTCGACGTCTGGGAATACGTCAGGCTGGAAAATATCCCGGTGGTGCCGCTCTATTTCGCCAAGCCGCGCCCGGTAGTGAAACGCGACGGCGCGCTGATCATGGTCGACGACGACCGGCTGCCGCTCGAGCCCGATGAGGCGCCGCAGATGCTGCGGGTGCGCTTCCGCACGCTAGGCTGCTATCCTCTGACGGGCGCTATTGAATCACAGGCCGACACGCTCGACGCCATCATCGCGGAAATGCGCGGCGCCAGTCAATCGGAGCGTCAGGGGCGTCTCATCGACCAAGACGAATCCGGCTCGATGGAGAAGAAGAAGCGCGAGGGGTACTTCTGATGGACGACCTCGCTCACCCGGCGACGCGTGCGGCCGCGCCGCGCGAGGCCGACACCCGGCCGGCGCTGCGCTTCCTGACCTGCGGTTCGGTCGACGACGGCAAGTCGACGCTGATCGGCCGGCTGCTCTACGAGCAGAACCTCATCTTCGACGACCAGCTGAGCGCACTGGAGCGTGACTCGCGCAAGCACGGCACCACCGGCGAGGAGGTCGATTTCGCGCTGCTGCTCGACGGCCTCGAAGCCGAGCGCGAGCAGGGCATCACCATCGACGTCGCCTATCGTTATTTCTCGACGCCGCGCCGTTCCTTCATCGTCGCCGACACGCCCGGCCACGAGCAATACACGCGCAACATGGCGACCGGCGCCTCCAACGCCGAGCTCGCCGTGCTGCTGGTGGACGCGCGCAAGGGTCTGCTGCCGCAGACCCGGCGCCACGCCATCATCGCCAGTCTGCTCGGCATCCGCTACGCGGTGCTTGCCGTCAACAAGATCGACCTGGTCGGCTTCGAGCAGGCGGCGTTCGAGAAGATCGTTGCCGAGTTCACGGATTTTGCCGCCACGCTCGGTTTCAAGGAACTGACGGCGATTCCGATCTCCGCGCGCCACGGCGACAACGTGTCGAGCCGCAGCCCCAACACGCCCTGGTACCAGGGGCCGGCGCTGCTTGAGTATCTGGAAGCGGTCGACGTCGAGGACGACCGCGCGGAGAAGCCGTTCCGTCTGCCGGTGCAACTGGTCAACCGGCCGAACGCCGACTTTCGTGGCTTTGCCGGCACCATTGCCGGCGGCGGCCTGCGAACCGGCGACGAGATCGCGGTGCTGCCCTCGGGGCGCACCACGACCGTGCAATCGATCATCAACGGCGACACGACCGTGGAAG
>JARRQH010000278.1:0-4363 GCA_037381985.1 Pseudolabrys sp.
CTTGCGCCCGCGCCCGCGCCGGCCCGGCGCCCGGCAGGGCCAGGAGGCCGGCAAGCGTGAGGGCGGCGAAGGCGGCGGTCAGGCGCGACGTCAGAGGCATGAGGCGATGTTTCCGGCTCGGCTGGTGTCTGGGCCCGGCGGCCAAGGGCCGGCCCGGCGGTGCGAGAGTCGCCCCCAGATATAGGCCGCCGAGAGGACCAAATGAAGGCGGCAGACGCCCCCTGCGGGCTCGCCCGAAGGCCCCGCCTTGCCACACGGCCACCGCTGAGCGACAGGCGAGCGCCCGCATATCCGTTTCCCGGAGCCCGCCATGAAAGCCTTCGGCTACCTGAAATCCCTGCCGGTCACCGCGCCGGATTGCCTCACCGATTTCACCGCGGGACCCCGGTGCCCGGCCCCCGCGACCTGCGGGTGGCGGCCAAGGTCGTGTCGGTCAATCCGGTCGATACCAAGGTGCGCATGCGCGCCGCGCCCCCCGACGGCGAGCCGCCCAATATCCTCGGCTATGACGCCGCCGGCGTGGTCGAAGCGGTCGGGCCCGAGGTGAGCCCGTTCAAGCCGGACGACGAGGCGTTCTACACCGGCTCCATCGTTCGGCCGGGCACCAATTCGGAATTTCACCTGGTCAACGAGCGCATTGTCGGCCGCAAGCCGAGGAGCCTGAGCTTCGCGCAAGCCGGACGAGGACCGCGCGCTGCTGGTGATCGGCGGCGCCGGCGGGGTCGGCTCGATCCCGATCCAGCTCGCGCGCAAGCGCGCCAAGCTCACCGTGATCGCCACCGCCTCGCGGCCGGAGACCAAGGCCTGGTGCGAGAAGCTCGGCGCCCATCACGTCATCGACCATACCAAGCCGCTCGCGGACCAGCTCAAGGCGATCGGCCACGCTAACGTCGCACTGATCGCCGGCGTGACCGGCACCGATCAAAGCGGTCCGCAGATCGCCGATATCGTCGCGCCGCAAGGCAAGTTCGCGTTGATCGACGATCCCAAGGCCCTCGACATCATGCCGCTCAAGCGCAAGGCGGCCTCGGTGCATTGGGAATCGACGTTCACGCGCGCGATATTTCAAACGCCCGACATGATCGAGCAGCACAATCTGCTCTGCGCCGTCGCCGGTATGGTCGACGCCGGCGAGATCGTGGCGACGGCGGCGCAGGAGCTGACGCCGATCAACGCCGCCAATCTCATCAAGGCGCACGCGCAGATCGAAACCGGCACCACCATCGGCAAGGTGGTGCTCGCCGGGTGGTGAGTTTTCCCCCTCCCCGCTTGCGGAGAGAGGGAATTATCGCCGCTACTCCTTCGCCGGCAGCGTGCGCAGCCGGGCGATGATGTCGTCGATGTCGGACGACGTCATCTTGTCGTACATGTTGTCGTACATGGCAAAGCCCATGGGCGGCTTGAGATGCTTGCCCTCATCGTCCACACCCTTGGTGATGGCGCGCTTGATCTCGGCGTCGGTCCAGTTGCCGAGGCCGGTTTCCTTGTCCGGGGTGATGTTGGACGCGGTCACCTTGAACGGCGGCTCGTCCCAGGAGAGCCCGCCTGAAAAGGTCTTGGCCATGATCGGGCCTTTCGGCCCATGCGGCGTGCGGCAGTGGCCGCAGGTCATGATGGTGGTGACCGGATAGTCGCCGCGCTTGACCAAACCGGCGTTGCCGGCGGCTTGCGCATGCGTCGCGGCGGTCAGCGCCACGGCGAGCGCCAACCCCAAGAGTCCGTTGCGGATCATTGTCGTTTCCCCTCCGCCTGCCTGGCTTCGTTCGGTCACGTGCAGACGTGGGGCGATGCTACCTCAGCCCGAACCCGGACGACCAAGGATTTCACGCGGCCGGCGCCGGTTTGCGCAAGCGATAGGCGCGCGCCGATCCCGCATCATGAAAAAAGGCGGCGCTCGCGCACCGCCTCTTGCAAAACCGTGAGCCTTTATGCCGGCGTTACATCATCGGCGGCGGCGGCTCCACCGCGGCCTTCTTCTCCTGCACCGGCCCGGAATCCTGACCCTTGGCGTCGACGTCGCGGTCGACGAACTCGATCACCGCGCGCGGCGCGTTGTCGCCGAAGCGGAAGCCCGCCTTCATGATGCGGGTGTAGCCGCCCTTGCGCTCCTTGTAGCGGGGCCCCAGCACGTCGAACAGCTTCTTGACCTGCGCGACATCGCGCATCTCTGCGATGGCCTGGCGGCGGGCGGCGAGATCGCCCTTCTTCGCCAGGGTCACCAGCTTCTCCACCACCGGGCGCAGTTCCTTGGCCTTCGGCAGCGTGGTCATGATCTGCTCGTGCTTGATCAGGGCGGCGCACATGTTGGCGAACATGGCCTTGCGGTGCGCGGGCTTCTTGCCGAGCTTGCGATGAACCTTACCGTGACGCATTGAACTGATCCTTCTCTTGTCTCTGTGTCACGACGGTTCGTCGGACGTTTGTGCTCAGGTGGGCTTCCTGCGTTCGCCCAATTTCCCCGGTTTCGTCATTCCGGACGCCGCGCAGCGGCAATCCGGAATCCAGCACCACGCGTTGCTATCAGCATCTGGATTCCGGGTTCGGCGCTGACGCGCCGCCCCGGAATGACAGGAACTCAGTAATGATCCTCGAAGCGCTTGGCGAGCTCTTCGATGTTCTCCGGCGGCCAGCCCGGCACTTCCATGCCGAGGTGCAGGCCCATCTGCGCCAGCACTTCCTTGATCTCGTTGAGCGACTTGCGGCCGAAGTTCGGCGTGCGCAGCATCTCGGATTCGGTCTTCTGCACGAGATCGCCGATGTAGACGATGTTGTCGTTCTTCAGGCAGTTGGCCGAACGCACGGAAAGCTCGAGCTCGTCCACCTTCTTGAGGAAGGCCGGGTTGAAGGCGAGGTCCGGGATCGTCTCCGCGGTCTGTTCCTTGCGCGGCTCTTCGAAGTTCACGAAGACGTTGAGCTGGTCCTGCAGGATGCGCGCGGCGTAAGCGAGCGCGTCATCCGGCGACAGGCTGCCGTTGGTCTCAATGGTCATGGTCAGCTTGTCGTAGTCGAGGATCTGGCCCTCGCGGGTGTTCTCGACCTTGTAGGAGACCTTGCGCACCGGCGAATACAGGCTGTCGACCGGGATCAGGCCGATGGGCGCGTCCTCGGGACGGTTGCGCTCGGCCGGCACGTAGCCCTTGCCGGTGTTGACCGTGAACTCCATGCGGATCTCGGCGCCCTCGTCCAGGGTGCAGAGCGGCAGGTCGGGGTTGAGCACCACGATGTCGCCGACGGTCTGGATGTCGCCGGCGGTGACGGCGCCGGGACCCTGTTTCTTCACCACCATGCGCTTGGGGCCTTCGCCCTGCATCTTGATGGCGATGTCCTTGATGTTGAGCACGATGTCGGTCACGTCCTCGCGCACGCCGGCGATCGAGGAGAACTCGTGCAGCACGCCGTCGATGTGGACCGACTGCACCGCCGCGCCCTGCAGCGACGACAGCAGAATGCGGCGCAACGCGTTGCCGAGCGTCAGACCGAAGCCGCGCTCCAGCGGCTCCGCAACCACGGTCGCAAAGCGCGACGCGTCGCTGCCCGGAGTGACCTGGAGCTTGTTCGGCCTGATCAATTCCTGCCAATTCTTCTGGATCACGTTTTCACCTTTTGAGCGGCGGGGGTTCAAAGCCCACGCAACCCCACCCGCCGCATGGGGACCAGCTCGGCGGAAGCGGTTGCGCGCGCTTTTCGCGCGACCGCTCGATAAATGCCAATCAGACGCGGCGACGCTTACGCGGACGGCAGCCGTTATGCGGAATCGACGTCACGTCACGGATCGAGGTGATGGTGAAACCCGCCGCCTGCAGCGAGCGCAGCGCCGATTCGCGACCCGAACCGGGGCCCGACACCTCGACCTCAAGCGTGCGCATGCCGTGCTCCTGCGCCTTCTTGGCCGCGTCTTCGGCGGCCACCTGGGCGGCGTAGGGCGTCGACTTGCGCGAACCCTTGAAACCCATGGTGCCGGCCGACGACCAGGCAATGGCGTTGCCCTGCGCGTCGGTGATGGTGACCATGGTGTTGTTGAACGAGGCGTTCACGTGCGCGACGCCCGACGCGATGTTCTTGCGTTCGCGCCGGCGGACGCGGGTGGCTTCCTTGCCCATTCCTCAATTCCTTCTCGGGGCCAGCGCGGGTCAATCGCGCGGCCGATACCCTGCTGTCGTTTAGGCTTTCTTCTTGCCGGCGATGGCCTTGGCCGGCCCCTTGCGGGTGCGCGCATTGGTATGCGTACGCTGCCCGCGTACCGGCAGGCCCTTGCGGTGGCGCAGACCCCGGTAACAGCCGAGATCCATCAGCCGTTTGATGTTCATCGCCGTCTCGCGCCGCAGATCGCCCTCGACCATGTAGTCGCGGTCGATGATCTCGC
>JARRQH010000279.1:0-4355 GCA_037381985.1 Pseudolabrys sp.
TGTCGATGTCGGTCATGGTGTGAGCCTCATCCCGGCGACGAAACGCCCTGCATTACGATCACAGCGCTCCGTCAGCCGCGCAGGTCCTTGAGGTCGCGGTAATAGTCGAGCGCCTCCGGGTTGGCCAAGGCCTCCGTGTTCTTCACCGGCTGGCCGTGGATGACGTTGCGCACGGCAAGCTCGGTGATCTTGCCGGACTTGGTGCGCGGGATATCGGCGACCTGCACGATGCGGGCCGGCACGTGGCGTGGCGAGGCGCCGGTGCGGATCTTCTTCTTGATGGTATCGCGCAGACTATCGTCGAGGCTGACGCCCTCGGCGAGCCGCACGAACAGCACCACGCGCACGTCGTTGTCCCAGTCCTGGCCGACGGCGATCGCTTCCAGCACTTGCGGGATCTGCTCGACTTGCGCGTAGATCTCCGCCGTGCCGATGCGCACGCCGCCGGGGTTGAGCGTGGCATCGGAGCGGCCGTGGATGACGAGGCCGCCGTGCCGGGTCCATTCGGCGAAATCGCCGTGGCACCAAACGTTCGGAAAGCGCTCGAAATAGGCGGCGTGATATTTCTTGCCGTCGGGATCGTTCCAGAACATCACCGGCATCGAGGGGAACGGCCTGACGCAGACCAGTTCGCCCTTTTCTTCGCGGATCGGCTTGCCGTCTTCCGACCACACGTCGACCGCCATGCCGAGGCCCGCCGCCTGGATCTCGCCGCGCCACACCGGGCCGGTGGGATCGCCCAGCACGAAGCACGAGACGATGTCGGTGCCGCCGGAGATCGAGGCGAGGTGCACGTCCTGCTTGATGTCGCTATAGACGTAATCGAAGCTTTCGGCGGCGAGCGGCGAGCCGGTCGAGGTGATGAGCCGCACCGATGAGAGGTCATGGGTTTCGGCGGGTTTCAGCCCCGCCTTCTTGCAGGCGTCGATGTATTTCGCCGAGGTGCCGAGTACGTTGATGCGTTCTTCCTGCGCGAAATCCCACACCACCGTCTGCGGCGCGAACGGCGAACCGTCGTAGAGCATGAGCGTCGCGCCGGACGCGATGCCGGAGGCGAGCCAGTTCCACATCATCCAGCCGCAGGTGGTGAAGTAGAACAGCCGCTCGCCGTCGCACAGATCGCACTGCAGGCGGTGCTCCTTGATGTGCTGCAGCAGCGTGCCGCCGGCGCCGTGCACGATGCACTTGGGCACGCCGGTGGTGCCCGACGAGAACAGGATATAGACCGGATGATTGAACGGCAGCCGTTTGAAGGTGAGCGGCTTCGGTGCGAAGGGCTTCAGGAAGGACTCGAGCGTCTCGGCGCGCGGCACGTCGGCGGCGACCTTATCGGCCTCGCCGAGATAGGGCACGATCACGACCTTGCCGGCAGACTTTAATTCGCCGACGATCGCCTTCAGCTTGTCGGCAAGCTTGATCTCTTTGCCGTTGTACCAATAGCCGTCGACGGTGACGAACACCTTGGGCTCGATCTGGCCGAAACGGTCGAGCACGCCGCGCTCGCCGAAGTCGGGCGAGCACGACGAGAAGATGGCGCCGAGCGAGGTGACCGCCAGCATCAGCGCGATGGTTTCCGGCAGGTTCGGCAGCATGGCGGCGACGCGGTCGCCTTCGCCCACGCCCGCCGCGGCAAGCGCCTGCTGCAGCCGCGACACCAGCGCCTTCAAGTCGTCCCAGGTGAGCTTGTAGGAAACCTTGTCCTCGCCGCGGAAGATCATGGCGTCGCCCGAGCCGGGCGCCTTCAACAGGTTCTCCGCGAAATTGATCTTGGCGTCGGGAAAGAACTGCGCGCCCGGCATCTTGTCGCCGTCGATCAGCTTGCGCGCGCCCTTGTCGCCGACCACGCCGTAGAGGTCCCAGACCAGGTCCCAGAACGCGCCGCTCTCGCTGACCGACCAGGCGTGCAGCGCACGATAGTCCTTAAGCGCCAGGCCGTGGCGCTTGTTGGCCGCGGCGATGAACGCGGTGACGTTGCTGCGGGCGATGCGGTCCGCGCCCGGGCGCCACAGAGGCTGGTCCGAAGTCTTTGTATTAACTGACATATTTCCCTCACTGGCGGCGGCTTGCAACGCCCCTCGCCTGCGCCCTTCCGGCCGGCCGTACCGCTTCGCCTTTCGCAGCCGCGAGAGAACATCATCGGGTCGGTTGTGCGCAAGCCCGTTTGGGGTCCAGGCGCGGTCCGATGAGAAACCCCGCGCGCGAACCCGGAATCCAGAGCCGAGCGCGAAGCGCTGCCATGCTAGGCTGGAGTCAGGGTTCGGCCCTGCGGACCGCCCCGGAATGACAAGGGAACCGTTCTACGAAACCGCACGCCCGCTCTACGAGGGCCCTTGGGTGGCCGAGCGTACCATCGCCGTCGCCGATCTGCTGATGCAGCGCTTGCCGAAATCCGCCGCGTGTTTCATGCCGATACCGGATTACCGCTGGGCGCGTTACGCGTGGCGCAGCCGGACGAAACGCCGGAGTGAATTGAAAGCGGCATAACCTGTCGCCGTCATCCTGAGGCGCGACCCCCGCGAAACCGGGGGGAACCTCGAAGGATGATCGGCCACATTCTTCACGACCTCGGCCGCCGCCCTTCGAGGCGCGTCCGCGGCGCGCACCTCAGGGTGACGGCGACAGGCCTCATACCGTCTTCAGATAATGCTCGTACTCGTCGCGCGCCTTGATGATGTGCTGGTACATCACTTGCGCCGCGGCGGTGCATTCGCCACGCAAGATCGCCTGCACCACGCGGTCGTGCTCGACGTGCGACTTGGCAAGCCGCCCGATCAGGCGGAACTGGGCGCGGCGGAACGGCTGCACGCGCGCGCGAACCTTGCGCAACGGATGATTGGCCGGCACCCGCCGCCTCCGGCGAAACGTAGGAAAACAACCGACCCCGATCCTGGAATCGGCCGCGCATCGCGTTCTCCACCGATTCACAACCAAACTGAATCAGCAGAATCCCCCTACGGCGAGGGCTTTGTCAGCAAACTGCTAGATCGTCCTCTTTTGGTAGAGTCTGTCCATCCAGCAACATGAAAGAATAATCTATTTTATGTTCGCTTTACTCCACGGCGTCGAAGTCCAAACCGGCGCACATATGCGTCATTCTACTTGCACGCCGCGCCACTTTTCGGCGGCGAACTTCACCAACGCCAAATAACGATAAAGCCCGTGCACGAACTTGCCATACGGCAGGCTCAGGAACAGGCCGAGCACGACGCCGAGGTGAACGCTGAGCAGGATGCCCATCGCCGACGTGTCGCGCAGGATCAGCAACAAGAGGCCGGTAAGTCCCGTCAGAAACAGCATGACGACGAAGGCCGTGTCCATGCCGGTGCGGCGCGGATCGGTGAGCGCGACGTTGCGCTGGCGCGCCAGCACGAACAGGCCGGCGGGGCCGACCAGCAGGCCGATGCCGCCGAGAATGCCGAGCAGCACCGGCAGATCGTAAGGCGCGTAAGGCGCCTCCCAGCCGAAGGCGTAATGATAGACCGTGGCGACGCAGGTGGCGGCAAAGCAGAGCAGGAAGCCGTAGAAGGTGAGATGATGAAACGTGCGGCGCGCGGCGGACGGCCGCTCGTTCTCGCTCATGCAGCCGCCACCGCCGCCACCGAGATATTTCAGCTCGCCGGCGGCGCGTGCGGCATGAACTTGTAGAAGTTGGCGGCCTGCGGCGAGAACAGCACGGCGGAATCGTGGAACGCGACGAAGCTGACGATGAACAGCGCGACGCTGATCGCCGTCGCCAGCGCCACATAAAGCCCGTTGCGCGCGAACACGACCGACAGCGCCCGCGGCCAGGCGTGGTGCGCGTAGGTCTCGTTGCGCAGTTTAGCCAGCGCGCGCGGCACGTTGACGTCGAACTGGTGCGGCGGCGAATACTGGCAGTCCGGCAGGCAGGCGCCGCATTGGTGGCAGAGATTGGCGAGGTAATAGAGATCGCCGGCCGCGAAAGTCCGCCGCATCTCCATGGCTGGGAACACCGCGCACAGCCCCTCGCAATAACGACAGGCGTTGCAGATGGTCATCAGCCGGTCGGCTTCGTGCAGGGCTTCAGTTGTTCGCATGCGCCGCCGCTCCCTCGCCGGCGATGCGGCCGAAGACCGTGCCGATGGTCATGCCGATGCCGGCGAGATAACCCTTGCCGAGCACGCCGCCGGCGAGATCATGGCCGGCAACGTGCTCGGCAAGGGTTATCTGGCCGGCATCGGCATGACCATCGGCGCGGTCTTCGGCCGCATCGCCGGTGAGGGAGCGGCGGCGCATGCGAACAACTGAAGCCCTGCACGAAGCCGACCGGCTGATGACCATCTGCAACGCCTGTCGTTATTGCGAGGGGCTGTGCGCGGTGTTCCCGGCCATGGAGA
>JARRQH010000280.1:0-4335 GCA_037381985.1 Pseudolabrys sp.
TTTACGAAGCAACGATAGAAGCGACTCGGGCGACACTGCGGTCTCGAGGCATGAATTCAAGAGTTTTTATGCACGCGAGGGACATATATGACGTCAAGACGGAGGTATGTACGATCTACTGGGTATGCGCCCGCCAGGCCAGGCCGCCGTTTCCGATACAAGGGGACACCACATGACTGATATTGCTCAGGATCGTCGCGCGACGTTCCGCGCGGCCATCGAAAAATTCCTACAAATACGCCGTGCTGCAGCGTTGGATGAGCTATCTACTAACGACCCAAAGCGTGAGTCACTGGCGAGTGGCTATCGTGCTGAGACGTGGGTTCCTGATGCGGCGAAGAAAGCTCGGCAGGTCCAATTGGTCACTCATTTGCTTAAAGCGACCTATCCGGAAGCGGACATCAAGTCCACGACCAGTCTCTACGTTGTCCCATCAGCAAAGCAGACATGGTTGGAGGTCGCGAGCCATGCCATAGCTGGTTCATATAGGGATGACGTCACTGGCAATGCCGCTGTCGGGGCTGCAATTCGGTCGGATATTCGAGGTTTTATCAATATCCCTTGTTTTGGCCAAACGCTGTTGGACTGGATGCGTGCTGCAGATGCTGACTTGTGTGCTGTCCTAGAAGAACTGGGCTGCGATGCGGCAGACGTCTGCAGAAGCTTCATCCAGTTCCGTGATGGGCCGGTCACTCCAGCTTCCCACACTCGAGCCAAGCAACTCTATTGGCTAGTTGGCGAAGACCCGTGCCAGAACGATGATTTCCACCTGCTGGCACCGCTGTACGCCAGCTCGCTGGCCCATGCGGTATTCGCCACGATCAACGAAGACCGCTTTGGCGACGAGGCCAAGGCCGCCCGCAAGGCCCGGCGCGAACGTCGCGATCACGCCCATGGCTATGCAGACTATCCGGGTCTCGCCGCGCAGAAGCTGGGCGGCACCAAGCCGCAGAACATCAGCCAGCTCAACAGCGAACGGGGCGGCAACAATTACCTGCTGGGATCTCTGCCGCCGACATGGAAAACGCGGGATGTACGCGAGCCATGGCGTCAGGATTCGGTGTTTCCTCGTTTCGGCTATCGGCCTCTGGTGCGTGAAAGGGTCGATGCGTTGCGCCACTTTCTGAACAACGACCCCGACCGGGCCAGGGATACCCGCAATCGGCGCGACGAGCTGACGGACACGATTATCGACGAACTGGTCTGTTTCGCCCGCGAGCTGCACGAGGGTTTGAACCCCGGCTGGAGCGCAGATCCCAAGTGCGAACTGGTCGAGGCCGAACGACTCTGGCTCGACCCCGGCCGCGCCGAAACCGACCTGGACTTTCGTCAGCGTTGGCTCAGTACGGACTGGCCTGCCGACATCGGCCATCGCTTCGGCAACTGGCTCAACGCGCGCCTCAAAGGCCAATTGCCGGTGGGCGATATCGAGCAACGTCATTGGAGCAAGGAATTGCTGATCGACGATGCCTGGGCCGACTGGCTCTATCGGCAGCGGCATAAGGTGAGCACCATGGAGCCGGAGATGGCGGGAGGTGAAGCATGAACACGCTGCCCCAAAGCGATGCTCTGCTGGTGTTGCCGCGACTGCGCATTCAGAACGCCAACGCCATATCCAGTCCGATGACCCACGGTTTTCCCTCGATCACCGCGTTTCTTGGTGTGATGTGGGCTCTTGAGCGCAAGCTGGGCGAAACCTATCGCGCCAGTTTCGACAGCGTCGGCGTGATCTGTCATCGCTTCGACGAACAGGTCGACGATGGCGGTTACGTCAAAACCTTCTGCCTGACCCGCAACCCCGTCGGCAAGGACGGCAAGACTGCTGCCATCGTCGAGGAAGGTCGCATTCATCTGGACATCACCTTGGTGTTCGGCATCGGCGGCGACATCGTCGATCAGGATGAGCAGACACGCGCTGCCTTCGCGAAAACGGTGGCCGATACGCTGGCGCAGATGCGCGTGGCGGGCGGTACGGTGTTGCCGCCGGTACGGCAAATGCGCTGGGCCCGGCCGGATCTGCATCCGATCCCCGAGGACACGAACGAACTCGGCTCATGGTTTCGCAAGCTGCGGCGTCGATGGCTGCCGGGATTTGCGCTGGTGTGCCGCGACGACCTGCTCGCCCAGCGTTTGGAACGCCTGCGCAGCGTCGATCCGAAAGCCTCACCGCTGGATGCCTGGCTCGATCTGTCGCGCTTCAACTGGCACCCGAAGCGCGACGAGGGCGTCTTGGCGAAGCCGGACCATGTCGAGTGGGCTCACGACCGTAGCGAAGGCTGGATCGTACCCATCCCGGTCGGTTATGGCGCCCTGTCCGAACTGTACGACGCCGGCACGGTTGCCAACGCGCGCGATACCGACACGCCGCTGCGCTTCGTCGAAAGCCTGTACTCCATCGGCCAGTGGATCGGCCCGCACCGCCTGCAAACGGTGCGCGATCTGCTCTGGTACGGCCACGCCGATCCCGAAGCGGGTCTGTACCGCGCCCGCAACGACTTTTCCGCGACCTCGGTCGCAGCCACGTATTGATCACGAGGAACCGTCATCATGTCCGATAACACGCTCAAAACCGCCTCCGTGCTCGCCTTCGAGCGCAAGCTCGACCCGTCCGATGCCCTGTTTTTCGCGGGCGCCTGGGAAGAACGCGGTGACAGCGCCGCCTGGCCCGGCATCGAACTACGCGAAAAATCCGTGCGCGGCACCATTTCCAACCGCCTCAAAACCAAGGATCAGGATGCGGCCAAACTCGACGCAGCCATCGAGAACCCGAACCTGCAGACCGTCGACGTCGCCACACTGCCGGCAAACGCCGATACGCTCAAAGCCGTGTTCACCCTGCGCGTGCTCCCCGGCACCGGCACGCCCTCGGCCTGCAACGACACAGCCTACCGCCAGCGGCTCATCGACACCGTGCGCACCTATACCGAGACTCACGGCTTCTCCGTCCTGGCGCACCGCTACGCCAGCAATCTCGCCAATGGCCGCTTCCTGTGGCGCAACCGCATCGGCGCAGAACGCATCGAAGTGCGCATCGACCACCTCGTCGACGGCGTCTCCGCCGCGAGCTGGACCTTCGACGCACTCGCTCAATCGCTGCGCGATTTCGAAACCGACGCCCCGGGCATCGACGAACTGACCACCCTCATTGCCGATGGCTTGGCTGGCGCGCGCCACGTCTTGCTGCAAATCACCGCCTTCGCCCGCCTCGGTGCCGGGCAGGAAATATTTCCCTCGCAGGAACTCATTCTCGACCGCGGACGCGGCAACAAAAGCAAGACACTGTACGCGGTGAACGGCATCGCCGGCATCCACTCGCAGAAGCTCGGCAATGCGCTACGCAGCATCGACACCTGGTACCCCGACGCCGAAACGTTCGGCCCAATTGCTGTCGAGCCTTATGGATCGGTTACCACGCAAGGCAAAGCCTACCGGCAACCGAAGGAGAAAACCGACTTCTACCACCTGCTGGACAATTGGGTATTGAAAGATATAACGCCCGCTGAAGGCGACCAACATTTCGTTGTTGCCGTACTGATCCGCGGCGGCGTATTCGGCGAGGCAGGTTGAGCATGAAGCGCTACCTCGACATCACAGTCACGCCCGATCCCGAGTTTTCCACTCCACTGCTGCTCAGCGCCCTCTTCGGCAAACTACACCGTGCGCTGGTCGCTCTGTCCACCGACGCCATCGGTATCAGCTTTCCACATTACCAGGCACGCGGACGCAACCTCGGCGACGTACTTCGCTTGCATGACGACGGCGCCGAACTCGACCGCCTGTTGGCGCTCGACTGGCTGCAAGGTATGCGCGATCACATCAGTGCGAGCAGCATCCAGTCAGTGCCGGAAGGTGTGCGCTACCGTAACGTTAGGCGGCGACAATTCAAGACCAATGTCGAACGGCTACGCCGACGCCGCGCCGCACGCCACGGCGAAACCCTGGAACAGGCACGCGAGCGCATTCCCGACAGCATTGAACGGCGCGTGACCCTACCCTACCTAACCCTGCGTAGCCAGAGCACTCGGCAGAGTTTCTGCCTGTTCATCGAACATGGCCCGCTGAAAGCGCAGCCTACGCCAGGAGCGTTCAATAGCTACGGATTGAGCGATACGGCAACCGTGCCGTGGTTTTAACCCTTTTTTCACACCCTGATAAAACCGACAGAAAATCAATGCTTTAAATACCGCCCAAAAACAAGGGCGGTTTCAGGCGGAACGATCATTGTTCTTTAACAATCAATGAAGTAGACAGCTAAGCAATTAGTTCGCTGCCGCATAGGCAGCTCAGAAATGAATACGATGGTGATCGGCGGCGAGCTGGTCGTTCGCTGCCGCA
>JARRQH010000281.1:0-4300 GCA_037381985.1 Pseudolabrys sp.
ACCACGTAGGTGAGGCCGGGGGCGTCGACCCGCACCGCGCCGACCACCGCCCAATCCTTGTCGGCTTCGGTCATGCGCATGGTCGGCATGAAGATCAGCCAGTGCGAATTGACCGCGCCGGTCTGATGCATCTTGGCGCCGGATACGTAGATGCCTTTGTCGTCGCGCTTGGTCACGTGGAGGAAAAGATCGGGGTCGCTCTGCTGGTGCGGCGGCTTGGAGCGATCGCCTTTGGGATCGGTCATGGCGCCGCCGATGACGATGTTGGCGGCTTGTGCCCGCTTGAGGAAGGCGACGAAGCGCTGGTGATAGTCGCCGCCCTTTTCGGCATCGATGTCGAAGGTGACCGAGTGGCAGGAACCGATGGCGTCGAGGCCGACGCAGCGCTGGAAGCAGGTGCCGGTACGGCGGCCGAGCTCGCGCTGCATCTCGTGTTTGGCGACGAGATCGTCCGGTCCGGCCGGCACATGCAGGAAGCGGTTGGTCTCGACGCCGGCAATTGTGTTCGTCACGCCGCCGAGCTCGGGCCGTTCGCTGGCCAGCCGATAGGTCTCCGCCATGGCGTTGATGGATGGAAAGATCACAGGATGGTCGACCGGCTCCGGCACGCGCTCGCCCATGAAGAAGACACTTATGTTGCGGCCGTGCAGCGAAGCGATGTAGTCGTCGGCGTTGGCGATCGGGCGGGCAAAATCGGCCCAGAGGCTATCGGCATTCTGCATGGTGGTGTCTTTCTTGGCGTTTCGCAGGGGGAGCGGCCGTTGTCAGGTTCGGTGCCCGCGCGCAGCGTGGTGCGCATGATCGTGCCAGATCCTGTGCACAGGACGTCCGCTGAGCATAGGTGCGGCAGGCGGCGTCTTGTGGGTCGAGAGGCTCGCGCGGCAGTGCAGCAGCAGCCCAGATGCGGGTGCGAAGGATGCTCAGTGGGAATCTATGGCGCCAATAACTCATCAGCTTATTCACTTCCGCTTCGACGATGTTGCATCGCACACCCCCACCTCTTTCTGGAGCGTTGGTTGCACTTCGGTGATGGAATACCAAATTCTGTTTTGCGTGGGAAACGATAAGGTTTGACGGATTTTAAGTGCGTCGTTTTCCGTTCGGCCCGAAAACTTGCGCCGAGTTAGGCAGTTCCCGTGCGTGCGTCATTGGTATGGTTCCTATTGAATTTGCTGTGCATCTGCGTTGCGTCCTGCGAAACATTTCAAGTTCGTAATGTATTTGTTCTTGAGCCGCTTCGAATGCGTGAAAAACATCAAAAGTGCTGGCGCCGTTCTCGAATTGAGCGTTAAGCTGGCGGTCTAAGAAAATAATGCGGTAGGCGAGACTTGCCAGTTCTCAAGGGCGCTCATCAAACCGAAAACCAGACCAAGGAGGAGGAACGCAATATGAGGAAGAGTGGATCTGGCCGTGTCACGCGACGTCGGTTTCTGCGGGACACGGGCTTAACGCTCGCCGCTGCGGGATCGGCGCCGGTCATCTCGGCGCCGTTCGTGTCGACCGCCATGGCGGCGGCAAAGACGATGTCGATCATTCAATGGAGCCACTTCGTTCCCGAATACGACACGTGGTTCGACAAGTTTGCCAAGGACTGGGGCTCGAAAAACGGTATCTCGGTCACGGTGGATCATATCCCGGTGCAGCACATTCCTGCGCGCGCGGCGGCCGAAGCGTCGGCCGGCTCGGGGCATGACCTTTTCGGATACAACGGCTCCGGCGGTGCCCACCTCTACCGCAAGTTCTTCATGAACGTGGCCGATCTCGTGAACGAAACCGAGAAGAAGTACGGCAAGGTCACCACGCTTGGCAAACAGCTCTGCTTCAACGCGGACGACGGTTCGTGGTCCGGTTTCCCTGATTTCTACGTCAACTACCCAGGCATTTATCAAAAGAGCCTGTGGGATGGGATCGGCGTCGTACCCGACACCTGGGATAAGGTGCGCACGGGCGGTGCCAAGCTGAAGGCGAAGGGCCATCCGGTCGGCCTGCCGCTCGGTCATAGCAACGACCCGGGCGCGACTTGGCGCGGGCTGTTGTGGAGCTACGGCGCTTCCGTGCAGGATCAGACCGGCACGAAGATCGTCCTCGACAGCAAGGAGGCGGTTGAAGCGGTGAAGTTCGCCGCCGCTCTCTATAAAGAGGCGATGACGTCGGACGTGCTGTCGTGGAACGATTCCAGCAACAACCAGTACATCGACTCCGGCGTCGGCTCGTACATCATCAACCCTATTTCGGCTTATCGCACGGCGCAGAAGCTCAACAAGAAGCTGGCCGACGACATCTTCGTCATCGGACCGCCGAAGGGGCCGGTGCGCCAGTTGATCGGCGCCTCGTCCGAGTTCTATGGCATCTGGAAATTTGCCAAGAACAAGGAAGCGGCGGTCGAGTTCCTGAAGTACTATTCGGCGAATTGGCCGGCCGCCTTCAAGGCGAGTGAGGGCTTCAACAACCCGTGTTTCAACGGGCTTGTGCCGAAGCCGATGCCGATCCTGTCGAACGATCCGACCTCGCACCCGCACGACAAGCTGGCGGTCCTGCAGGACTCCGGCGACTGGTCGGCCCTGCCGGGCTATCCTGGGCCGGCGACGCCCGCGATGGACGAGATCAACTATGCCTTCATCATCCCCGACATGATGGCGAAGGCGGCGACGGGCCAGTTGAGCGCCGAAGCGTCGGTCAAGTGGGCCACGCAGCGATGCGAAGCCATTATGAAAAAGTGGCAGCGTAAGGGCTGATTGCCAACGCCCGGGTCGCGTCGCCATTCGGCAATAAGAGGAACAATGGGCACGCCTGCCGCGGAACTCGGGGTGGGAATGTCGCTCGATACCAAGAATTCTGTGGGGAAACGCGATGTCAGCGGTACTGACCAGGGATATCATCAAGAAGTTCGGCGAGGTGCCAGCCGTCAACGGCATTTCGCTCAATATTCCGGACGGCGAGTTCATGGTCTTGCTGGGCCCATCGGGCTGCGGCAAAACGACCTTCCTGCGCATCATCTGTGGGCTGGAATCGCAGACCAGCGGCGATCTGATGATCGGCGGGCACGTCGTCAACGACATCCCGCCGCGCGCCCGCGGTGTGGCAATGATGTTCCAGAGCTACGGCCTCTACCCGCACTTCACCGTCTACAATAACATCGCGTTTCCGCTGCGCACGACGCACACGCCTCGAGCCGAGATCGACAAGAAGGTGCAGTGGGCGTCGAATATGCTGGGCATCACGCGCTTGCTCGATCGGCGGCCGCGCCAGCTCTCCGGCGGCGAGCGTCAGCGCGTCGCGCTCGCGCGCGCGCTGGTGCGCGAGCCGACCGCGCTCCTGCTCGACGAGCCGCTGTCGAACCTCGACGCCAAGCTGCGCGCTTCGGCGCGTCATGAGATCAAGGCGTTCCAGCAGCAGGTCGGCATCACCACGATCTACGTGACCCACGACCAGGTCGAGGCCATGGGCATGGGTGATCGCATCGCTGTCATCGATGGCGGCGTGGTGCGCCAATGCGGGACGCCGACGGAGATCTACGACGATCCGGCCGACCGCTTTGTCGCCACCTTCGTCGGCTCGCCGCCCATGAACATCATGGACAAGAACGGTGGCGCCATCGGCTTCCGGCCGGAGAACTTCCTGCCCAAAGAGATGGTGGAGGACGGCGAGTTCGAGGAATTCTCGTTCCGGGTCGACCGTGCCGAATATCTCGGATCCGAGCGCATCGTCTACGGCGTGGTTGAGGGCTTTGATCAGAGTAAGGAAATCATGGCGAAGCTGCCGCCGGCGCACGTCGCCGAAGGTAGCATCCGGCCCGGCGAGTGGCACCCCTATGCCGTCAAGAAAAGCGCCATGCGCTACTTCGACAAAGACGGCATGCGGACCAGGCGCTAAAACGAGGACGCACCCAATGGCCGTAATCGCTGAACCCTATTCCAAGCCTGCATCGAGCTTCCGGTTCATCTTCGACCGGCGCGACGTGCTTGGCGCGATCTTCGTCACGCCGGCGATCCTCTACGTGCTGCTGCTGGTCGGCCTGCCATTCTTGATGGCGGCGTATTATTCCGTCAGCGCCTACACGATATACAATCCGTCGTGGCGCTTCGTCGGCTTGCAGAATTTCATCGACATCGTCAAGGATCCGACATTCATCCAGACGCTGTGGAACACCTTCCTGTTCACGTTTGGATCGCAGATTCTCGGTCTCATCCTCGGCAAGTTCGGTGCGATGCTGCTGTTGCGACCGTTCCCGGGACGAAAGATCGTCCGGGCGCTGGTGATTCTGCCGTGGGCGGTGCCGGTCGCGCTCGCCACCGTCGCC
>JARRQH010000282.1:0-4273 GCA_037381985.1 Pseudolabrys sp.
TGCCGATGGGACATAATTTTCCCATGGCTTGCCCCGGGTTTCTCGGCGCAATTCTTTCGGGCGGTCGTGTCGTCGTAACGAATCAGCCCAGCCCGGAAGAGTGCTTCGGCCTCATTGCCCGCGAGCGCGTAACCGTCACCTCGCTCGTTCCTCCGCTTGCAATGGTCTGGCTCGATGTTGCGGAGGCGACGAAGCCGCACCTGCCGAGTTTGCGCACGTTACAGGTCGGTGGCGCAAAGCTGAGCCATGAGGCCGCGCGGCGCGTTGCGCCCGCATTGGGCTGCAAGTTGCAACAGGTATTCGGAATGGCCGAAGGCCTGATTTGTTTCACAGGGCTGGACGATCCGGACGAAATCGTTCTGACGACACAGGGAAGGCCGATGTCGCCGGCTGATGAGGTTCGGGTGGTCGACGATCATGGACGAGACTTGCCGGACGGCACGACAGGACATTTGCTCACGCGCGGACCATACACGATCCGAGGATACTACGACGCACCGGAGCAGAATGCCGCATCGTTCACGCCCGAAGGATACTATCGCAGTGGTGATCTGGTCCGGCGTGTTGCTGGTGGTTACCTCATCGTCGAAGGGCGTGACAAAGATCAGATCAATCGAGGCGGAGAAAAGATAGCGGCAGAGGAGGTTGAAAATCTCCTGCTCGGTCACGCGAGTGTGCTCGACGTTGCCGTCGTCGGAATGCCGGACAGTTATCTCGGCGAGCGCATCTGCGCCTTTATCGTGCCGCGCAGCACGCGCCCCAACTCAAACGATCTACGGGCCTTTCTCAAGACGCAGGGGCTCGCCGCTTTCAAGATTCCAGACCGTTTCGAATTCGTTGAGAAGTTTCCAACAACCGGCGTGGGCAAGATTAGCAAGAAGAGGCTACGTGAAGAACTGAAGGCTATGCACTTCGGATCTGCCCCTTCGCATGCTGGTTTTGCTGAATAGGAGCGGAGAATGGAAATGGCCGTAAGCAGTACACTGTCGGCTGGAGCGCTCGCTGGCTATGTCGCCGATCTGATGGGGGTATCGCCGCAGGAGATTCAACCGAACATCTCCCTGGTCGAGGCGGGGCTCGATTCCATCTCGATGATGCGGATCGCTGACTATTTCAGGTCATGCGGATACAGCATAAAATTCGATGAACTAATCGCGGATCCGACGATTGACGCCTGGTTGCGGCGCGCCGCTCAGCGAAACGGTAAGCAGCCGGCAGTGCAGAGCGATGTCTCATCGTCCGGGTCTGCTTTTGAATTAACGCCTGTGCAGCAGGCCTACTGGTTCGGGCGCCAGGACGACCAACCACTAGGAGGCGTTGGTTGTCATCTGTATCTGGAACTCGATGGGAAGGACGTAGATTCCTCTCAGCTCGAGCTGGCATTAGCAAAGCTGAAGGCGCGCCATCCCATGCTTCGTGCGCGCTTTTTGGACGACGGTCTTCAGAGGATCGAGCCGGATGTCCGCAACATACCGGCGACAGTGCACGATCTTCGCAAGAACGCTGGAGACGCGATCGAATATCTGGAAGGCCTACGCAACAAGCTTTCGCATCGTCGACTGGACGTAGCGGACGCTGAGCTTCTCGATCTGCAAGTGAGCTTGTTGCCGGGCGGTCGGACGCGGATGCATATCAACGTCGACCTGCTCGTCGCCGATGTCCTTAGCATCACGATCATCCTGCGCGACTTGACCATGATCTATCTGGAGCGCGAGGCGGAGTTGCCGCCGCTTGATCTCGATTTCGAGCGGTATCTGATGATGATCAGGTCAGAGCGAGAGCCGCAGCGAGAAGCCGCGCGGCATTATTGGTCCGAGAGACTGTCGTCGCTTCCGGGCGGACCCATGCTTCCGCTTGCGATCGATCCGAGTGAGGTCACGAGGCCGCAGTTTGTCCGTCGTCAGTTCCATCTCGATACCGCGGATGTCGAGCGATTACATGCGACAGCACGTAGTCAGGGGCTAACGCTCGCCTGCGTGCTAGCCACCGCCTTTGGAGAGGTGCTCGGGCGTTGGAGTGACGAGCAGAGGTTCCTCATCAACGTGCCGCTGTTCGACCGCCAGGAGATTGATCCGTCCGTGAGCCACATGGTGGCGGACTTCACCAGCCTCGTGTTGCTCGAGATGAACCTTGAAGCGGAAATGGGCTTTGCCGAACGAGCAAAGCGCGTGCAGGTACAGCTTCATCGGGACATCGCGCATGCCGCCTATTCGGGTGTTGATGTCCTAAGAGATCTGGCTCGTAGCGACCAAGGGACCGGGCGAGCGGCACCAGTTGTCTTCGCCTGCAACCTTGGCGTTCCCTTTGTTCTCCCTGTCGTTGCGATGACCTTTGGTCGAGCGTCGTGGATGATCTCGCAGACGCCGCAGGTTTGGCTCGACCATCAGACCTACCCCACAGAGGATGGACTCCTGCTGAATTGGGATGCAGTCGATCAGCTCTTTCCTTCTGGCACGCTCGACACGATGTTCGCTGCTTATGAGCAACTCGTTCGGTCGCTCGTGAACGAAAACTGGGAGCAGTCCGCGCGATTGCCGCTGCCGGAGGCCGAAGCCGCGGTGCGGGAGTCGGCGAACGCGACCGAGGCGCCACTCGTCAAGCGGCAACTTCACGAGGCGTTTTTTGAACGGGTCTCCAAAGAGCCTGAGCGCATAGCCCTCATTGGCCAAGGCAGCACCCTCAGCTACCGAGAGTTGGCAGGGCGCGCGCTGCGCGTAGCCGGGCTGTTGCGAAAGCATGGTGTCGGCGAGGGCGATGTTGTCGGGATCGCGCTACCCAAATCCGCAGAGCAGGTCATCGCCGTTCTGGGCGTCGTTGCTGCCGGTGCCACCTATCTTCCCATTTCGTGGGACCAGCCCGCCGCCAGAACGAAGCGGATCTGCCAACGCGCTGTGGCAAGGGTGGTGTTGACCCGTTCGGAGAGGTTGATCTTCGACGGTTGGCCAGAGGAACTGAAGGTGGTCGACCTGGCCCTCGCGGAATCAGTAGCCCCGCTGTCGGCTCCCGTTCGCGGCAGTCCGAATCAATCCGCCTACATCATCTTCACGTCCGGTTCGACCGGCGAGCCGAAAGGTGTGGAAGTTTTCCATGGCGCGGCCTGGAACACGGTTGCTTGCATCAACGAGTGGTTCGCGGTAACGGAACATGATCGCGTCTTGGCCTTGTCCGCACTCGAGTTCGACCTGTCGGTCTACGATATCTTTGGATTGCTCTCGGCTGGCGGCGCGATCGTGATGATCGATGACGCACACCGTCGCGATCCGAACGCGTGGCTCGATCTCGAGCAGCGATATGAGATCACCGTTTGGAATTCGGTCCCCGCGCTCCTGGAGATGGCGGCGATCGCCGCCGAACAGGACCATCCGCTCAAGACGCTCAGGCTCGCACTGATTTCCGGAGATTGGATACCGTTGGATCTGCCAGCTCGGCTGCGCGGAGTTTCACATGAGGCGGTTCGCTTCGTTGGACTCGGCGGCGCGACCGAGGCCGCAATATGGTCAAATGCCATCGAAGTGCGAGCTGTGCCGGCCTCCTGGCCCTCCATTCCTTATGGTCGGCCGCTGCGCAATCAGCAATTCCGTGTCGTAGACGCCCAGGGAAGAGACTGCCCGAATCTGGTTGCGGGCGAACTTTGGATCGGCGGTGAAGGATTGGCCCATGGCTACAAGGGCGCTCCGGACCTTACGGCTGAGCGATTTGTGTTCGCCGACGGACGGCGTTGGTATCGAACTGGCGATCGTGGGCGGTATTGGGACGACGGCACTCTGGAGTTCTTGGGCCGGATTGACCAGCAAGTGAAGATTCGGGGTCACCGGATCGAACTGGGCGAAATCGAAGCTGCTTTGGAGCGATACCCCGGGGTCGTGCGGGTGACTGCGGCGGTCTTGGGGCAATCTGCAAGCCGCTCGATCGGCGCAGCCGTCGTCCTCGTTGCTCCGTGCTCTGAGACCGAGATCCTCGATTTTGTACGCGAGCAACTGCCGGACCACATGGTGCCGCAGAGGCTGGCGTTCATGGAGGCATTGCCGCTGACGCAGAACGGCAAGGTCGACAGAGCGACGGTCGCACGTGTCCTAGAGCTTCAAACGCCGGCGCGGGACATAGGCGCAGAGGAACCCAAGGGTCCGACGGAGTGCGCGCTGGCTGCACTGTGGAATGAGACCCTCGGAACATCAGGCGCTGGTCGCAGGCATAGCTTCTTTCAGCTTGGAGGCAACAGTCTGCAGGCCGCGCGGCTCGCGGCGAAGATCGGCCGAGCATTCGGCGTTTCAAT
>JARRQH010000283.1:0-6896 GCA_037381985.1 Pseudolabrys sp.
ATCCGAATCGTGGCACTCTCTCTTGCGACTATGACTGGAGCGCGGCAGCGGCGGAACCCGGGACGAAGCCTTGCGCGGGGCGCGAGGCTGGGGCTGGTATTGGGCCTTCTGCTGGCGGTGATCGGTCTTGCGGTACCGCCCCTGGTGCCACCTATGATCGCGCTGGTCGACCGCGCCGCCGCCGAACCCATCGTGGTCAATGTGGATACCGGGCTCGCCATCAGCGGTTTCGACCCGGTGGCCTACCTCACCGACCACAAGGCGGTGCTCGGGCGCTCCGATCTGGAGCTCAATCTGGGCGGGGTCGTCTGGCAGTTCCGCAATGTCGGCAACCGGGCCGCTTTCCGCGAGCGTTCGGACGTCTATATGCCGCGTTTCGGCGGCTACGACCCGGTCGCCGTCGCCCGCGGCGAGCTGGTGCCGGGCAATCCGCGCATCTGGGCCGTGGTCGGTGAGCGGCTCTATCTCTTCTATGATAACGCCGCCCGGTCGACCTTCCTGGGCGATCCCGGCCGCATCGTCGTCGCGGCCGACCGCAAATGGCCGGAAGTCATCAAGAACGGCGGCCAATGACCGACTTCTTGTTTGCACATAATCTTATCCGAAGACCGGTTCCCATCCCCGATCAAGCCGGGGACAGGCTTTTTTCGGGATCATGCGCCGGGCTTCATCGCCGCCGCCTTGGCGGGATCGCCCCAGGCGACGAAGGCCGGCAGCCGGAAATTCCGGTCGGCGTGGCCGAACTCGAGGGCCTCGCCCTCGGGCGACAGCACCGTGCCGCCCGCCGCTGCGATCACGGCAAGCCCGGCGGCGACGTCCCATTCGCAGGTGGTGCCGAGCCGCGGATAGATGTCGGCGCTGCCTTCCGCGACCAGGGCGAACTTGAGCGCGGAGCCGCAGGACTCGTGCTCGATCGGGCCGAAGGGTTTCAGGAACGCGTCGGTTTTGGCGTCGTAGTGCGAGCGGCTGACCAGCGCCACCGCGCTCGGCCCCGGCCACAGCCGCGCCCGGATCGGCTCGCCCTCCTCGGCGCCGTCGTCGGTGAGGCGGAGGCGCTCGGCGCCGTGGCCGACGACGCCGCGCCAGACCAGGCCACGGTTCGGCCCCGCCACGATGCCGGCGATCGGCACGCCGTCGGTGACGATGCCGATCAGCACCGCGAACTCGTCGGAGCCCTTGAGGAATTCCTTGGTGCCGTCGAGCGGATCGACGATGAAGAAGCTGCCTTCGATCCGCGCTGGCGTCTGCGGCACGGCGCTTTCTTCCGAGATCACCGGCACGTCCGGCATGAGCCGCGCCAGCCCCTCTAGGATCGCGGCTTCCGAGGCTTCGTCGGCGGCGGTAACCGGCGACTGATCGTCCTTCACCCGCCGCGTCACCGTCGCCGGCGACAAGGGCCGGATGCGCGCGCAGGCGCGTGCGGCGATGCGCGTCAGCTCGTCCATCAGCCCGACGGCGTCGGCCGGTGAAATCGCACTTTTGGCAGGCAAATCAATCGCTCCTCAGTCCATGGCGGCCGCGCACCTTGGCGCTCAGGCGGGTGCGGTGTATCACGCCCGAACATCGACGCCACCAGCGATTCGCCGCGCTTGGCCGTGAATCGTGCATGCGACAGCGGAGACTGCTTCATGTCCGGATCCTCCATCGATGCACTCGATCTCGCGGCCCTGCTGTGCTCGCGCGTGTGCCACGATCTGATCAGCCCGGTCGGCGCCATCGTCAACGGGCTGGAGGTGTTGGAGGAAGAAAAAGACGAGGAAACGCGGCAGTTTGCGCTCGACCTCATCAAGAAGAGCTCGGGCACGGCCTCCGCCAAGCTGCAGTTCTGCCGCATCGCTTTCGGCGCCGCCGGCTCGGCCGGCGCGCAGATCGATCTCGGCGATGCCGAGAAGGTCGCGCGCGGATTCTTCGAGGACGACAAGACCAAGCTCGCCTGGAATCTGCCGCGGCTGCTGGTGGCGAAGAACCGCGTCAAGCTGCTGCTCAACATGCTGCTGATTGCCGGCCCGACCATTCCGCGCGGCGGCCAGCTCACGGTCGATCCGATCGGCGAGGGCGAGATCATGGGCTTCAAGGTCACCGCCGCGGGGCCGAACGCCAAGATCGGGCCGACGGTGCCGCCTTTGCTGGCGGGCGAGGCCGGCGAGGATCTCCTCGACGCCCACCGCATCCAGCCGTTCTACGCCGGCCTGCTGGCGCGCGAGTGCGGCATGGCGGCCAATCTCGCGATGGAAGGCGAGGCGGTGGTCGTCAGCGCCACATAGGTGGGCTTCGGGCGGTTAACAGTCGCTTAATGCGGGCGGATATCATCCTGTTCCGCAACCAAAATTAAACCCTTCGTCGACACACTGGCCCGGCTCCGACCGAGCGCGGGAGGACGGCCCAGCCGGTCGTCGATGAAGGCGTTTGTCCATGGACGACCTGTTGCGGGAATTCGTGACCGAGACCAATGAGAGTCTCGATGTCGTCGATCTTGAACTCGTGCGCTTCGAGCGGGAGCCCAATAACTCCAAGATTCTCGATAACGTCTTCCGTCTCGTCCACACCATCAAGGGCACCTGCGGCTTCCTCGGCCTGCCGCGGTTGGAAGCGTTGGCGCACGCCGCCGAGGCGTTGATGGGCAAATTCCGCGACGGCGCGCCGGTGACCGGCGAGGCCGTGACGCTGATCCTCTCCACCATCGACCGCATCAAGGAAATCCTGGAAGCGCTCGCCACCGAGCAGCGTGAGCCCGACGGCGCCGACGACGATCTCATTGCCGCGCTCGAGCGCGTGGCGGCGTCGGTCGTGTCCGACGCGCCGGCTTTGGTGCCGGAAGAGGCGGCCGAAGTTGCCGCGCCGCCGCCGCAGGTCACCGTCGCCGAAGTCGCAGCCGCACCAGAAAGCGCGCCGCCGGCCGTGAAGCCGGTTGAAGCGCCGGTATCCGACGCCGCGGAAGCCCAGGACGGCAACGGCAAGAACGGCCATCAGTCGATCCGGGTCAGCGTCGACATGCTCGAGCAGTTGATGACCATGGTGTCGGAGCTGGTGCTGACCCGAAACCAGCTGCTCGAGATCGTCCGCCGACACGAGGATTCCGAATTCAAGGCGCCGCTGCAGCGGCTTTCCAACGTCACCGGAGAGTTGCAGGAAGGCGTCATGAAGACGCGCATGCAGCCGATCGGCAATGCCTGGCAGAAGCTGCCGCGCATCGTGCGCGATTTGTCGAACGAGCTCGGCAAGAAGATCAATCTGGAAATGCAGGGTGCCGAGACCGAGCTTGACCGCCAGGTGCTCGACTTGATCAAGGATCCGCTCACCCACATGGTGCGCAATTCCGCTGACCACGGTCTCGAGACGCCCGCCGAGCGCCGCGCCGCCGGCAAGCCCGAGCAGGGGCTGGTGCGGCTCGCCGCCTATCACGAGGGCGGCCATATCATCATCCAGATTTCCGACGACGGCCGCGGTCTCGACAGCGCAGCGATCAAGGCAAAGGCGGTCGCGCGCGGCATGATTTCGCAGGGCGACGCCGACAAGCTGTCGGAAGCCCAGATTCACAAATTCATCTTCTCGCCCGGCTTTTCCACCGCCGCCCAGGTGACGTCCGTTTCCGGCCGCGGCGTCGGCATGGACGTCGTGCGCGCTAACATCGACCAGATCGGCGGCGCCATCGACGTCAAGTCGGTGGCGGGCGTCGGCTTGAGTTTCACCGTCAAGATTCCGCTGACGCTGGCGATCGTCGCGGCGCTGATCGTGGAGGCCGGCGGTGACCACTTCGCCATTCCGCAGATGGCGGTGGTCGAGCTCGTGCGCGCGCGCAGCAGCGGCGACCACCGCGTCGAGCGCATCCGCGACACCACGGTGCTGCGCCTTCGCGACAAGCTGGTGCCGCTGGCGCGGCTCACCGAGATGCTCGGCATCGACGGCGGCGAGGCGCCCGAAACCGGTTACATCGTCGTTACCCAGGTCGGTAGCCAGACCTTCGGCGTGATGGTCGATGCGGTGTTTCACACCGAGGAAATCGTCGTCAAGCCGATGTCGAGCAAGCTGCGCCACATCCCGATGTTCTCCGGCAACACCATCCTGGGCGACGGCTCGGTGATCATGATCATCGATCCCAACGGCGTCGCGCAGGCGCTCGGCAGCACGGTGTCGGCGCAGCTCGCGGTCGAAATCGATGAGCTCCTTGGCGACCGCTTGGCGTTCCGCCGCATAGGTCTGCAGCAGGTGCGGCGCGGCGCGCCCGCGTAGCGTTCTGCTGATCGACGACTCGCCGTTCTTCCGCAACCGCGGCTCGAGGAGATCGACGCGCAAAAGATCGAAGTGTCGAACGGCCGCCACATGGTGCAGTACCGCGGCCAGCTCATGCCGCTGGTGAGCATGAACGAGAACGTGCAGGTGAAGGGCGAGGGCTCGCAGCCGCTGCTGGTGTTCTCCGACGGCAGCCGCTCCATGGCGCTGGTGGTCGACGAGATCGTCGATATCGTCGAGGACCATCTCGACATCCAGGTGACGGGCGACAATCCCGGCGTGCTCGGCTCCGCCGTCATCAAGGGCCACGCCACCGAGATCGTTGACGTCGGCCATTTCCTGCCGCTCGCCTTCGAGGACTGGTTCCGCCGCAAGGAGCAGCCGGCCGAGGCGCGCCCGCGTAGCGTTCTGCTGATCGACGACTCGCCGTTCTTCCGCAACATGCTGACGCCGGTGCTGCAGGCCGCGGGCTTCGCCGTGAGCGCCGTCGGCTCGGGCCGCGAGGCGCTCGCCCTCATCGAGGAGGGCCGGCGTTTTGAGGTCGCCGTCACCGACATCGAAATGCCCGAGATGGACGGCTTCGCGTTCGCCGAAGCCTTGCGCGCCGATCCGCGCACCGCCGACCTGCCGGTGATCGGGCTGTCCTCGGTGGTGTCCGCCGAGGCCATCGAGCGCGGCCGGCGCGCCGGCTTCCACGACTTCGTCGCCAAATTCGACCGCCAGGGCCTGATCGCGTCGCTGAAAGAGCAGACCGACGTCGGTTGCGCCGCGTGAGGACGGATCGACCATGAGCAACGACAGCGGCAACTTCAAGGAATACGTCACCGCGTCGGTCGGCGGCCAGCTGTTCGGCCTACCGATCCTGCGCGTGCAGGACGTGTTCAAGCCGGAGCGCGTGACCCGGGTGCCGCTGGCGCCGGCGGAGATCGCGGGCGTGCTCAACCTGCGCGGCCGCATCGTCACGCTCGTCGATCTGCGCACGCGGCTCGACCTGCCGCCGGCCGGCGACGAGCAGCCGCAGATGGCAATCGGCGTCGAATGGCGAGGCGAATCCTATGGCCTGCTGATCGACTCGATCGGCGAGGTGCTGAGGCTAGAGGACGACGCGCGCGAGCCGAACCCCGTCAACCTGGACGACGGTTTGGCGCGCATGACGCTGGGCGTCCATCGGTTGGACGATCAACTGCTGCTGGTGCTCGACGTCGAGCGCGTGCTCGACGTCGCCATCGCATCGATGGCGGCGTGACGAAACGAGTGAGACTTGGCGAGAGAACTTTGGATTGACCCCGGGCGAACGGAGCCTGGAACAGATGAGGTTGTGCGATGAAAACCTGCATGGTCGTTGACGACTCGAGTGTCATTCGCAAGGTGGCGCGGCGCATTCTCGAAAGGCTCGACTTCCAGATCACGGAAGCCGAGGACGGCGAGCAGGCGCTGGAGAAATGCCGGCATCAATTGCCGGAAGCCATCCTGCTCGACTGGAACATGCCGCGCATGGACGGCTACGAGTTCCTGCGCTCGTTGCGCCGGCTGCCCGGCGGCGACGGACCGAAGGTCGTGTTCTGCACCACCGAAAACGACGTGGCGCACATCGCGCGGGCGCTGCATGCCGGCGCCAACGAATACATCATGAAGCCGTTCGACAAGGAAATCGTCGAGGCGAAATTCCAGGAAGTCGGGTTGATCTGACCGCCGAACGCCGACGCGCCAACCGTACCGGTCCAACCAACGCATAAAGAGCCCGAATGAGCCTCGCTTTCACTCCAACCCCAGCCCCCGTCGCGGGCCGGCGCATCCGCGTCATGGTGGTCGATGACGCGGTGATCGTGCGCGGCCTGTTCGCGCGCTGGGTCGAGGCGGAAGCGGACTTGGAACTAGCGGCCTCGCTGCGCACCGGCCGCGAAGCCGTCGATCAGCTCGAGCGCGTCGACCCGGACGTGGTCGTGCTCGACATCGACATGCCGGAGCTCGACGGCATGGCGGCGCTGCCGCAACTGCTCGCCAAGAAGCCAGACCTTACCGTGATTATGGCGTCGACGCTGACGCGCCGCAACGCCGAGATCAGCCTGCGTGCGCTGTCGCTCGGCGCCACCGACTACATTCCCAAGCCGGACAATCACAGCGAGGTCACCACCTCGACCGTGTTCCGGCGCGACCTCATCGAGAAGATCCGTCATCTTGGCCGCCGCGCCAAACGTTTCCGCGGCGTGCCGTTTCATCCCGCGACGGCTCCGGTGTCGTCCCCGGCGGCGGCGCCCGTGGTGGCATCGCCGCCTATAGCGCCGGCTGTGACGCCGGGTGTGGCATCGCACGCGCCGCCGCAGCCGATCGCGCTCAAGCCCATGCCGCTGACGGCGCCGCGCGTGCTGCTGATCGGCGCCTCCACCGGCGGGCCGCAGGCGCTCAACGCCGTGCTCGGCCGCATCGCGAGCGTGTTCGAGTGGGTGCCGGTGCTGATCACCCAGCACATGCCGCCGACCTTCACCGCCATTCTGGCCGAGCATCTCACCCGGCTGCTCGACCGGCCGGTGCACGAAGCGGTCGACGGCGAGCCCATTGTGGCCGGCACCGTCTACATCGCGCCCGGCGGCAAGCACATGCGCGTCGCCGGCAAGGACGGCGCGGCGACGATTGCGCTCGACGACGGTCCCTTGGTCAATTTCTGC
>JARRQH010000284.1:0-4259 GCA_037381985.1 Pseudolabrys sp.
CTATCGCGTCGCATGAGTAGAATTTCAACAGCCTGTTAGCACCGCCCACTGTCAGGCGAACCGGGGCAGATAGCGCAAGGCCAGTTGCATGACGATCAGAGCGTAGATTCCGGCGAACACGTCGTCCAGCATGATCCCCACGCCGCCATGCAGGCGGCGGTCGGCCCAATTCGCCGGCCAGGGCTTGAGCACGTCGAAAATGCGGAACAGCACGAATCCGGCCAATACCCACGGCCAGGCCAACGGCGCACCAATCATCGTGATCAGATAACCGGCGATCTCGTCCCACACGATGCCACGGTGATCGTGCACGCCAAGCAATTCGGAGGAGCGCCCGCAAATCCAGAATCCGGCGAGCGTCACCACCGCCGTCGCCGCCAGATACGCCCACAGCGGCAGGAAGCTGAACGCCGCGAACAGCGGGATCGCCGCCAGCGTCCCTGTCGTGCCTGGCGCCACCGGCGATAGTCCGAAGCCGAACCCAAAGGCCAGGAAGTGAGCCGGGTTACCGAACACCACCTTGGCCGGCGGTTGCTTGAAGGGACGCATCAGTCGCTCTCCTGAAAGTGATCGTAGCCGCTTGACGCCGGCAGCACGTACGGATGCCCCTCGGCATCCGCCAGGCGCAGCCCCACCTCAGCTTCGACACGGCCGATGACCGTGCAACGCAGCCCCAGGGCCTGCACACGCGCCAAGGCCTCCTGCTCGTGCCCGGCAGCGACGGTGAACAACAATTCGTAGTCGTCGCCGGAACTCAACGCCAGTTCTCGGGCATCGGGCTGCACCCGCAGCGCTTCAGACAACGGCAGGGAATCGACGTCGACGCTCGCCCCCACGCCGCTGGCCTGCAACACATGGCCGAGATCTGCGGCCAAACCGTCGGAGACGTCTATCGCTGCCGCCGCGGTACCGAGCAATGCCAGCCCTGCCTCGACGCGCGGCGTCGGCCGATCCAGACGCGCAGCCAACGCCCTCCCCGCTCCTTCATCTAGCGTACGGCGCCCCTGCACCCAGGCCAATCCCAATCCGGCGTCACCCAGCGTACCGGTCACGCAGATCGCATCGCCGGGCTTGGCGCCGTCGCGCCGCAGGGCGGAACCATCCGGCACGAAGCCCATAGCCTGCACCGTCACCGACAAGGGACCGCGCGTAGTATCACCGCCGACCAGGCTGACCCCGTGGCTTTCGGCCAATTCCAGGAAACCGCGCGCGAAGCCACCGAGCCAATCCTCGTCCGCCTGCGGCAGGGTCAGTGCCAGCGTAACCCAGGCCGGATCGGCGCCCATCGCCGCGAGATCGCTCAGATTGACCGCCAACGCCTTGTATCCGATGGAAAACGCTCCGGTCTCCAGCGGGAAGTGCACGCCGGCAATCAAGGTGTCGACAGTGACGACCAGACGCTGGCCGTCCGGCACTCTCAATAACGCCGCGTCATCGCCGATGCCCAACTCGACGTCGGCACGCCGGGCGGAAGGCTTGAACCAGCGCTCAATCAGATTGAATTCGGAATGCACGGCAAAAGCGCTCGAATGATCGCGCGACGGACCGTCAACGGGCGGCGTTGATCTCCGCCTCGCGCAGACTGCGCACGGCCTTGTCCAGCACGCCGTTGACGAAGCGGTGGCCCTGCTCGGCGCCGAACACCTTGGCCAGATCGACAGCCTCGTTGATGACGACGCGATAAGGTACGTCCAGGCACTGCATCAACTCGTAGGCCGCCAGACGCAGAACGGCGCGCTCGACCGGATCGACACGGTCCATCGGCCGGTCGAGGAAGGGTTCGACTGCGGCATCCAGCCGCGCCAACTCCTCGGGAACACCAAGCGTAAGCTCCCTGAAATAGTCCAGATCGGCACCCTTGAGAGGACGCTCCTCGCGGAACTGGGCGAGAATGTCCTTCGGACTGTCCCCCGTCAGTTGCCACTGATACAAGGCCTGCAGGGCCACGCGGCGCGCCGCGTGGCGGGCCTGCGAGAGGCGCCGCGCAGAATCCCGCTCCGTCCGCTCAGCCATTCAGGCGCTTTAGCAGGCTGACCATTTCCAGCGCGGTCATACCGGCGTCCCAGCCCTTGTTGCCGGCCTTGGTTCCGGCGCGCTCGATAGCTTGCTCGATCGTATCCGTGGTCAGCACGCCGTTGATGACGGGCAGCCCAGTGGCCAGCGCCACGCTGGACAGACCCTTGGCGCTCTCGGCGGCCACATAGTCGAAATGAGGCGTTGCGCCACGAATCACCGCGCCCAACGCGATAACGGCATCGTAGCGCTCACGTCGCACCATCGCCTGCACGGTCAGCGGTAGCTCGAAGGCGCCGGGCACGCGCACCACCTCGATATCGGCCTCGGCCACACCATGGCGCTTCAAAGCGTCCAGCGCGCCTTCCAGCAAGCGCTCGACGATGAAACCGTTGAAGCGCGCCAACGCAATGCCGAACCGCGCCTTGCCGACGGCATAATCGCCCTCGAAAACCTTTACTTGCGACATATCCCTTCTCGCTTGAATACCGCCTTCACCGGAAGGCGCGCATGATACCACACTGACCGCTCGCACCCCCGTTAAACCCGGGTGTGAAACGCTTTATTTGCGTAATGTTCAACGCCGAAAGATGCGCTTGCGACCGTTGGTCCCGAATGCGCGGAGCACCGCCGGTCCTCGGCGCCGCACCCGCAGGATGACGACGGCGGCGTTTCCCAACACTCTTGATTGCGGATGCGGCGCAGCCTACCGTTACCCTATAGGGTATGGAGGCTTCCTGGTGAGCACACTTTCCGACGACGAACGCGCCGGCATCACGGCAGTCATCCTGGCCGGCGGAGAAGGCCGGCGCATGGGTGGCGAGGACAAGGGACTGGTACACCTTGCCGGGTGCAGCATGGTGGAACACGTGCTGGCCCGCATCGCCCCGCAGGTCGACCGGGTCATCATCAACGCCAACCGCAATCGCAGCAGCTATGCCCGCCTGGGCCACCCGGTTTTCAGCGACGAACTGAACGACTTTCAGGGGCCACTGGCCGGCGTCGCCACCGCGCTGGCGCAGATCGACACCCCCCTGCTGCTGACGCTGCCCTGTGATAGCCCCACTCCGCCCGCGGATCTCGCGCAACGGCTCTACCGCGCACTGCAGGAGCGGCAGGCCGATGCCGCCGTGGCCCACGACGGTCAGCGCATGCACCCGGTATTCGCCCTGCTGCGACGTGAACTGCTGGCGTCGCTCAACGACTACCTACTCGCCGGTGACCGCAAGATGGAACTCTGGCTCGCGCGCAACCGCTATATCACAGTGGACTTCTCCGACGAAGCCGAGGCCTTTGCCAACGTCAACTCCCCCGAAGATCACGCGGAACAGGAAAAACGCCTGCTCGCCCCTGCACCTCACTCGCAGCCCCGCTAATACACCAATAAAGTGCGCAACGCACCAAAACGATGCGCCCTGGAAGCGTTGGACACAGCATCTCCCTCGCCTCACCACGGCAGGCACCAAAGTTGCAGGTAACCGCGCCATGAGCGTGCAAGCCCCCAGCAACACGGTGATCTTCACCGACCTCGACCACACCCTGCTCGACGCGAGAGGCCCCGGCCCCGCCGGAGCCGCAGTGGCCCGCGTACGGGCGCACGGCATCGCCGTCGTGCCGGCGACCAGCAAGACCGCGGCCGAAACGATCGCGCTGCTGCGCGGCTGGGGCGTACATGGCCCGGCCGTGGTCGAAAATGGTGCGGCACTCTGCCTGCCGACCCGGCCGGGCTGCTGGCGCGTGCGCCGACTGACGGCGCAAAGTTATGCTCAGGTACGCTTCGCCGTACGCCAGCTACGGCGCGAATTCGAACTCGACATGCCGGGCTTCGGCGACTGGAGCCTGGTCGAGTTGATGCGACGCACCGACCTCACACCACCCCGGGCGCTTGCCGCGCGGATGCGCCTGGCCAGCGAGCCCCTGAGCTGGCGCGGCGAACCGCCACTGGCCTTCATGAACGCACTGCATCAGGCCGGGCTTACCGGCATCGGCGGCGGACGCTTCTTCACCGTGCTCCCGCGCGGCGCCGACAAGGCGGACGGCGCCCATGCGCTACTGCGCCATTGGCGCCCATCCAAGCGCCGACCACGCATCGTCGCCCTCGGCGACGCGCCCAACGACCGCAAATTACTCGCATTCGCGGACCTCGCCGCCTGCCTGCCCGGCCCGCGGCCGATCGGCGACGACGTCGACTGCCTGCGCACCTCACGAGCCGGCCCGGAAGGCTGGCTCGAAGCCCTTCATCAGCT
>JARRQH010000285.1:0-11400 GCA_037381985.1 Pseudolabrys sp.
CGCGTTGCGAGCCGCCTAGAGCGGTAAACTTCGCGCGCCGACTGCACCGGAATCGATCGTCGACGAGCACGCGCGATACCGCGCGCGCCTTCGCGCGACGCACGCCGACGCTCAGCGGGTGAAGCGTTAGAGACCGAGTTTGTTTTTCAGAAGATCGTTGACCGCCTGCGGGCTCGCTTTGCCACCGGACGCCTTCATGACCTGTCCGACGAACCAGCCGACCGCTTTCGGATTGCTCTTGGCCTGGTCGACCTTGTCCGGATTGGCGGCGATTACCTCATCGACCACCTTCTCGATGGCGCCAAGGTCCGTCACCTGCTTCATGCCGCGCGTTTCGACGATCTCGCGCGGGTCGCCGCCCTCGCTCCAGAGGATTTCGAACAAGTCTTTGGCAATCTTACCGGAAATCGTGCCGTCCGCGATCAGGTCGAGCATGCCGCCAAGCTGTTCGGCGCTCACCGGCGAGCTAATGATGTCCTTGCCTTCCTTGTTCAGGCGCCCGAACAGCTCATTGATCACCCAGTTCGCCGCCGCCTTAGCGTCGCGGCCCTTGGCGACCGCCTCGAAGTAGTCGGCGGTCTCGCGTTCGGCCACCAGCACGCCGGCGTCGTAGGCCGATAGGCCCGCCTCGCGGATGAAGCGCGCCTTCTTCTCGTCCGGCAACTCCGGCAGGTGCGCACTCAGATCGTCGACGAAGGCCTGGTCGAATTCGAGCGGCAGCAGGTCCGGGTCGGGGAAGTAGCGATAGTCGTGTGCCTCCTCCTTCGACCGCATCGAACGCGTCTCGCCCTTGCCGGGGTCGAACAGCCGCGTCTCCTGTTCAATCGTACCACCGTCCTCAATGATATCGATCTGGCGACGTGCCTCGTAGTCGATGGCCTCGCCGATGAAACGGACCGAGTTCATGTTCTTGATTTCGCAGCGGGTGCCGTAGGGCTCGCCGGGTCGGCGCACCGAAACGTTGACGTCGGCGCGCAAGGATCCCTTCTCCATGTCGCCGTCGCAGGTGCCGAGATAGCGCATGATCGAGCGCAGCTTCGACACGTAGGCCTTGGCCTCGTCGGCCGAGCGCAGGTCCGGCTTGGAGACGATCTCCATCAGCGCCACGCCCGAGCGGTTGAGGTCAACGTAGGTGAGCGTCGGATGGCGGTCATGCACGAGCTTGCCCGCGTCCTGCTCGAGATGCAGCCGCTCGATGCCGACGGCGACGGTCTCGCCACCCTCGAGGTCGACTGTGACCACGCCCTCGCCCACCACCGGCTGCTTGTACTGGCTGATCTGATAGCCCTGCGGCAGATCGGGATAGAAATAGTTCTTGCGGTCGAACACCGACTTCAGATTGATCGCGGCCTTCAGGCCGAGCCCGGTGCGCACGGCCTGGCGCACGCACTCGACGTTGATCACCGGCAGCATGCCGGGCATGGCCGCATCCACCAGCGAGACATGGCTGTTGGGGGCGCCGCCGAATTCGGTCGAGGCGCCGGAGAACAGTTTAGCGTTGGAGGTCACCTGGGCATGCACCTCCATCCCGATGACGACCTCCCAGTCGCCACTGCCGCCGCGGATCAATTTGTCGGGTTTGCTCTGCACGTTCATGGCCCTAATTCTTGGCCCTACCCGTAGCGCCGCGCGCGGGGTCGGGCAAGATGTCCGAAAGCATGCCTGGACGGCGAACCGGTTCCCACTTCGCCTGGAAACGCTTCTTTTGTCTGGTCGCGTTTCCGGACGGCGAACCGGTTCCCACTTCGCCTGGAAACGCTCTAGAAATCGAGCTCGCGGCCGAGCACCTGCTCGGCGATATCGAGGCTGTCTGTGTAGCCGCGATACTCGATCACCTTGCCGGCGCGGAAACGGTAGAAATTGGCGGTGCGCACCCGGATGATGCGCCCGCTCGCGCGCTGTACCAGATGCCCTTCGGACAAGGTCGAGGCGCGGTCTCCCTCCACAATCATGGTCGTGACGTGGTAATCGGCAACCCGGTATCCCTCATAAAGCGCGGCAAGACCCTTAAGGACGTCGGTCTTGCCATGCCGCGTGCCGGCGAAAGGAAAAATCGACGCCGGCGCCACGAATAGCCAATCGACGTCGTCATCGAAGTACTCGACGATGCGCTCGCCGTCGCCACGCGTGAAGGCGTCGATCAGACCGGTAACCGCGGCGCGCGTTTCTTCCGTGGTCGATGTCCTCTCGGTGGATTGTGTTGGCATTTCCAACATTCTCCTCGCCAGTCACCGGCGAAGGCTAACGCATTGCGCGCACAGAATACACATTTAACAATTGCAAATCTCGCAATATCTTCTTCTGATTGTAATTGCCGACGATCGCGCGTTGAGCCGCGACCTCAAAACCTGATTTCGCGTCCAAGCACCTGCTCAGCGGCGTCGAAGCTGTCGGTAAAGCCGCGGTATTCGACCATCAGGCCATCGCGAAAATGGTGAAAGTTGGCGATGCGCGAGCTGATGATGCGGCCAGTCGAGCGCTGCTCCATCTGAACGTCGCACAGCGTAGCCGAGTGGTCGCCGTCCACCAGTGCGACATCGACTTCGTATCTAACCGGCCGAAAGGCCTCGTACATCAGGGCAAGCCCCCTGAACACGTCGGCCTTGCCGCGCCGCACGCCCGCAAACGGGAACAGCGAAATCGGCGCATAAAACAGCCAGTCGACGTCATCGTGAATGTAGGCCGCGAGGCGGTCGTTATCGACCTGCTGGTAGGCGTGGATCATGTCCTCAAGAATAGCTCGCGTCGATTGTTGTTGCGGCACTCCGTGGCTCCCTGCAATGCGTGCTGTTCAAATGCGGGCGGAACCTAGTTCAACACCTGCACGCGTGCGATATGTCCTGCATTGTTTTCGGAAATTCACCTTAACGCCGGACGCACGCATGCAGCGCAGGCGCACGCATCATGCGACCCAAAGACGAAGCTGACGGGTGGCGCATTAAACGCGCGCGAGCAGCGCGGCGACGATCGCGTTCCACTCGGCGTCGAGATCGCCGTCGGCCGGCTGCCGGCGCGCTTGGGCGTACCAATAGTGTGCGTTGCCGATGTCGCCTTCGACCCGGTGCAGGTAGGCGTGCACCCAGGCGGCCTCCGGGCTTGCGTCGTCCATCACCAGCCGATGCGCCTTGTCCCAGTCGCCCTTCTTCACCCACCACAGCGCGGCGAGCGGCGCGGCGAGCTCACGCGGCGCCGCCGCCCGCGAAAGCGTGAGATGAAAGGCGTCGGGGGTCATGGCCCCCTTCTAGCACGCCAGCGCGTGCAAGTGACCTTGCTCGGCATAGACCAACAGCGGACGATCGCGCGTTACCAGAGCATAGCCGTACTCCCGCGCCGCGGCGGCAAAGATACGGTCCGCGGGATCGTTTGGTGGCGAACCGGGAAGATAAGAGGACGCGATCAGCACCTGCGGCGACAGGCTGAGGAGACGCACCGACGGCGCCTGCAACAGCCTAGCAAACCAGCGCTCAGGCGAGGTCGGCAGACTTATTCGCCCGCGCGAGACCAACATCCCGATCTCCCACGCGGACACAGGCGAAACAAAAATTGCATCTCCATCCGCTTCGGCGCGCCGAATTTCACTGACCAATTCGTCCGCGACAGGCTCCTTGTTCGCGACCCAGATCGCCGCACAAGTATCGAGCAGCAGCGGCGCCCTCATTCCCCGTAAATCCTCTTGCCCCACTCCGGATCAACCGGTTCAGTCAAATCGACTCCCGGCATGGTGCGCACCGAACCCTCTAGCCAGCCATAGAGCGAACGCGGTTTCGGGGCGTTCGGATCACCAGTCCCCGAACTACCACCGGCCGACTTGGCTCCCGCAGCACGGATAAACACCAGCTTGCGGTTTTCCATGTCTACCTGTTCGCTCTGATAGCCGGCTTCGAGCCACGCCTTGGTCATCACGCTGTTGCTGGGATTATTGCTCCACCACGCGCGATGTTCGCTCGCGCTGCGCGGCAGCTTGAAGCCGACCACACGCTCAATCTCGGCAAATGTCATCGACACCCGTTCCGTGGGTTGATCGCGGAGGAACTTGGTCAGCGGCTCGTACTTCCCCATCCCACCCTCCTACTTAACCATATAGTTACACACTAACTATTTTGGGATAAAAGTGCAAACCCGGCAGCCCACCTCACCACCACTTCGCCGGCGTGAAACGGCCCGCCGCCTGCTCGATTACTTCGCCGAGCGAGAACAACGTCCCCTCGTCGAACGGCCGGCCGATGAGCTGCAGCCCGAGCGGCAGCCCCTGCCCCCGCCATATTCACCGTCACCGTGAACACGTCGTTCAGGTACATTGCCACCGGATCGTCGCCCTTCTCGCCGAGCCCGAAGGCGGCCGACGGCGTTGCCGGCGTCAGCATGGCGTCGATGCCGGACGCAAACACCTCCTCGAAGTCGCGCTTGATCAGCGTGCGCACCTTCTGCGCCCTGAGGTAGTAGGCATCGTAGTAACCGGCGGAGAGCACGTAGGTGCCGATCATCACGCGCCGGCGTACCTCGGCGCCGAAGCCTTCCGCCCGCGTCGCCTCGTACATGCCGGTGATGTCGTTGCCCTCGACCCTGAGGCCGTAGCGCACGCCGTCATAGCGCGCGAGGTTGGAGGACGCTTCCGCCGGCGCTACGATGTAATAGGCCGGCAACGCCAGCTTGGTGTGCGGCAGCGACACCTCGACCAGCTCTGCACCGGCGCTTTTCAACCAAGCGCGGCCCTCTTCCCACATCTTCTCGATCTCGGCCGGCATGCCCTCGACGCGGTATTCCTTCGGGATGCCGATCTTCAGGCCCTTCACCGACTTGCCGACGGCGGCCTCGTAGTCCGGCACCTCCCGGTCGACGCAGGTGGTGTCCTTCGGGTCGGGCCCGGCCATGGAGCGCAGCAGGATCGCGGCGTCACGCACCGTGCGCGCGAATGGACCGGCCTGGTCGAGCGACGACGCGAACGCGATGATGCCCCAGCGCGAGCAGCGTCCATAGGTCGGCTTGATGCCGACGGTGCCGGTGAACGAGGCCGGCTGTCTGATCGAACCGCCGGTGTCGGTGCCGACCGCGGCCAGGCACAGGTTCGCCGCCACTGCGGTGGCGGAGCCGCCCGAGGAGCCGCCCGGCGTCAGCGGCGTGTTCGAGCCCGCGCGCCGCCACGGCGAGATCACCGGGCCGAAATAGGAGGTCTCGTTCGACGAGCCCATGGCGAACTCGTCGTTGTTCGTCTTGCCGACGAGCACCGCACCGTCGCGCCACAGGTTGCCGGAGACTGTCGACTCGTAGGTCGGCACGAAGGTGTCGAGGATGTGCGACGACGCCGTGGTACGCACGTTCGCCGTACAGAACATGTCCTTGACCGCGAGCGGAATGCCTTCCAGCGGCCCTGCCTCGCCCTTGGCGATGCGCGCGTCGGACTCTTTCGCCATCTCGGCGGCGCGTTCCGGCGTCTCCAGCACGAAGGCGTTGAGCGCGCGCGCCTCTTCGACGGCGGCGCTATGCGCGGCTGCAAGCTCGCTGGCGGAAAAGGTCTTGGCGCGTAGCCCATCGCGGGCTTCGGCCAGGGTCAAGGATGTGAGGTCTGTCATTGATCGGGGGCGTCGCAGGCGAACTTGCTGGCGGCGAGCGCCAACGGCGCTACCTGTTTGATGAGGATGGTGCCGTCCGGCTGGCGCTCGCGCACCAGTTCGTCCGGCACCGGTAGCCCAAGCGCCCGCAGGTCGTCGACGGTGTGGCCGTCGGGCAGCCGGCCGTGCGAGACGATCTCAATCATCTCCCAGCGGCGTTCCAGGTCGCCTTGTTCACAGGCGAGGCACATCACTCGATCACTTTCGGCACCAGGTAAAACCCGTCGTCGCTCATGGGCGCGTTCTTGATCACCTGATCGACGATCTCGCCGTCGGTGACCTTGTCCTCGCGCATCTTCATCTTCATCGGCGTCACCGAGGTCATCGGCTCCACCCCGTCGACGTCGACCGCCTGCAGCTGCTCGACCCACGCCAGGATGGCGTTGAGCTCGCCCTTCAGGTGCGCCACCTCGTCATCCTCGACCTTGATGCGGGCGAGATGGGCGATACGGCGAACAGTGGCATCGTCGACGGACATGGGTCTGCGGCCTCGGGGCGGATGACTGAATCCCGGCTATAGCAGAGCCCGCTTCGACCCCGCAATGGACCCGCCCGCCGGCCGATATCCTCAATTCGGCGGGTGCTCCCGCACCGTCCAGCCCCGCTTCTTGAGCTCCTGCTTGGCGAGCTTGGTGGCCATGCCAGTGATATGCACTTCGCCGTGCCGCTTGGGCGCAACCCGCTTGGCGGCCGCCACCATCGTGCCGAGGGTCGATCGGCACCACCAAATCGAGCCGCCCACGGCGGTCGAGCAGCACCGGATCGCCCCCGAGCGAGAGGAACCGCACATAACCGGCGTGGTGGCGATAGCTGTTCGCCATGAGCTCCGCCTGCCGGCGCACGAAATAGGCGACGTAGCGCGGGTGCGCCGCCGCGGCGCGGGCCGCGAAGATTTCGCGGTCGTGCACCCGCTTCATGCCGTCGAGGGCCGCGACCATCGCCGCCATGTCGATCGGAGTGAAGTCGCGGTTGGCGAGCAGCTTGTCGATCACCGGTACCGGCACCTTCATGGCGAGCAACCGCTTGCGGTTCAGCGCCAGGATCTGCGCGGCGGTATAGCCGCGCGCCAGTTGGTCGATCGCGACGTCGTTCAGCTTGTTGGCGGTCGAGAGATTAGACACGATCACACCGGCGGCGCCGGGCACGGCCATCAGCGCCCCGGTCACCACCAGGCCGCCCGCGGTGGCGGCTTGCGAAAGCTGATTGAGCTTGGCGTCGAGCGGCGGGAAATCGGTATAGGGATCGACGCCATAACGGGCGGCGAGCTTGCGGCGCGCGTCGGTCACGCCGAGCAGGCTCGCCACCGGCTTGTCGGGCGTCTGGCCCTGCGCGGCGGCGCCGGCGGCGACCCGATGCTCACCTTCTGGAGTAAAGCCAGCGCCTTCAACTCGTTGATGCGCATGCGCATCATGGCGTCGCCGCGCACCAGGAATTTGCCGTAGGGCGTCGTCAGATTGTAGACGCGCAACATGCCGTCGCTGCGCACCGGATTCTGGATGGTGTAGTTGGTGCCGACCGGTTGGATGCCGGCGATCTTGCCGGCGTCGAACGTGGGCGGATTTTCGGTCTTTTGGGCGGATGCCGCCGCCGGCAGCAGAAAGATGAGCGCGAGCGCTGCCGCAGCGCCCGCCATCAATGTCCGTCCAGTCATCGATATCCCCCTTCGCGCCGCTTCCCCCCCGACCGCGATTCGATGTTGGCCCGCGCGCCCCCGTATCGCAAGGCCCAATCAGCCGCCGGCAGCGGAATCGAGAGAAAACGCGCGCAATTCGCCACTATTCCTCGGGCGTGCGCGGGAAACGATACAGATCGGATCGCTTTGCTCATGCTGCGGATGCGACGCGCCATCTGCGCGCCTCCCCCGGCTCGCAAGCGTCCTACAGCGCGATCGGCTTGCCCTTCTCCGGCACCACCACCTTCGTGCTTGCGCCCTTCATCGCCGCGATGAACTTGTCGGCGTCTGGATCGATGATCGGAAAGCTGCCGTAGTGGCACGGGATCGCGGTGTCGAGCTTGAAATAGCGCTTGCAGGCGAGCCATGTCGCCGAACACGTCGGTGTCGCCCATGTGGTAGACGGTCGGCTCCCCCGGCGCCTTGACGATCAGCCCGCCCGGATTGCCGAGATAGACCGGGTTGGGGCCGTCCATGTGGGCAGAGGAATGGTCGGCGCGCACCATGCTCACGGTGAAGCCGTCTTGGCTCAGCGAGCCACCGAAATTCATCGGGTCGATGTTCTCCACCCCCTGGCCCGTCAGCCACATGCAGATCTCGAAGTTGGCAACCACCTTGGCGCCGGTCTGCTTGGCGATGTCGACGGTATCGCCGATGTGGTCGTCGTGGCCGTGCGTCAACGCGATATGGGTGACGCCCTTGATCGCTTCCGCCTTGTCGGAGACGAAGGCCGGATTGCCGGTGAGGAACGGATCGATCAGCATCGCCTTGCCGGCGAAATCGAGCCGAAAAGCGGAATGGCCGTACCAGGTAATCTGCATGATGGTGTTCTCCCTTTGCGTGACGTCGGGTGAAGCCCCCTCGTGCGCGCGATGCGGCTTCGGCGCCGGCCGGCGTTGGCGGCCTCTCCGCGCCGTGCTACCGCTCGTTCATGGCCGTCATATTGCCCCTGGTCGAAGCTGCCAACCACTTTCCGCCCCGCGGGGCGCTGATCGGCCTTGATCTCGGCACCAAGACCATCGGCGTCGCCGTCTGCGATCCCGACCGCAAGCTGGCGACCGGGGTCGAGACCATTGCGCGCAAGACCTTCACCAAGGACGCCAAGCGGCTGCTCGCGCTTGCGGCCGAGCGCGCGGCGGTCGGCTTGGTGCTCGGCCTGCCGGTCAACATGGACGGCTCGGAAGGCCCGCGCGCGCAATCGACACGCGCCTTCGCGCGCAACCTCGCGAAGCTGACCGAATTGCCGATCGCGCTCTGGGACGAGCGGCTCTCCACCGCCGCGGTCGAACGTCAGCTCATCGACGCCGACGTCAGCCGCAAGAAGCGCGCCGCCGTCATCGACCAGCACGCCGCGGCCTTCATCCTGCAGGGCGCACTCGACCGGCTGGCCCGCCTGAATAGCTGAAATTGTCGGGAAGACGGGAACCGCGGAAGGGCGGGCGCGCGGCCCGCCCTTCTGTATCGATCAGTGACTGGGGCACGGCACGTAGTTGGGGGACGCCGGCGACAGATCGCACACTTGGCCGCTGCCCTGCATCGCCGGTCCCGGCACGTAGGCATAGGCACCATAGGCTGGCCCAGCGAAGCGGCCGTAACCCGCGCCGCCGTAGTCGTTGTGCATGTTGGCGGCGGCCGTACGATAGCCCTCCGCCGGCGCCATATCGTGGCGCGAGGCAGCCTGGGTCGGCGCCGACAGACCGATTGCCAGCAGACCGGCCACACCGGCCGCTGCCGCGTATTTCATCATTCGTTTCATGACTTCACCTCTTATCGATTCCTTGTTGCCCGCCCGGGCGTTTCCACGTCGCCGGCCCGGACGTCCGCCGGGCTTTCGCGAACACAACTCGGAGACGGCGCCTCTTGTTCCCGACCGGAGCGGGACGCAGGTCCGCGCTCACGAATGTTTGTTCGTTCGCGCGCGCGGCGGCGGCACGGTCCAGGCGTGGCGTTTGTCGGAACCGTGCGGGAAACGTGGCGCCAATGTGGTCGGCAACAATTAACCACCGCCGGCGACGCGTGAGTCCCGGCTGTGGAACGAGCCCCCACGGAACTTGCCGCAGGCCCGGCTTGAGCCTATAGCAATGGCTTTAATGAACATCGCGCCGAAATCCTCCTTCGTCCTCAGCCACCGCCATTTGCTGGGGATCGAGGGGCTTTCCCGCGACGAGATTTCCGGCCTGCTCGACCTCGCCGAAGAGTTCGTCGAGCTCAACCGCCAGGTCGAGAAGAAGCGCGCATCCTTGCGCGGCCGCACCCAGATCAACCTGTTCTTCGAGGTCTCCACCCGCACGCAAGCGAGCTTCGAGCTCGCAGGCAAGCGGCTCGGCGCCGACGTCATGAACATGTCGGCCTCCTCGTCCTCCATGCGCAAGGGCGAGACGCTGATGGATACCGCCATCACGCTCAACGCCATGCACCCGGACATCATCGTGGTGCGCCATCATGCTTCCGGCGCGGTGGAGCTGCTGGCGCGCAAGGTCGACTGCTCGGTGATCAACGCCGGCGACGGCGCCCACGAGCACCCGACCCAGGCGCTGCTCGACGCCGCCACCATCCGCCGCAACAAGGGCCACATCGAGGGCCTGACCGTCGTCATCTGCGGCGACATCCTGCATTCGCGCGTGGCGCGCTCCAACATCATCCTGCTCAACACCATGGGCGCGCGCGTGCGCGTGGTGGCGCCGTCGACCCTGCTACCGTCCGGCATCGAGCGCTTCGGCGTCGAGGTCGCGCGCGACATGCGCGAGGGCCTGGACGGCGCCGACATTGTCATGATGCTGCGCTTGCAGCGCGAGCGCATGAACGGCTCCTACGTGCCGTCGGTGTCGGAGTACTTCAATTTTTGGGGCCTCGACGCCAAGAAGCTCGCCTACGCCAAGCCGGACGCGCTGGTCATGCACCCCGGGCCGATGAACCGCGGCGTCGAGATCGACAGCATCGTCGCCGACGGCGCACAGTCGCTCATCCGCGAGCAGGTCGAGATGGGCGTCGCCGTGCGCATGGCGGTGTTGGAAGCCTTGTCGCGGAACCTGCCGAATGCGTAATCATGCTCTCTGAACGCCGCCCGATCCTGCTCGCCAACGCGCGCATCGTCGATCCCTCGCGCGATCTCGACTTCCTCGGCGACATGCTGATCGCCGACGGCGTCATCCGCGACACTAGAAGGGCATCGGCGCCGGCGGCGTGCCAGAAGGCACCGAGATCAGCGACTGCCGCGGCAAAGTGATCGCGCCCGGCCTGGTCGACATGCGCGCTTTCGTCGGCGAGCCCGGTGTCGGCAGCCGCGAGACCCTCGGCTCCGCCAGCCAGGCGGCGGCCGCCGGCGGCGTCACAACAATTGTCTGCCAGCCGGCGACCTCGCCGCCGATCGACGATCCCGCCACCGTCGATTTTGTGCTGCGCCGCGCGCGCGACACCGCCATCGTGCACGTGCACCCGATGGCCGCCATCACCAAGGGGCTCGACGGCGAGGAGATGACCGCGATCGGTCTGTTGCGCGCCGCCGGCGCGGTCGCCTTCACCGACGGTGACAAAAGCGTCACCAACGCGCAGGTGATGCGGCGCGCGCTCACCTACGGCCGCGACTTCGACGCCCTCATCGTGCATCACACCGAGAATCCCGACCTCGTCGCCGACGGCGTCATGAACGAGGGCGAGTTCGCCGCCCGGCTCGGCCTGCTCGGTGTTCCGAAAGCGGCCGAGACCGTCATGCTGGAGCGCGACATCCGCCTGGTGGCGCTGTCGCGCGGGCGTTATCACGCCGCCTCCGTCACCTGCCCCGAAAGCCTCGACGTGCTTCAGCGCGCCAAGCAGGCCGGCCTCGCAGTGACGGCGTCGGCCTCGATCAACCACCTTACGCTCAACGAAAACGATATCGGCCCCTACCGCACCTTCCTGAAAGTGACGCCGCCGCTGCGCACCGAGGACGACCGCTTGGCGCTGGTGGCAGCGCTGCGCGACGGGCTGATCGACGTCGTCATGTCCGACCACAATCCGCAGGACGTGGAGACCAAGCGGCTGCCGTTCGCGGAAGCCGCCCCCGGCGCCATCGGGCTCGAGACCATGCTGAGCGCCGGCTTACGCCTGGTGCACAATGACGCGCTCGACCTGACGACGCTG
>JARRQH010000286.1:0-7201 GCA_037381985.1 Pseudolabrys sp.
GGGGCGTGCGATCGACCTGACACAGCGGCCATTCGCGAAACATATGGCCATATGGACCGATCAGACGAACTATGACGCGTGTCAGAAGCTTGCTGACACTGCCCGAACAGCGGCAGTCGATTTAATTCGATATCGGTCGGCACGCGATCCCGACCTGGGCACCAACATCGCGCTTCTTTCGTGTCGGGCCTTTGCCCACAACGAGCCGGCCGGCAGGGAAGCCTGGCATGTCCAGTTGAGTGCCAGCGGCGCGCGCCTCATTTGCGAATTTCCCAGGCTGATCCTCAATTTCGACAGAGCGACGTTTGCCAAAGATCCGCGCATCGCCGCCATGAACTGGGATCGTTGATTGCCGCGGGGAGAAAAATAAACGCGCCGTCCGCATTTCTGCGGCGGCGCGTCACAAACCTTGGTGGGCCGGCGGCGTTGCCTTTAGCGCGGCGCCAGGATCATGATCATCTGCCTGCCTTCGTAGCGTGGCTCGGATTCGACCTTGGCGATGGGCTCGACGTCGTCTTTGACGCGATTGAGCAGCTTGGTGCCGAGCTCCTGGTGCGCCATCTCGCGGCCGCGGAAGCGCAAGGTGACCTTGACCTTGTCGCCTTCCTCGAAGAAGCGCCGCATGGAACGCATCTTCACGTCGTAGTCGTGGTCGTCGATCATCGGCCGGAGCTTGATCTCCTTGACCTCGACGACCTTCTGCTTCTTGCGGGCCTCGGCCGCCTTCTTCTGCGCCTGGAACTTGTACTTGCCGTAATCCAGGATCTTGCAGACGGGCGGATTGGAATTAGGGGCGATCTCCACCAGATCGAGCCCCGCCGCCTGGGCGAGCCCCAGGGCGGTTTCGATGTCGACGGCGCCTTTGTTGTCGCCGGTTGTATCGATCAGCTGTACCTCGCGGGCGCGGATCTCCTCGTTGATGCGCGGGCCTTCCTTTTGGACGGGCAGCGCGGCTTTCATCGGACGACGAATGGCTGGTCTCTCCTCATGTTGTTAAACCGAAACGGCTAAACCCGGAGGCGCGCCACGCGCACTCCGGGAGACGGCAAGATTGGTACAAACGGCGAATAAGTCAACGCGGTTCCCGGGGCACGGTCGACAAAAACGTCTGGAACTCGGACAAATTCTCGGAATGTTTCAATTTTGCCGCGCTTCAGGCACGCTCACGGGCGTTCCAAGAGGCGCTCCAAGCGGCGTTTCGCCGCCGGCCCCGGCGTCCTCATAGACCTTCAGCGCTTGGCCGGCCACGGTGTCGGTGTCGAAATGGTCGAGCACCCACTCGCGCCCGCGGGTGCCCATGGCGCGGCGGGTCGGCTCCGGCATCGAGAACAGCCGCAGCAAGGTGCCGGCAAGCGCGGCATCGTCGCCGGCGGGGAAGCGCAAGCCGGTGATGCGGCTTTCCGGCACCGCCGGCGGGCTCAGGACCACTTCCGGCCCGGCCGCCAAGTCCGAGACGATCACCGGCCGGGCCATGGCCTGCGCTTCAAGAATCGCGCGCTGCACGCCCTCCGGCTGCACGGCGGCCGACACCACGACCGAGGCGGCGGCGTAAGCCGCTGGCATGTCGGTGACGGCGGCGCCCACGCGCACCACGTCCATGCCGTCGGTCGCCAGCACCAGGTCCCACAGCTCACCAGTGTAATGGGTACGGCCGTGGTCCTCGCCCACGAACACACACAAGAAATCCCTGAGCCCCATCTCTTTCAGCCGCTGCACCGCGCGCACCACCACGTGATGGCCCTTGCGGCGCACGATGCGGCCAGTGATGAGGATGACCTTGGTGTCGCGCGTGACACCCCAGGTGTGGCGCACCGCTTCGACGCGGTCGCGCGTGACCGTCGTTGGATCGAAGCGCTTGAAGTCGATGCTGTTGGGCACGACGGCGATGCGCTGCCAGGGCGTGCCGTAGCGGTCGTGGATGAGTTGGGCGATCTGTTCGCTAACGGCGACCACGCGGTCGCCGCGCGTCATGATGCCGTTGTAGAGGTGCTTGAACAGGTTCTGCTCGCGGAAGCCCTTGTACCAGCTAGCGATGAACGGAACGTGGCTGAGGCGCGCGGCGAGATAGGCGCTCCAGGCGGCGGCGCGACCGAGCGCGTGCACGGCGTCGCATTGCCGCTCGCGCACCAGCCGCATCAGCACCGCCGTGTTGCGCAGCATGACCGCCGGGTTGGTGCTGGCGACATCGAGCGGCACGAACTCGCCGCCGGCCGCGGTGACGTCGCCGACCAGCCGTCCGGCGCGCGAGACCACCACGGCGCGGTGGCCGGCGCGCGTGAGCGCGCGCGTGATCTCGACCGCGCCGGCGTCGGCGGCGCCGCTGTCGAGGCTGGGCACGACGATGAGGATGGTCAGCGGTTCGCGCGCGAGATCCGGCCGGTCGCGCTCCGCGGAAGAGGACGACAGGCGGGCAGTCTCGGCTGGGTGAATGTCGGCGACCGGAAGCTCGGCCGCGGGCAAACTCGACATGACGTCACGACCTTGCGAACCAACGAACCCGGCGCTTTCGCCGGCTACTATCGTGGAACTTTACGCCGGTATTGCGGCATTGCGGCGAGGCACTGAATGTGTTCGCCGTACAGGCTGGGCCCCGAAAACGCAAGAGGCGTGGGCTTTTCAGGGTTCGCGCGACAACAACGACGTGTAGATGCCGCGGATCGCTTGGGCAACGCTTTGTGGGGAAAACATAAACTCGGCGAACTGGCGGGCGCGGGCGCCGAGCGCCTCGTACGCGGTTTCGTTGAGTGCCAGCGCGGCGCCGACCGCGCGTGCGATCTGCCCGGCATGGCCCGGCCGCACGATCCAGCCGGTGCGCAACTCCCCGCGCATGCGCGGCGGGCACAGCACATTCTCCGGCAACATGCCGATGGTCGTGGTCACCACCGGCCGGCCCATGGCCTGCGCTTCCGCCATGATGCGGCCGGTGAGCGGCGGTTCGAGCGAGGGCACCACCACCACGTCGGCGGCGCGCAACGCCGCCGGCATGTCGGGACAATGACCGACGAAGCGGCAGAGCGTATCGACGCCGTGGGCGGCGGCGCGTTCGCGCAACGCGTTCAGATACTTCGGCTGGCCACGGTCATCGCCGGCGAACACGAAGGCGACGTTGCGTTCGCCGTTGGCGACGATGAAGCGCGCGGCGTCGATCACGCTCATCTGCCCGTTCCAGGGCGCGATGCGGCCGGGCACCAGCACGATGCGCATTTCCGGCAGCACGCCCCAGGCGCGCCGCAACTGGCCGACGCGGTCGTCGCTCACCGCCGCCGCGCTGAACGTTTCGGTATCGATGGCGCGCGGGACTACCGCCATGCGCTCGGGCGCGATGTCGTAGCGTTCGATCATGGCGCGCGCGATGTAGCTCGACGGCGCGATCACCCGGTCGCCGCGCGCGAGCGAGGCGCGGAAGGCGTTGCTCGGCAGCGAATGCGGCGCCAGCCGGTCAGGGAACGAGGTGACGAGATAGACCGGCTGTTGCTCGCGGATCGCCCGAAGCGCGCTCCAGGCCGCCGCGGCGCAATGGGCGTGCACGATGTCGACGCGCTCGCGCGCGATCAGGCCGCCGATGGCGCGGGTGTTGCGGGCGATGCGCAGGGGATTGAGGGTGTCGGCCGGCATCGGCAGCCATTCGCCGCCGAAGGTGCGCAGTTCGCCGACCAGCGGCCCGCCGTCGCCGGCGACCAGCGCGCGCGCGCCCGATTGCAGCAGCGTGAGCGCGATGTCGGCGACTGCCTGGCCGGCGGGATCGTCGGACAGCGCCGGCACGAGCTGCAGGATGGTGGCGCCGGCGAGCGAGCGCGGTTGCGTGCGGCCGGCCGGAATGGGCCTCGCCCGGGGAGGCGCGTCATTCGCGGGTTGCGGGGCAGCTAGCGGATCTGCCTGGGGCGCCGCCTGGGCCCCCTTGCGCTGGGCCCCTGCTTGCGGCGAGAACGGGCGACGGCCGTCATCGACCCTGGCCAGCCCGGCCGCTGCCGCCATCCTGCCCGAAGCCCGCATGACCGATCCCCGCCTCACCTCGATAGCCGTCGAATCACCTCCGCCTGCAAGGACCATCGCCGTGCGCGTGCGCGAGGGCAAGAGTCCTGAAAAGAGTCATGACAAGCCGGGGGTGTTCTGGCTGGGCGGCTTCAAGTCCGACATGAAGGGCACCAAGGCGGCGGCGCTGGATGCATGGGCGGCGCGTGAGGGCCGCCGTTGCGTGCGCTTCGATTATTCCGGCCACGGCGAATCGGGAATTCGCCAAGGGCCCGCAGGTGGTGGTGGGCTCGTCCATGGGCGGCTGGCTGGCGCTGCTGCTGGCGCGCGCGCTGATGAACAACAAAGGCACCGCTCCCATGGCGGGCATGGTGCTGATCGCTCCGGCGGTCGACTTCACCGAAGAGCTGATGTGGAAGCGCTTTCCGCCCGAGATTAGGCAGGAGGTCGAGGAGAAAGGTCTGTGGACGCGGCCGTCCGAGTACGATGAAGGCGGCTATGCGATCACCAAGGGGCTGATCGAGGAGGGCCGCCAGCATCTGATGATGCACGAGCTTATCGAATGCCGTTGCCCGGTGCACATTCTGCAGGGCGTGCAGGACCCGGACGTGCCATGGCAACACGCGGTCGAGCTAGTGTCGCGCTTCGCGCGCGACGACGTGGTGCTGACGCTGATCAAGGACGGCGACCACCGCCTGTCGCGGCCGGAGGACATCGAACGGCTGATGGCGGCGGTGGCGGAGTTTTAGCCACAGTTGTCGTTCCCCGCGAAGGCGGGGAACCCAGTACTCACGGGTTTAGTGATTCGATCACAGACAGGGGTTACTGGGTCACCCGCCTTCGCGGGTGATGACGCTAAGAGGTTGCTGTGCGCCACTCGTCTTTCACTGACTCATCATTTTCTTCTTCTTTCTTGAGTCCGACGACTTCATCACGCTCCAATAACCGCGCCAGCGCCCAAACCGCGGCACCGCGCACAAGCGGCGAAGCATCGTCAAGCAAGCGCTTGGCTTCATCGGCTAGCGACACGTCGCTTGAATTGCCAATAGCGATCAGCACATTGCGGATGAAGCGATCGCGGCCGGTGCGCTTGACCGGGCTCTTGGTGAACAGCGCGCGAAATTGCGCATCGTCGAGCCGCGCAAGCTCCTTGAGCTCAGGCGCGCGCAACGTCTCGCGCGCGGTAAGCTTAGCTTCGTGTCCTTGTTGCGCGAACTTGTTCCACGGGCACACGGCGAGGCAATCGTCGCAGCCGTAAATGCGGTTGCCCATCAGCGGGCGTAAATCGCGCGGGATCGGTCCTTTATGTTCGATGGTGAGATATGAAATGCAGCGCCGCGCATCGAGCCGATAGGGCGCGGGAAACGCAGCGGTCGGACAGACGTCGAGGCAGGCGCGGCACGAGCCGCAATTATCGGGCTCGGGTTCGTCGACGGCCAAGTCGAGCGTGGTGAAGATCGCGCCGAGAAAGAACCAGGAACCGTATTGACGAGATACCAAGTTCGTGTGCTTGCCCTGCCAGCCGAGGCCGGCGGCTTCGGCGAGCGGCTTTTCCATCACCGCCGCGGTATCGACGAACACCTTCACGTCGCCGCCGGCTTGCGCGACGAGCCAGCGCGCCAGTTCCTTCAATCGCTTCTTGATCAGGTCGTGATAGTCGTCACCTTGCGCGTAGACCGAAATCGCCGCGCGGTCTTTCCGCGCCAGCACCGCCAGCGGATCGGTGTCGGGCCCATAGTTCAAACCCAGCATGATCACCGAACGCACGTCCGGCCACAGCGCAGTGGGCGCGGCGCGTCGTTCGGCGGTGGCTTTGAGCCAGTCCATATCGCCGTGCATGTCGTCTTCAAGAAACCGCGCCAGGCGGCCCTTCGCCTGCGGCGTCGCGTCGGGACGCGTCACGCCGATGACGGAAAAGCCGAGCACCTGCGCCTGCTCGATCAGCGCGGCTTTCAAGTCGGCGGGCGTGTTCAGAAGTCGAGATCGGCGTAATGCGCCGCCGGCGGCACGCCGGCTTGCTTCTCCGCCAGGATCGGACGGAACGACGGCCGCGACTTGATGCGCGCGTACCAGTGCTTGGCGGCTTCGTCTTCGCTCCACGGGACCTCGCCCAGGTAATCGACGACCGACAGATGCGCCGCAGCGGCGAGATCGGCGAGCGTCAGCCGGTCGCCGGCGAGCCAGTCGCGCGTGCGCGCCAGCCAGCCAATATAGGCCATATGATAGCGGATATTGTGGCGTCCGGCGCGCAGCGCGTCGGTGTCGGGCGACCCGCCGCCCTGCTCCTTGGTCATGTAGCGCTTGAACAGGCGCTCGGTCGTGAGCGGCCGGCTGACCTCGTCGTAGAACTTGTCGTTGAACCAGTTCGCCAGCCGGCGCACCTCCACACGCTGGCCGGGGCGTGGCGGCATCAGCCCGTTGGTGCCGTGGCGGGCGGCGTGGGTCTCTTCCAGGAACTCGGCCAGGACGGTTGCGCCCGCAATCGCCGGTTCGCCCTCGATCACCGCGACCGGGGTTTCGGCCGCCGGATTGAGCAGCAGGAATTCCTCGCGCCGCTCCCAGAAACGTTCCTCCACCAGCCGCGGCTCGATGCCGTATTCGCCCATGATCAAGCGCACGTAGCGCGAGCGCGGGCAGAGCGGGTGGTGAAACAGTGTCAGCATGAGCACCTGGGCTTAGGCGGAAACCGGCTGCCGCACTATCGAAATCGGGCCGACCGCGCAACATTCACAGTAAGCTACACGAAGTTACCCGGTATTAAGTTGTTAGCGGCAAGGAACTGGGTCAAAAGCCCTAAAGCCACTGACCGCTCGAGCCCCGCCGCGGTCCGCGTGCCGCACGCCTATACCGGAGCCCGGTCCTAACCATGACGATTGATACCACGCAGATGGTCGGCCTCGGCCTGACCACGTCGCCCGTCGATCTCATCAAGGCCGCCGTGCTCGGCGTGGTCGAGGGCCTGACCGAGTTCCTGCCGGTGTCCTCCACCGGCCATCTGCTGCTGATGGAGCGGGTGCTGGGCTGGGACGGCGACAACTTCGGCAAGTCGTTCACCATTCTGATCCAGCTCGGCGCCATCCTGGCGCTGCTGACCATCTATTTCGGCCGGCTGTGGGGCCTCGCCAAGAACATGTTCACGAGCTGGCCGGCGGCGCGCGTCGTCATCGGCATTCTCTTGGCGTTCCTGCCGGCGGCTGTGATCGGCGCCCTCACTTACCACTACATCAAG
>JARRQH010000287.1:0-5594 GCA_037381985.1 Pseudolabrys sp.
GACATCTGCGGCTGCACCTCGACGATGTCGGAATCGGTGAACCAGCGGATCAGGTCGATATCATGCACGGCGAGATCGATCACCACGCCGACATTCGACATGCGCGGCGGGAACGGGCCGACGCGGGTGATGGCGATCGACAGGATGTCTTCGTTGCGGATGGCTTCCTTGATCGCTTCCACCGCCGGATTGAAGCGCTCGACATGGCCGATCATGAGCGTGACGCCGGCCGCGCGCGCCGCTTCGATGATGTCGCGACCCTGCTCCACCGTGGAAGCGACCGGCTTTTCCACCAGCACGTGAACGCCGCGCGCGATGCAGGTGAGCGCGATCGGGTGATGCAGATGGGTGGGCGCGGCGATGGTGACCGCGTCGACGCCGAGATCGAGCAGGTCCTCGACGGTATCGACGGCGGCGCAGCCGAGCGTGCGCGCGACGAAGTCGGCCTGCTTGCGGTCGGGATCGGCAATGCCGACGAGCGCGACTCCCGGCAGGCCGGACAGAACGCGGGCATGGTTGCTGCCCATGACGCCGACGCCGACGACACCGATCCGCAACGGCGGCACCGCGTCCGGTTTTTGGGTCTGAGTCATGGTCTTAATACGTCCTCTGGCCGAGAAATTGGGCCCTCGCCGTCCCTTAGCATGCTGCACTGCGGCTGGCGACCGGTCCCCGGAACCAGGATGAACACGTTTTGATTCAAAGCGTTACAGTGAGTTGCCCGGGGTCGTTTTATTCGGCCGCTCGGGACGAGCCGACCTCGAGTCGCAGACCCGCGGCCAGCGCGTCGTCCCGGAAGGCCTGCACCGCGGCCAGCGAGAGCTGCGCCGCCGTCTTGGTGCCTATCGACGGCAGCTTCTTCAGGACGTCGGCCGGCGCGGTGATGATGTGGCAACCCATTGCATCGGCTTCGATGACGTTGAAGGCTTCGCGCGTGGAGGCCCAGATGATCTCGACGTTCGCGGTCTTGCGGGCGAGCGCCACGGCCTTCTGCATGGTCGGCCGATAGTCGAGCCCGAAATCCGCCAACCGGCCGGCAAACACAGAGACACAAGCGGGCGCTCCACCGTCGAGGGCGGCAACCGCCTGTTCCACCTGCTCGTCGGTGAAGATGGCGGTCATGTTGACCTTCACCCCTTCTTTGGAAAGCGTGCGCACCGCCTCGAACAGCGTCTCGCCGCGGGTGTTGGTCACCGGCAGCTTGACGTAGACGTTCTCGCCCCAGGTGTGGATAAGGCGGCCCTGCGCCACCATCTCCGGAATGTCGTCGGAGATCACCTCGAACGAGATATGGCGGTCGGGCACGGCGGCGACCAGTTCGCGGGCGTAGGCCGCGTAGTCGTTGACGCCGGCCTTCTTGAGCAGCGACGGATTGGTGGTGAAACCGGCGATCCAGGCCTGCTTGGCCATATCCACGATCTGCGCCTTTTCGGCACCGTCGGTGAACAGCTTGACCTTCAGATTTGCCAGCGTGGGGGCGGTCATCGCGCGAGTTCCCTCATCGGAGATCGGTCATCCGACCCTACCCATGGCAAGGGGCGCGGGCCGTTGCAAGCCGCCAGAGGCGGTTTTCAGGCCTCCCGCCCTGCCTGCTTGACTTACCCGTGGCGAAGCGGCAACCCGAGGGCCTTCGGGGACATAGGCCCGGTTCGGGGGACATGGGCCCAGACGGCCCACTATTCAGCGATAATCAGGCGATGCGGAAGGCGATATCCCTGCTGTTGAAGGCCGCCGTATCGGGGCTGCTGCTGTATCTTGCGCTGCGTCTGGTCAACCTGGACACCGTCGCTCAGCGACTGCGCGATGTCCGGATCGGCTGGCTCGCGCTCTCGGTGGTCATCCTCGTCGGCCAGACGGCCCTGCTCGCCTTGCGGTGGCAGCAGATCGTGCGCCAGTGCGGCGCGTCGATGCCGTTCACACGGCTGTTTCGCTTCACCATGGTAGGCACCTTCTTCAACCAGACGCTGCCGTCCAGCGTCGGCGGCGACGCCATGCGTATCTGGCTGCTCGGCAGGCAGCAGGATTGGCGGGTCGCGAGCTATTCGGTACTGCTCGACCGGCTGATCGGACTTGTCATGCTGGCATGCGTGGTCGTCGTCTGCCTGCCGTGGACCTTCGCCCTGGTGCAGGATCCGGTCGGGCGCATCGCGCTGCTGGCGATCGGGCTAGGCAGCCTCGGCGGCTGGGTGGTCTTCCTGGTGCTGGGCTGGGAGCGCTGGCGCTTCCTTCAGCGCTGGTCGCTGACGCGGCATGTCGCGGCAACAGCGACTGTCGCTATCGGCATCCTGCGCGCGCCCCGCACCTTGGGGACGGTCACGCTGATCTCGGTGATGAGCCACATGCTGACGGCGCTGTGCGCCTGGTGCGTCGCGCACGCCGTCAGCGCCGATCTGTCGTTCCCCAACGCCATTTTCGTGGTGCTGCCGGTCGCATTGATCGCGGTGGTCCCGATCTCGATCGCCGGCTGGGGCGTGCGCGAAGGTGCTATGATCGCGGCCTTCGCCTACGCCGGCCTGCCGCAGAGTGACGGCCTGCTGGTCTCAATCCTGTTCGGCGTCAGCTATCTGGTGCTGGGCGTACTCGGCGGCCTGGTGTGGGTGCTGGGCCCACAGCCGGCGAAAGCCGGAGAGGACCGCGAGATCGTCGCCGACGGTCGCGTCAATCCGTCTTGACGGCGCGGGTCGCTTCGAGGTCGCTCGTCACCATCTGAGTGACTAATTCATCGAAGCTCACGCGGTGCTTCCATCCGAGCTTGGCGCGCGCTTTCGAGGGATCGCCGAGCAGCAGATCCACCTCCGTTGGCCGGAAATAGCGCGGGTCGACGCGGATCAGCACCTTGCCGCTCGCTTCGTCGATACCGACTTCCTCGACCCCCTCGCCCTGCCACCGGATGCGCCGACCGACCACCGCGAAGGCTTTTTCGCAGAACTCCCGCACGGTGTGGGCCTCGCCGGTCGCGAGCACGTAATCATCCGGCTTCGGCTGCTGCAGAACCGCCCACATGCCTTCGACGTAATCACGGGCGTGACCCCAGTCGCGCTGGGCGTTCAGGTTGCCGATGAACAGCATGTCCTGGCGTCCGGTTTCGATGGCGGCCACCGCCTGGGTAATCTTGCGGGTAACGAAGGTCTCGCCGCGGATCGGGCTTTCGTGATTGAACAGAATGCCGTTCGACGCGTGCATTCCGTAGGCTTCGCGATAGTTCACCGTGATCCAGTAGGCGTAGAGCTTGGCGGCGGCATAGGGGCTGCGCGGCGCGAACGGCGTCGCCTCGTTCTGCGGCGCCGGCGACGACCCATAAAGCTCCGAGGTTGACGCCTGATAGAAGCGCGCGCGCTCCTCCATGCGTAGGATGCGCATGGCCTCGAGCAGACGCAGCGTCCCGAGTCCGTCGGCGTTGGCGGTATATTCCGGCGTCTCAAAGCTGACCTGCACATGGCTCTGAGCGGCGAGATTATAGATCTCGGTCGGCTGCGTTTCCTGCATCAGCCGGATCAGGTTGGTCGCGTCGGTCATATCGCCATAGTGGAGAAAGAACCGCACGTTCTCGACATGGGGATCGACGTAAAGATGGTCGACGCGCTGGGTGTTGAGCGAGGACGAGCGCCGTTTGACACCGTGGACGATGTAACCCTTGCCGAGCAGGAATTCCGCCAGGTAGGCGCCGTCCTGGCCGGTCGCCCCGGTGATCAGTGCCACGCGATCGATCATCGGCCGGTCAACTCCGTCATCGTTGCCATGCCGGCTTAGAGCCCGTGATACTCTTTATACCACGCGATGAACCGCGCGATACCGTCGCCGATCGGCGTCGCCGGCTTGAAGTCGACCTCGTGCATCAGCGCGTCGACGTCGGCGTAAGTGGCCGGCACATCGCCGGGCTGCATCGGCAGCATTTCGCGCTTGGCCTTCTTGCCGAGCGACTCTTCCAGATGCCGCACGACTTCCATCAGCTCGACCGGGTTGTTGTTGCCGATATTGTAGACCCGCCACGGCGCGTTGCTGGAGCCGGGATCGGGCGCTTCACTCGACCAGGCCGGGTTCGGCGCCGACGCGCGCGGAACCAGCCGCACGATCGCCTCGGCGATGTCGTCGATATAGGTGAAGTCGCGCCGCATGTCGCCATTGTTGAACAGCTTGATCGGCTCGCCGGCCAGGATGGCCTTGGCGAAGAGCCACATCGCCATATCCGGCCGCCCCCACGGCCCGTAGACGAGATTGGCATCGACATAGGCGTAAGGATCGATCAGCGAATGGCGCACGCCCGCCTGCGCCGCGAGATTAATGACGTAGGGAAAACGGTGGCGCCTGAACAGCGCCGCAATGCCGTCGCGGTCGGCGAGGTTGAGCCTGGCGAATTCGAAGCCGTCCAGCTTTGACAACTCCGCCAGCCGCGCTTCCTTCAGCTTGGGATCGTAGTAGTCGTTGACGTTGTCGAGGCCGACCACCGCCTTGCCGTCCTGCAGCAGGCGGCGGGCCACGTGGAAGCCAATGAACCCGGCAGCACCGGTGACGAGAACGGGAGCTACAGCCGCCATAGATCGATACCTTCCGGCTTCTGCTCGCGCGCGAGCCGCGATTTCACGTCCAGCACGGTGCCCTTGCCACCCTGCAGCAACTTTTGCATCAGTGGCCAGCCCTCGTCTATGTAAGCGCGATGCGGCACCGCCAGAACGATCGCGTCGGCAGGTGCAAGCGCGTCGCGCGGCGTCAGCGTCACGCCGTATTCGTGCTTCGTTTCCTCGGCCAGCGCCAGCGGATCGTGCACCTGGGTGCGGATGCCGAACCGCTCCAGCTCGCGCACGATGTCGATGACCTTGGAATTGCGGATGTCGGGCACGTCTTCCTTGAAGGTCATGCCGAGGATAGTCACCGTCGCGTTGGTGCAGTTGCGCAGCGTAAGACTGCGCACGCATTCGCGCGCCACCCACTGCCCCATGCCGTCATTGATACGCCTGCCGGCGAGGATGATTCCCGGGTGATAGCCGGCCTTCTCGGCGCGGTAGGTCAGGTAATAAGGATCGACGCCGATGCAGTGGCCGCCGACCAGGCCCGGCTGGAAGTTGAGGAAATTCCATTTGGTGGCGGCCGCCGCCAGCACATCGGCGGTGTCGATGCCGAGCTCGTGGAAGATCGCTGACAGTTCGTTCATGAAGGCGATATTGAGATCGCGCTGGGTGTTCTCGATGACCTTGGCGGCCTCCGCCACCTTGATCGATGGCGCGCGATGAATGCCGGCGGTGACCACCGAGCCATAGACGTCGGCGACGATGTCGAGTGTCTTGGCGTCCTGGCCAGACACGACCTTAGTGATGGTCTCGAAGCGATGCAGCTTGTCGCCGGGGTTGATGCGCTCGGGCGAATAGCCGACCGCGAAGTCGCGACCGGCGACGAGCCCAGACGTTGCCGCCAGCACCGGCACACAGTCCTCCTCGACGGCGCCGGGATAGACCGTGGATTCATAGACGACGATATCGCCCTTCTTCAGGGCGCCGCCGACGGTCTTCGACGCCGCCAGCATGGCGCCCAGATCGGGTCGATTGGCATCGTCGATCGGGGTCGGCACGGTGACGATGTAGAAATCTGCATTGCGCAGG
>JARRQH010000288.1:0-4190 GCA_037381985.1 Pseudolabrys sp.
CGCGCTCCTGGAAGGTGCTCAATACCATCGGCGCCGATCCGGAATACCCCGACGTCTCCCCGCGCGATGCCCAGGCGCTGCGCGAATGGGATGCCGCGCGCCAGGCGGCGGAGTGAATGCGTAGCGCGTACCTCTGGGGCCCGCTCAGCCGCTTCGGCATCATCGTGGCGGTGCTCGCCTGCGCCATCGACCAAGCCAGCAAGCTCTACCTGCTGCGGGTGGTCGATCTGGCCAGAACCGGGCCCATCCGCCTCGGGCCCTTTTTCGACTTCGTGCTGACCCGCAACACCGGCATCAGCTACGGCTGGTTCCAGACCACCGGGCCGCTCGGCGCCTGGGTGCTGCTGGCGGTCAAAATTGTCGCAGTGGTGCTGTTGTGGATCTGGCTGGCGCGGGCGAGCGACCGGCTGACCGCGCTTTCCCTTGGGCTCATCATCGGCGGCGCCGTCGGCAACGGAATCGACCGGGTTGCCTATGGTTGGGTGGCCGATTTCGTCTATTTTCACATCAATACGGCCCATTGGCGGTTTGACTGGTACGTCTTTAACCTCGCTGACGCGGCCATCGTTGCCGGGGTCGCCGGCCTCCTGTATGAATCCTTGCGGGGAGAACGCGCCGCAATACGGCCCTGATCCGCCAGCATATAAGACCGCAGACCGTTGAATTCCTGGAGGAATGCGGAATTCCGAGAGGAATTGAGGCTCAAAGGCCCTGGTACCTGAGATTGGGATGAGTTCCATGCGCCCGACACGCCTGCACACCCGTTTGCCGGTCGCCGCCGTTCTGGGCGCGGCGCTGGCGGCGACCGCACTCGTCGGCATCGCGCGAGCCGGCGGAGACGACGAGGCGATCGACCAGAAGATCATCCACAAAATCCTCACCGGTATCGGCCTGCAGGATCCCAATGCGCCGGTTCCGACCTATGAGGAGCGCTCGCCGCTGGTGATCCCGAACGGCGACGCCCTGCCGCCGCCCCGGAAGGCCGGCGCCGCGGTCGCGAAAAACCCGGCGTGGCCGAAGGATCCCGATATCGAGCGCGCCAAGAAGATCGCCAAGCAGCGGGCCAGCGAGATTCGCGATCCCATGGAGCAATTCAATCAGGCCAAGAAGCCGCTGCTGCCCAGCGAGCTCGGGCCCAAGTATTCGGACCGCCGTCACGCGGGCCGTTCGTACGACGCCTCCTCGTCGAGCCCGGACGCCGAACACAGGATGTCGCCCTCGCAGCTTGGCTACGTCGGGGGGCTGTTCGGCAAGATGTTTGGCAGCGGCGACGAGCAGGCCGCGCAGTTTACCGGCGAGCCGGCGCGCACGTCGCTCACCGAGCCGCCGCCCGGCTACCTGACGCCGTCGCCGAGCCAACCCTACGGGGTCGGTGGAGGAACGGCTTCCGCGCCGAAGGCAGACGACTATTACCTGACCCACGGCACAGATACGACGCATCGGTGACCCGGGCGGTCCCGCGACCGAACTCCGCGTAAGCGTGCCGGCGTCGTGTATCGGGGGCGCGGCCTTCATCCCGTCCTTGCAAAGGGAGCGACCGTGATCGCCAGAAGAACCTTCGTGCTTATCGCCGCCGCCATGACGGCCGCGGCGTTCGCCGGTCCCGCGACCGCCGCCGCCGGCCCCAAGATCGCCGATTTCACGCTGAAGAACGGTCTCGAGCTCGTGGTCATTCCCGACCACCGCGCGCCGGTCGTCACCCACATGATTTGGTATAAGGTGGGCGCCGCCGACGAGAAGCCGGGCAAGTCGGGGATCGCGCACTTCCTCGAGCACCTGATGTTCAAGGGCACCGCCAAGCATCCCGCCGGCCAGTTCTCGGCCGTGGTCGCGAAGATGGGCGGGCAGGAGAACGCCTTCACCGCCGACGACTACACCGCCTATTACCAGCGCGTTCCCGCCGACCAGCTCAAGACGGTGATGGCGTTCGAAGCCGACCGCATGACCGGCCTCGTTCTGACCGATGCGGTGGTGCTGCCCGAGCGTCAGGTCATTTTGGAAGAGCGCAACATGCGCATCGAGAACAATCCGCGTGCCAAGCTCGGCGTGCAGATCGACGCGGCGCTCTATTTCAACAGCCACTACGGCATCCCCACCATCGGCTGGCGCAGCGAGATGGAGCATCTCACGCGTCAGGACGCCATCGCCTTCTATCATCGCTACTACGCGCCCAATAACGCGGTGCTGGTGATTGCCGGCGACGTCAAGCCGCAGCAGGCGCTCGCCTTCGCGCGCGAGACCTACGGCAAGATCAAGCCGAATCCCGATCTGCCGCCGCGCCTGCGGACCAAGGAACCGCCGCCGATCGCCGCGCGCACGGTCACGCTCGCCGACGCCCGCGTCGAGCAGCCGATCGTGCAGCGCGCCTATCTGGCGCCCTCGTTCAAGACGGCCAAGCTCGGCGAGTCGGAAGCGCTCGAAGTGCTCGCCTACATCCTCGGCAGCGGCAGCAACAGCCGCCTTTATCGCGCGCTGGTGGTGAACCAGAAGCTCGCGGTCAACGCCGCCGCCTGGTACCAGAATAATTCGCTCGGGATGTCGAAGTTCGGCGTCTACGGCGCGCCGCGTCCCGGCGTCACCCCGCAGCAGCTCGCCAAGGCGATCGACGCGGTGGTCGCTCACGTGATCGACAAGGGCGTGACCGCCGACGAGCTCGCGCGTAGCAAGACCCAACTGATCGCCGCCGCGGTCTATGCCCACGACAGCCAGGCCAGCATGGCGCGCTGGTACGGCTCGTCGCTGATGACCGGCGCGACCGTCGTCGACGTCACCCATTGGCCGGACCACATCCGCGCCGTCACGGCGGAGCAGGTGCGTGAGGCCGCGCGCCGCTGGCTCGAAATCCGGCGTTCGGTCACCGGCTATCTCATCAAGGACACCAGCCCGCAGGCGGAGAAACGTTCATGAACCGGCTCCTGACCTCGCTTGCGCTGGCGGCTTTCGCGTTCGTCGCGGCGGCACCCGCCGCCTCGGCCATGAAGATCGAGAAGATCGTGACGCCCGCCGGCATCACCGCCTGGCTGGTGCGCGAGCACACCGTGCCGCTGATCTCGCTCAACTACGCCTTCCGCGGCGGTTCGAGCCAGGACGAGGCCGACAAGTCCGGCACCGCCAGTCTCGCCGGCAACCTGCTCGACGAGGGCGCGGGCTCCCTCGACAGCGAGCAGTATCACGACCGGCTCGAACGCCACGCCATCAGTGTCGGCTTCCAGGTCGGCCGCGATTATTTCCGCGGCACGCTGCGCACGCTGACCGAGCACCAGGACGAGGCCTTCGACCTCCTCAATCTCGCGCTGACCAAGCCGCGCTTCGACGCCAACGCGGTGGTGCGCGTGCGCGGCCAGGTCATGGCCGGCCTCAGGCGCCAGATCACCAATCCCAACGACGTCGCCAGGCTGCGCTGGTGGCGGACCGCGTTCCCCGGCCACCCTTACGGCCGGCAGACGTCCGGTTCGCTCGAGACGGTGCCGCGCATTACCGTGGACGATATGCGCGGTTACGTGCGCAACGTGTTCGCGCGTGACGGGCTGACCGTCTCCATCGTCGGCAACGTCGACGCCAAGACGGCGGCCAAGCTGGTCGACCGCGCCTTCGGCAACCTGCCGGCCAAGAGCCATCTCAAGACGGTGCCGCAGGCGGTGCCGGTCGGGCTCGGCAAGCGCATCGTCATGAAGCTCAACGTGCCGCAGTCCGTCGTCACCTTTGGCGGCAAGGGTATCGAACGCAACGATCCCGATTTCATGGCTGCCTACATCGTCAACCACATCCTGGGCGGCGGTGACTTCTCGTCGCGCCTCTACAAGGAAGTGCGCGAGAAACGCGGGCTGACCTACGGCGTCCAGGACAGCCTGGTCTGGTTCCAGCACGCCGCCGTGGTGATCGGCGGTACCGCCACCCGCGACGACCGTACCGCCGACGCGCTCAAGATCATCGAGCAGCAGATCGGACGGATGGCCAAGGACGGCCCGACCGCGGCCGAACTGGCGCCGGCCAAGTCCTATCTCAAGGGCGCCTACGCGCTCTCGCTCGACAGCTCACGCAAGATTGCCGCCCAGCTTACCCAGATGCAGCTCGATCATTTGGGCATGGACTACATTCAGCGCCGCGGCGCCATGATCGACGGGGTGACGCTCGCCGACGCCAAGCGGGTCGCCAAGCGCCTCTATGGCGGCGGCATCCTGGTCACCGTC
>JARRQH010000289.1:0-5655 GCA_037381985.1 Pseudolabrys sp.
CGGTCGTCGGCGTACAGCATCGGCGCGTGGCGCGGACGCAGGCGTTCGGCGGACTGGCGCCAGATGGAAACTAGGTGTGCCGCCGCGCCCGGCGTGATCTCCTCGTAAAGCTGCGCCAGTCCGCCGAACGCCAGCGTCCGCGCCACGCGCCGATGCTGTACGCCGACGACCGCACGGGCGCCCGCGCGCGCGTCCGCTGCCGCGCACAGGCAGCAAGCCGGGGCGTTAGCTCACCAAGCGATCCAGGAAGTACCGGCCGGCGCGGTCCTCGACCTCCACGATCCAGAGATCGGGGTCGAACTTGATCTCGCGCGTCAGGCGGGCTTCGACATCGGCTTCGGGCACGGGCGCGTCGCCGCCGATGACGGCGCTGAACAGGCGATCCGCCCGCTCATCGTCATCGTTGAAGGCGGACTGAGGCGCCGGCCCGTAGAGCGCGGCGGTGCCGTCCAGCCGGTCGACCTTGATGAAGATGGCGCCCGCCTCGTCGACGCCGTGCCGGCGCACCGCCGCGAAGGCGCCCTCGACGCTGCAGCGGCGCAGATAGGCCGAGACCCAGATATTGGATTTGAGACGCATGGCGCTCACGTACCATGAAGGCCGCGCGCCGACCAATCACTCCAGCGGCCGGCCTGTCAGGGCGCCAAGCGCCTGCACCAGCTTGGCGGTGACCTCGCCAGTCGCCGCCATCGCATGCTCGCGCTGGAATTTTTCGATCGCGGCCTTGGTGTCCGTATCGATGACACCGGTCGGCTGGATCTGACCGTAGCCGAACTCGGCGAGCACGCGCTGGACAGCGCGCACGCGCGTGTCGGACGCCGGGGCGGCTGCGGGCGCAGGCTTGGGCGCGCTCGGCTTCAACAGCCGCGCGATCGGATCGTTGACGGGCGGCGCAGCGGCCTGGTTAGCCCGCACGGCGGAGGCCTGGATGGCACGCAGCAAGGTGTCGCTGGCGTCCACGCCGGCATTGGACCCGCTGGCGCGCAGGAAATCGCGCACCGCGCTGTCGGTCTTGGCGCCCCACAGGCCGTCGACGGCGCCGTTATAGAAGCCCTTGGCGCTCAGCGCCTGCTGGATATCGGCAACCAGCTTGCCGTGACTGTCGAGCGGCACCGGAGCCGCCGCACGCTTCGGCGGCATGATCACGCTGCGCATGAGCGGACGCGTGGCGAAGATCGGCGCCGGATGTGGCCCCCGCTGCAGGAACAGCGCGTTGACGAAGATCGCGATCGTTGCCGCGATCGCCATGACGATGGCGACGAACTCGCGCGGATGCGTCGTGATCGCGGCGGTCAGGCCGCCACCGGCGGCGCCGGCCGCCACCGCTTCCGGCTCGCGCGTGGTGCTCCTGCGTCTAGGCAATTTTCTTGACTCGCGTTTCTTGGGATTCGGCTTGGGATTCGACTTGGACTTCGACATGGCGGTGCGCGATCGCGGCCCGTTCCTCGGCGCGCTCGCTGACGAGCTTGATGGGATCGGCGGGCCGCTCGCCCGCCTCGCAATCGATGGGCAGCCGCACGGTCACCCGCGTACCCTCGCCCAGCCGGCTGTGGATCTCGGTGTCGCCGCCGTGCAGGTCGGCGAGACCCTTGACGATGGAGAGGCCGAGGCCGGTGCCGTCGTGCTTGCGGTCGTAGGTGCCGCGCGCCTGGAAGAACGCCTCGCCCAGGCGCGGCAGATCCTCGGGGCCAATGCCGACGCCGGTGGCTTCCTGCGCCTTGAGCGCCAAGAGGTCGCTGCAGCTTTCGATCGCCTCGCGCGGCGCGAACGGCTCGGGCGTGATCTTGAAATTGCCGGTCTCCATCTTCGACATGTCCAGGATGCCGTTGACGACCGAGAGCAGGTGACGGCCGGAGTCGTTGATCAGCTTAGCGTACTCGTGCCGCCGCGACTCCTCGAACACCAACGAGTCGTCGGTCAGCATGTCGGAGAAGCCGATGATGGCGTTGAGCGGCGTACGCAGCTCGTGGCTCATGGTGGCGAGGAAGCGGCTCTTGGCGACGTTAGCGCGCGCCGATTCCGCGCGCGCGATGTCGAGCGCCTCTTCCTGGATCTTGCGCTCGCTGACGTCGCGCAGCACCGCCACCACCTCGCGCTCGCTCGCCGGCGCCACGCCATCGGCGCGGTCGAGCGGGCGGCAGCGCATTTCGACCCAGACATAATCCTGGCCTTGCGTCTCGCCGCCGTGGCGCAGGCGGAACTCGACCGAGCGATCGGTGCCGTCGGCGGCGGCATCGGCGAGTGCGGTGAGATAGGCGGGGCGATCGGCCACGTGTACGCGATCGAACAGACCGTGGCCCATGAGATCGCCGGGGCGCACGCCGAACAGCGGCTCGGCGGCGGGCGAGGCGAACAGCACCGCGCCGTTGCGGCCGTGCCGGGTGATGACGTCGGTCATGTTGCGCGCGAGCAGGCGGTAGCGCTCTTCCTCGGCGTAGCGCAGCCAGGAACTGGTGCGCGCGAGTTGTTCGGCGCCGAGGGCGAGGCCGGTGGCGTAGAGCGCAGCGGAGATGATGCCGAGCGCGGCGAGCGCGCCTTGTTCGTTGGCGACCGCCGACGGGGGCGGCAGGAGATGGACGGCGCTCAGCAGCACCAGCAGGCCGGCGGCGGCGAGCGCGAAGGTCGCGGCCATCGCCACCACGCGGCGCGAGGCCGAGAGCGCGGCTTCGAGCGGCACCACCACGAGCCAGATCGCCGCGAACGAGCCGATGCCGCCGGTGCGCCAGGCCACCACCGTGACGAGGCCGGTGAGCGCCAGCGACGACAGCACGTGGGCGCTTTCGTAGCGGCCGGTGCGCGACAGGTACGTGGCAATGAGGATCGGGGCGACTAGCCAGCCGAACACGCCGACCTCAAGCGCGCTCGGCACGCCGCGGAACACTAGGTAGGCCGGAAAGCAGGCGAGCGCGATCAGGCTGCCGAGCAGGCGCGGCGCGATGAACGCCCGGTGACGCGCCGCCGTTAGCGCGTCCTCGCGCGCGGCCGGATGCACCAACGCGTCCACGTAATTCCACACTGGCGTGAGGAAGCCCACGGATCCCTGTCCCACTCAATCGACGCTACTAACGCGTCTCCTTTTGTGGCCTGGATGCTAGCCCGGCGTGGCTTAAGCGAACGCTAAAGGAACATCGCCACGTCCCGCCGGTACGCATATGACGGGCACCGTCGCGGGCGCGAATTAGCGGTCATGGTGAAATTTGTGTTGCGATCGCACGTACGGGGTCGCGCGCGGCTCTCGCGTTACCGGGACGCTAACCATCCGCGCGCAAGGCCCACACGATTTGCGGCACACGGCGCGACCGTTAAAATTTTAGTCAAATGGAAGCTGTTCAAATTTGACGAAAATTCGTCGCGCATTCGCGTCGAGTTTGCGGAAAAGCCTCGGGACAATTCATACGACAGCTTCAGGGCCATCTGCTATGTTTCAATTCAAAGGCGGTGAAAAAGCCGCAGGGGCAGGTGCGGGTGGTGTCATGTTCTTTCTGTTGAGGATGGCGTTTTGGCTGGGCGTCGTGTGCCTGCTGCTGCCAAGCACGGGTACCAAATCGACGTCGCCGAACGCACAGGTCGATGCGGTGCAAGCGGTGACGCTGGCGAGCGCCGCGGTGTCGGATGCGCGCGGCTTCTGCGACCGCCAGCCGGCAGCCTGCGAGGTCGGCGGCAAGGTGGCGGCCGCGCTCGGCCGCCGAGCCGAGGCGGGCGCGCGCACGCTCTATGAATTTGTCACCGGCAGTATCGGCGGCCGCTCCACCGCGGGCGACCACAGGCTCGCCCGAGCGGACTCCAGGGCCGCCCCCAAGGTGATGCCGGTGTCGGCCCAAGGCGCCGGCACGCTGACGACCAGCGACCTCAAAGCGCCCTGGCACGCGCCGGTTCCGATGCCACCCCAGCGGCCACGGCGGATTCGTCCCTCGGTCTGATCGGCCACCGATTTCCAGCGTTTTCCGCCTTTTGGCGCGCGGTACTGTTGGCCCGATTCCGACATTTGCCTCCCGTCGCCGCAAGGTCCGGAGCGAATGTCGCAATCAAAGGACCCCAGCAACTATTTGAATCTAGTGGAACTTTGAATTTGACATTTGATAAGGGGATAGCTGCAAGCTGATACCAAATGTCAAATTCGCCCCACCAGCTCCCGCGCGCATTCGCCTTTGGCCATCGGGGCAATCCGTCCTATATAGCGGGCGGAATACGATGGATCCGATTGCGTAAGCGAAGCCAATTGTACGAACCATGGCCGATATCGACGAGATTATTGAGAATTTCGAGCTGCTCGACGAGTGGGACGACCGCTACCGCTATGTCATAGAGCTCGGCCGTGAGCTGCCGCCGCTCGCCGACGAAGCACACAACGAAACGAACAAGGTGCGCGGCTGCGCCAGCCAGGTTTGGCTCGTCACCCACGTGACACCGGACGGCGCCGTCGGCCCGACGCTCTCTTTCGACGGCGACAGCGATGCCCACATCGTGCGCGGGCTAATCGCCATCTTGTTCGCGCTCTATTCGGGCAAACCCGCCAAGGACATCCTCGACATCGATCCCGAGGCCGTGTTCACGCAGCTCGGCCTGCGCGAGAACCTGACGCCGCAGCGATCGAACGGCCTGCGGTCCATGGTCGAGCGCATCCAGAACGACGCCAAGGCCGCGCTCGCGCCGGCCGCCTGATCGTTCACTCATCTTCGCCATCGACGACGAATTCCGCGTCGTCCGCCAGCCACGTCTGAACGGATACACGTCCGCGTCCGCGCGTTTCACCGGCGTAGCCGTAATGGCGCGCCAACCGCTCGAGCGCGAGCTGCAGCACCACCTTGGCCGAACGCGCGGGCCAAACGCGTTCGCGCTCGACCTCCTCGAGGCCTTTGAGGAAGCAGCAGACGTCGAGCAAAAGCCCGGCGAACTCCGGGCCGACCGCGTCGAGCGCGCGATGCACGCGCTGGCGCGCCGTGACCATGACGTCGGTAACGGAAGCCGCCCGGTCGCCGCCGGCGCCGCGGCGGCCGGATGAAATCGGGTTCTCCCAACTCGACGTGGTGCGCGGCATCAGGTGGGCGCGGGTGAATTCGATGCGCAGCCGCTCGCCCGCCTGCAACTGATGCGGCGCGACCAGCGCGCGGCCGTCGCGCCCGCGCCGGCGGGCAAGCCAGGCGAGCGGGCTTTCGCCCTCATCGACGGTGACGCTGGCGCGGCCGAACTCGGTTTCGATCTGGCGCTGTGTCAGCGCGAGATGGCGGCCGCGAAAGTCGTCAACTTGTGGATGCGGCGCGTCGGACCGGACCGTGGCGGCGCGCGCTTTGGCGCGATTCTTACTGCCGCCAGCCATCACCGCACCTCGAAGTCCGCGCGGCTTTGTCTTGTCGTGTTTCCGGACGGCGAACCGGTGCCCACTTCGCCTGGAAACACTCCGGCATCACGCGCCAGATCGTTGCAGACGCCTTCGAGCTGCTGCAGCAGCCGGTCGATGGCGGGATCGTCGCGGCGGTCCTCGACGACCTGGCAGGCGTAGGCCGCCGTCGTGCGATCGCGGCGAAAGAGCAGGCCGGCGTCGCGGTAGTTCAGGCCCAGCACCACGTGGGCGAGGTACATGGCACTCTGGCGCGCGAAGGCCACCGACTGGGTGCGGCGCGAGTGCGAGCGCAGTTCGTCGACCGGCACCGCGAA
>JARRQH010000290.1:0-4173 GCA_037381985.1 Pseudolabrys sp.
GTCTTGATGAAGGTCTGGGTCAGCGTGTCGAAGGACCGCTCGGTGCCGAACCAGGCGAAATGGTTTTCGAAAGTCTCGATCGTCGGCTGGAACTTGTCTTCGAACGACCGGCGGACCAAGGAGTTCAGCCCGTCGGCGCCGACGATGAGGTCGGCGTCCAGTTCGTCGAGCGATGTGACCGGGTGGTTGAAGCGGATCTCGACGCCTAAGGCCTCTGCACGCTGGCGCAGGATCGCGATGAGCTCCAGCCGGCCGATCGCGGTGAAGCCAACCCCGTCCAGCGTAACCTGCCCGTCCGGCAGGTTCAGGGTCATGTTCCGCCACCGCTCCATGTGAGGGATGACGAGAGCGTGCGTCTCGGGATCGTCGGCCTTGAGGAATTCGAGCGCCTGATCCGAGAACACCACGCCGAAACCGAAGGTCGCGCCTTGCGGGTTCTGCTCGGTGACGCGCAGCCGGACCTGCGGCATCAGGCGCCGCAGCAGGATCGCGGTGTAAAGACCCGACGGTCCGCCGCCCAGAATTTCGACGGTGCTGACGCTTGCCATTGTCTCCTCCCGAAAGGCTCGACCGTTTATTGTTCGATGTTGTCTCGTTTTCTAGTATATGTAACTAATTCTGTATATAGGAATAGAGGCGGCGACCACCCCATTGATAAATCGGAAGAGTTTCTCGGAAGACGTACCCCAGGTATGCCGCTCGGCTTCGTCCCCGATAGAGGGGGGCGATGGTGTCGGATAGGTCATCGCAGGTATCTTGGCGGCTTCGGTGGTGCGTCGTGGCGGGCTCGGCCGACGCGGTGGCTTCGGTCGACCGATTGTTGATCGACATCTTTGTGGCGGAACAGCCTGGGGCGGTGCGTGCCATGGTGAACGCAAATGACAAAGGCTAAGAAGACCGCGAAGGTACCGAGCGGTACTCAATCGCTCGATGCAGCGTTGCAGATGCTGCAGACGATGGCGAACCGTCACGGACCCATTTCTCTTTCCGAGTTGGCGCGGCTATGCCGCATGCCGCCCAGCAAGGTGCATCGCTATCTGACGTCGTTCCAGCATGCCGGCCTGGTCGCGCAGGCCGGACGATCGGGGAAGTACGATCTCGGGCCGGGCGCCGTGAAGCTCGGGCTTTCAGCGCTTGCCGGGTACGACTTCGTCAACCGCGCGTCGGAGGCGCTGCCGGATCTCTGCGCGGAGTCCGGCCTCACCGTGCTGTTGTCGGTCTGGGGCGATCAAGGGGCGACGGTGATCAGGTGGGAACGGGCGGCGTCGCCGACCGTCACGTCCATGGGGCTCGGCACCACATTGCCGCTGCTCAGCTCCGCGACCGGGCGCGCGTTCCTGGCCTGGGCGCCGCCCGCGCCGATGCAGGCCATGCGCGACACCGAGTTGCGCCGCGTTCGTCAAAAGCCGGCCATCGCGCCGGATCTCACGCCGACTGGCGAGGGGTTGGAGAAGCTGCTGCGTGACATTCGCGGCCACGGCTATGCGTGGGTCGACGGCAAGTTCATTCCGGGGCTGGTCGCAATCGCCGGCCCAATTCTCGATTGGCAGGGCGAGGCGCAATCGGTCGTCACCCTTTTCGGCACCGACCCAGCGATCATCCAGCCCGGTTCGGATGCGGTCGGACACCTCGTGGGATTCTGCCAGGCGCAGTCGTTTGCGCCGCCCAAGCCGGAGACGGCTTGTGCGGATCGGCAACGTATCGCCCGGCTGTCACACGGGGTCCCACGAGAACACGTCGGCCGAAACATCGAGATCGTGGAAGCTCGCCGACAGCGCTGGCATGGCGTGCGCCGCGACGGTCTGCGCGGTCCAGCCTTCGCCGCGATGCACCGAGCGCACGGGCTGCGGCTGGCTGATGAGGAAGATCTCGTTGTTGCGCACCGAGAAGATCTGGCCGTTGACCGCGTTTGCCGCGTCGCTCGCGAGATAAACGGTGAGCGGGGCGACTTTTTCCGCCTTCATCTCCTTGAGCTTGGCGACGCGCGCTTCCTGCTCGGGGCTGTCCACCTTGATCGAGGAGATCATGCGGCTCCAGGCGAAGGGCGCGATGCAGTTCGAGCGCACGCCGAAGCGCTGCATGTCGAGCGCGATCGACTTCGACAGCGCGACGATGCCGAGCTTGGCGGCCGAGTAATTGGCCTGCGCCAAGTTGCCGATCAGGCCGGAGGTCGAGGTCATGTGGATGAAGGCGCCGGAGCCTTGCGTCTTGAAGTGCTCGGCGGCGGCGCGGCTGACCTGATAAGCGCCGTAGAGATGCACCTTGATGACCGCGTCCCAGTCCGCCTGGCTCATCTTGTGAAAGAAGGCGTCGCGCAGAATGCCGGCATTGTTGACCACCGCGTCGATGCGGCCGAAGGCGTCGAGCGCGGTTTCGACGATGCGCGGGGCGGCGGCCGGATCGGCGACGCTGGCGCGGTTGGCGACCGCCTCGCCGCCGAAGGCCTTGATCTCCGCGACCACGGCGGCCGCTGGCCCTTCGTCGGCGCCTTCGCCCTTGAGGCTGGCGCCGATGTCGTTGACGACGACGCGCGCGCCTTCGCGCGCCATGGCGAGCGCGATGTCCCGGCCGATGCCGCCGCCCGAGCCGGTGACGACGACGACCTTGCCTTCGAGCATGGTACCCAGACTCATCTTCTTCTCTTCCTTCTTTCCGTGCGCGCGCGACGACGCGATATGGCTGACCGGTCAATTCTTGAGCAGGTGGCGCGCGATGATGATCTGTTGAATCTGGCTGGTGCCTTCGTAGATGCGCAGCAGCCGCACGTCGCGATAGATGCGTTCGACGGCGTACTCGGCCATGTAGCCGGCGCCGCCGTGTACCTGCACGGCGCGGTCGGCGATGCGGCCGGCCGCTTCGCTGGCGAAATATTTGGCCACAGCGGCATCGAGCGGCGCGGCGCCGTTGGCGTCGTAGGTGGCCGCCGCCTTCTCGACCAGCGCGCGCGCGGCCGCGCGTTCGGTGTGGCTATCGGCGATCATCGCCTGGATCAACTGGAACTCGGCGATCGCCTTGTCGAACTGCCGGCGCTTCTTGGCATAGCCGACCATTTCCTCGATCAGCCGGTCGCAGGCGCCGGCGGCGAGCGCGGCGAGATGGATGCGCCCGCGGTCGAGCACCTTCATTGCCAGCCGGAAGCCGCGGCCGGGAACGCCGCCGACGATAGCGCTCGCCGGCACGCGCACGCCGTCGAAGATGACGTCCGAGGTGGTGGTGCCGCGCTGGCCCATCTTGCGATCCTTCTTGCCGACCGTGAGGCCCGGGCTGCCGCCCGGCACCAGGAATGCCGAGATGCCGTCGGCACCCGGTTTGTCGGGGTCGGTCCGCGCCATCACGGTGAACAGGCCGGCGCGCTCGGCATTGGTGATGAAGCGCTTCGAACCGGTGATGACGTAATCGTCGCCGTCGCGCACCGCGCGCGTGCGCAGGCCGGCGGAATCGGAACCGGCTTCGGGCTCCGTCAGCGCAAACGACGAGATGATCTCGCCGGCGGCCATGCGCGGTAGGTAGTGCTTTTTCTGCTCGGCCGTGCCTTCCATGATGAGGCCCTGCGCGCCGATGCCGACATTGGTGCCGAACACCGAACGGAAGGCGAGGGCGGCGCGGCCGAGGCGCATGACGATGTCGCATTCCTCGGTCGAGGTGAGACCAAGGCCGCCGTATTCGACCGGGGTCGTTAGTCCGAAAAAGCCGATCTCGCGCATCTCGGCGACGATCTCGTCGGGGATGCGGTCTTCCTTCTCGACGCGTTTCTCGTTCGGGATGAGCCGCTCCGCAACGAAGCGGTCGACCGTGGCGCGCAACTGGTCGAATGTCTCGCGATCGAGGGCCTGGCTTGTCGTCATTGTGGCGTTCCTTCGGGTTTTCCTGCGCAGCGCTTTTGGCCTTGCCGGTTATGCTGCGCTCTCCCGCGCCGGCGCGCTGCTGCGGGCGGGGACGATGAGGGTGTCGAGCGCGACCGCGCCGTGCGCGCGGGCGAGCAGCGGATTGATCTCGATGCTGTCGAAGGCGTCGGGCTGGCGCGCCGCCAGCACCGACAGTCGGCTGACCGCGTCGGCGATGGCGTCGATATCGACCGCGCGCCGGCCGCGCGCGCCGTGCAGAAGCGGCGCACCTTTGAGGCGTTCGATCATACGGCGGACTTCGGTCGACGTGACCGGTGCGAGATCGAGC
>JARRQH010000291.1:0-4164 GCA_037381985.1 Pseudolabrys sp.
GACAAGGCGCATCAGGACCGCGCCATCGAGGATTTGAGCGAGGCCTTGGCGGTGCAGTGGAAAGAGATCGCGGCGCTCAAGCGCCAGGTCGCGCGCCTGAGCGAGCAACTCGCCGAAGCGGCCGCCGGCTCCGGTGGCGGCGAGGCCGAGCCGCCACCGCCGCATTATTGATCCATCGCAAATTTATTTGGCCGGCGCGGCGGTAAGGCCTGTCCTGCGCGCTTCTTGGGCGTTGCCGGCCGTCCCATTTCAGTGTCCGGCGGCAAGCGCGACACGATCGTCAAAACGAACGGGGAGGGAGTACTTCGATGCTATCCGACGCCGACCGCAAGAAGGCCGCCGACATTCTGGTGCAGGCCGCGAAAGACCGCAAACAGGTCACGCCGCTGCACGTCACCTTTCCCGACATTTCCATCGAGGATTCCTACGCCATCTCGGCGGACGTGATGCAGCGCAAGCTGAAGGAGGGCCGCAAGCTCATCGGCCACAAGGTCGGCCTCACCTCCAAGGCCATGCAGCGCTCATCGATGATCGACGAGCCGGATTACGGCTACATCCTCGACGACCAGATGATCGGCGACGGCGCCAAGGTGCCGCACGAAAACTACTGCAAGCCGCGCGTCGAGGTTGAGCTCGCCTTCGTCATCGGCAAGCGGCTGGAAGGCCCGGGCGTCGGCCTCGCCGACGTGTTGCGCGCCACCGAGTACGTCATCCCGGCGATTGAAATTGTCGACGCCCGCATCCAGGACCCGCGCAAAATCGTCGACACCGTCGCCGACAACGGCGCCGCCGCCGGCATTGCGCTCGGCGGCCGCCCCGTCGGCCCGCTCGACGTCGACCTGCGCTGGGTCGGCGGCATCATGTACCGCAATTCCGAGATCGAGGAGACCGGGCTCGCGGCCGGCGTGCTCGGCCATCCCGCGCTCGGCGTCGCCTGGCTCGCCAACAAGATCTGCGCCTACGGCCATGCGCTCGAGCCCGGCCACATCGTGCTCGCCGGCTCGTTCACGCGCGTGGTGTTCGCGCAGAAAGGCGATACGCTGCACGCCGACTTCGGCCCGCTCGGCGGGCTGGCCATCCAGTTCGTTTAATCGGGATAAGTCGCGTCAAACGCCGCTCATTCCCGCGCAAGCGGGAATCCAGCACCGCGTTCCCCGCTTTTGCGGGGACGTGAAAAGAAACCGGGGAAATGCCAATGTCTTTCGAACTGCAGCGCAACGAATTCAAGCACGCTCTCGCCGCTGGAAAATTGCAGATCGGCCTGTGGTCGAGCCTGTGCAGCCCGATCGCCGCCGAGATCGTCGCCGACGCCGGCTTCGACTGGATCCTGCTCGACAGCGAGCATTCCCCCAACGATATCCCGACGCTGTTCTCCCTGCTGCAGGCCTGCGCGCGCGGCACCGCCACGCCGATCGTGCGGCCGCCGTGGAACGATCCGGTGATGGCCAAGCGCTGCCTCGACATCGGCGCGCAGACCCTGCTGTTCCCCTACGTGCAGAACGTCGAGGAGGCCAAGCGCGCGGTCGAGTCGACGCGCTCTCCGCCCGAGGGCATGCGCGGCGTGGCGGTGTCGTCGCGCGCCAGCCGCTACGGCCGCACGCCCGGCTATCTCACCAAGGCCAACGCCGAGCAGTGCGTGCTGGTGCAGGTGGAGACGCGCACCGCGCTCGATCATCTCGAAGCCATCGCCGGCGTCGAGGGCGTCGACGGCGTCTTCATCGGCCCGTCCGATCTCGCCGCCTCGCTCGGCCATCTCGGCAATCCGGCGCACCCGGAAGTGCAGAAGGCGATGCAGGATGCGGTCACGCGGCTGAAGAAGCTCGGCAAGCCGGCCGGCATCCTCACCGGCAACGAGGAGGAGATCCGCCGCTACATCGACTGGGGCTACCAGTTCGTGGCGGTCGGCGCCGACGTCGGGCTCCTCACCGCCGCCACCACGGCGCTGGCGAAGAAGTTCAAGTAGCTGAGGGCAGACCGCGCCTCGATCGGTCATCCTGAGGTGCTCGGCCAAAGGCCGAGCCTCGAAGGATGGGCGGCCCAAGAATCGAGGGCTTTGGCCGTCGCTCTTCGAGGGCCGCCTTCGGCGGCCTCCTCAGGGTGACGGGGTTGGGCTTTGCGGAAACCGCCCCGGGTTCCGCTGGCGCGCCATCCGCGCTACGATCGGCCGCGCCCCATCACGCGGAGAACCGGCCTTGCCCGACATCACGCTCACCGACGCGCTGTCGCAGCGCCGCACGGTGCGCGACTTCACCGGCGCCGCGATCTCGCTCGAAACCTTGAACAGGCTGATCTGGGCGGCGCAGGGCATCACGCGCGCCGACGGCAAGCGCACCGCGCCGTCCGCCCACGCGCTGCATCCGCTGCGGCTGTTCGTCGTCGCGAACCGCGTCGACGGTCTGAACGAAAGCCTGTTCGCGGTCGATCCCGCCGATCTCTCCCTGAAGGATATGAGCCGCTCGGGCGTGGCGCCCGCGTTGAAGCAAGCCGCGCTCGACGATCTGCCATGCATGACGGACGCCGCCTGCATCGTGGCGATCTGCGCCGACATGGTGACCCCGAGCCGCGCCTTCGCCGACCAGAAGCCCTATGGCACGCGCGGCGCGCGCTATGTCTCCATGGAAGCCGGCGCGGCGGCGCAGAACCTGCAACTGCAAGCGACGGCCGAAGGCCTCGGCGGCGTCTGGGTCGCCGGCTTCGACGATGAAGCTGTGGCCGCCGCGCTCGGCCTTGAAGCGCCGCTGACGCCGCTCATCTTTCTGTGCGTGGGGCAGCCGGTGGCGAAGGATTGAAAGTGGCGGAGGATTGAAAGCGCTGTAGGCCGGATGGAGCGAAGCGAAATCCAGGGACGACGATCTTGGCTTCCGCTGCTCAACGCGGGCTACGGCACTAGCCGCGCTGGAAGGGCTTAAGCGTTTGACGTGACCACAGGACGACTCCTTGTGGCTTAGGTATCTCTACGGTTTCTGTTTCCATCCGGAAGTGGCGGTTCTTTTCGATAAATCTCGGAATCCATGCCTGATCGTCTCGAAAGAAGACCATATCCTCAGCTGACTGGACCAGGAGCCGGTTGATGTTGACCGCTTCTTGCCGCTTCACCTTCCGCCGCTCAAATGAGAAGTGGCGAAACTCGAAATCCACTTTGCCGTAACCAAGATTGGTATTTGGCGTGATACGGACTGCGACGGTGGGTGCTAAGGGGACAACCCGGTTCAATACAGGAAGGTTGGATGTCGTTTCGCTGCCCACGGGGAAGTCGCTGGTAAAAAAGGGGCAATCCTCATGTTCATTGATGAGAATATCCCATTTGCTATTTCCGAACAATGCGACTTGCTGCAGAATTCCGGCGATGCCGACTGCCTGCGGATATTTGGGATCGATTTCTACTTTGACCGCGCCAGAATCCAGAAGCTCTGCCAATTCTTTGCCTCCAAGCTCTGGCGGCGGGGTTGGTATTTCTTCCATCGCTGCTTTGAGCTTCGCGGCTGCTTTCAGGTCGGCCTTGAATGTGCCCGAAGCGATTCTCATGGCCGCAGGTGAGCAGGTCAGAATGTAGCTCACGAAACCAGCAATGGCATAGATAGCATTCTGGTTAGGCTTGCTCGCCTCAAATGCGGAGATGGCAGCATCGTATCGACCCTCAACGGGCTTCAGAAACTCCTCAACGGCGCGGGGCTCGGTGAGATAGTCATTGGTGTTGCCCTCATCAAGGCGGCAAACGGACTTGGCCCTCGGAGTGAATCGCTCAAGGTCACTCTTGCGCATGGCGTACATCAATTCGCCGAGGGCCGGCGAATAGAACTTCTTCAGATGAACTTGGGAGACGTAATGATCGAGCGCCATGGGTAGTCAGCCTTACGCCAAGAACAGGGCATTCTAGCGGCACAGCCAATTTTCTTAAGAGTCCACAGCCCGGATGGAGCAAAGCGACATCCGGGGACGTCGCTCCCAGGTTTCGCTGGCGCTCAACTCGGGCTACGGGCGCTGCCACACACTCTGCTGTCGTCCTCCGCGAAGGCGGAGGACCCAGTAAACACCGATAGGGCAGTGATTACTGGATCACCCGCCTACGCGGGTGATGACAGCCGGGGTGTGTTGCGCGGATATGCCTTTCATCACCAGCGGGATCCGCCACCACAAGTCGTGCCGCGATTGCCCCTCAAAAAC
>JARRQH010000292.1:0-4115 GCA_037381985.1 Pseudolabrys sp.
CGTCTGGACCGTGTTCCAGGAGCTGACGCTTCTGCCGTGGATGACGGTCGCCGAAAACCTGCTCATCGGTCATGAACCCCGCGGGGTGCTCGGATTGATCGACCGGGCGCGCATGTCCCAAGAGGCTGATTCGGTCCTTACCGGTCTCGGCATTCACCACATCGATCCGCGCAAGCTGGTGGAGGACTTGTCGCTGGCCCAGCGCCAGATCGTCGAGATCGTGCGGGTGATCGTCCAAGACCCCGACATCCTGCTCCTCGACGAACCGACATCCTCGCTCGGGGAAAGCGAGGTCGAATGGCTTTTTGGCCTCATCCGCGAGCTGCGCGCCCGCGGCCGGTGCATCATCTTCACGTCGCACCGCTGGAACGAGATTACGGATATCGCCGACCGGATCACCATCTTCCGTAACGGCAGGGATCTCGGGACGTTCACAGAAATCGATGAGAGCGAGGCCGTGACGCTGATGACCGGCCAGCAGGTCGGCGCGTTCTATCCCGAGCTGCCGGCCCTGGAGGCGGCAACACCAGTACTCGAGGCGCGGGGGCTGGGCGGTTCGGGCATATCCGACATATCGCTGACGCTTCATGCCGGCGAGATCCTCGGCGTGGGCGGACTGGCTGGGCACGGTCATCGCGAACTCTTCTTCTCGCTGTTCGGCGCAGAATCGACCACCGGCGGCGAAATCCTGGTGAACGGAAACAAGGTCCGCCTCTCGAGCCCCCGCGATGCGGCCCGCTTCGGCATCGCGCTTGTTCCGGAGGACCGCAAGACGGAAGGGCTGCTTCTGCCGATGTCCGTCGCCATCAACCTGACGCTTGCCGTCCTGCCGCAAATATCGGTGCTCGGCGTCATCCGCGGCGGACGCGAGGGGCGCTTGGCGGCCGACATGATCGGAAGGCTTAAGATCAGGACGCCCGGCCTGCGCAACCCGGTTGGGCAACTTAGCGGCGGCAACCAGCAGAAGGTGCTTCTTGCGCGCTGGCTGCTCGCCGATTCGCGTATCGTGCTCCTGTACGACGTGACACGCGGCGTCGATGTGACGACCAAGCACGAAATCTACGAACTGGTGGTACGCCTGGCTCGCGAGGGCCGCGGTGTGCTCTTCTATTCGAGCGACGCCGAGGAGCTGGCGCATCTGTCCCACCGAGTCCTTGTCATGCGCGAAGGAAGCATCGTCGCCGAAATCAGGGCGCCCGGCATTACGGCGGAAGATATCGTTTCGGCTGCCGTCAGAGAGGCCACCAGCATTGTCGACTGAAGCAACAATCGGGCGCCATAAGACAGGCAGGCTCACATATTTTTTCGGCCAGAATGTCGGACTTGTGCTGGCGATCGCCATGCTGGTCATGGCCGTCGTTCTTTACTGCGCCGTCTACTGGATCGAGCAGCAGGCCCTGCCTGGCAATTTCGAAATTACGTCGACCGTCAACAACACCATGCCGCTCGTTCTCAGCGGCGTGGGTCAAGCCTTCGTCGTTCTCACCCGCGGCCTCGACCTTTCGGTCGGCGGCATCATCGATCTCGCGAACGCCTTGGCGGCAGTCCATATCACGAACTCCATTGGCAGCATGGTCGGTTGGAGCATCCTCATCCTCGCGATCGGCGCCGTGCTCGGTTTGATCAATGGACTGCTCGTCGGTGTCGGCCGCCTGCAGCCGATCCTGGTCACGCTCGCGACGCTGTCGATCTATCAGGGGCTGGCGATCCGCGTGCTGCCGCAGCCGGGCGGCTCGATTCCACCCATTTATACGTCGGTTCTCGTCAATCCCTACGAGCCGATCGCGCTGATCTATGTGGTTGTCGTCGCCTTCATCTGGTACGCCTTCCGGCGAAGCTCGCTGGGCGTTTCGATCTTCGCGCTCGGAAATGACGAGCAGGCGGCGCGCGCGAACGGCATCAACACTGTGCGCGCGCAGGTCGCCGCCTTCACGCTCAGCGGCCTCATGTCGGGCGCCGCCGGCTTGTTCCTTGCCGCGACGGCGACCGCAGGCGATGCCACGACCGGCAACGGGTTCACGTTGAGCTCGATCGTGGCCGTGGTCCTCGGCGGCATGAACCTCTTCGGCGGGCGCGGCAGTGGGGTTGGCGTCATCGCCGGCGCCTTCGTCACGACAATGATCGTCAACATCCTGTTCTTCTCAAACATCGACCCGCTCTACCAATCCTTTTACGAGGGGCTGTTCCTGGTAATCGCCGTGGTTCTTGGCACCCTGATCAGCCGCGTTTTGCGGCGGAGGTCGTGATGGCGAGGAAGACAAATCTCGCGCAACGTCTTGATCGGATCGGTCTCACCAGGGACGTTCGCCGGATCATCTATGCCTACCTCGCGGCGATCCTGCTGTTCGCGGTCGGTCAGATCGTTCACCCGGGTTTCGCCCGGCTCGACAGCATCGCGGCCATCCTGATGGTGGCCTCGTTCGTCGGCCTGGTCGCGGCGGGCCAGACCTTCGTGGTGCTGATCGGCGGCATCGACCTGTCGGTTCCCTGGGTCCTGAACGGGGCCGCGATCATGCTCGTCACGACGTCGCTCGGACAGGACGGGCGGGCCTCCTATGCGCTGCTGGTAACGCTCGGGTTGGGCGCCGCAGCCGGCCTCGTCAACGGCGTCATCATCGCGTTCCTCGGGGTGCCCGCTGTCGTCATGACGCTTGCCATGAACGGCATCATGGAGGGGCTGACCCTGGGCCTGAGCGGCGGCATGACCTGCGGTTCGTGCGCGTCCTATGCGCCACCGGTCGTCCAGGCCGCCGTGCACGGCAGCGTGTTCGGGATGCCGGCGGCTCTCATCCTCTGGGGTGTTGCCATCGCCGCTGTCTCTTTCCTGCTGAGCTTCACGACCTTCGGCCGCAAGACCTACGCTATCGGCAACAACGTGAAGGCAAGCTAATTGGCCGGCGTCAATGTCCGTCTCGTGACCGTGCTTCTCTACGCGCTGAGCGGGCTCTTCGCCGCACTCGCCGGCATTCTCCTGGTCGGGTTTGGCGGTCAGGCGTCGCTCGGTATGGGAGATCCCTATCTCTTCCAGTCGATCGCGGCGGTCGTCATCGGTGGCGTCTACATGCTCGGCGGGCGCGGCCATTATCTTGGCACGGCCGCCGGCGCCGTCACCCTGGTCGCGCTGGTCAGCGTGCTCCTGGCCATGAACATGCCGGACTATGGGCGCAACATCATCTACGGGATCGTCATCCTCGTCCTCCTCCTTCTTTACGGCCGCGAGCAGAAGGAGGAGTGACGACGCCCTTCGAAGGCTTGCCAGCGGTCAGAAAGTCTTCTGGCCGTTGACGGGCAGCCTGACGCCGTAGAGCGAAGTCGTGCCGCAGATGTAGAGATAATTGCGCCGTGGACCGCCGAAACAGACATTGGCTACGACTTCGGGCACTTTGATCTTGCCGATCAGGGTGCCGTCCGGCTCGTAGCAATGCACGCCATCGCGGGCGCTGGTCCAAATGCGGCCCTCGGCATCGAGCCGGAAGCCGTCAAAGAGCCCTTCGGTGCACTCTGCGAAGACGCCGCGATCCGTGAGCTTGCCGTTCTCGCTGACCGCGAAACTGCGGATATGGCGCGGCCCTTTTTCGACATGAGTGACTCCGGTGTCGACGATATAGAGCGTCTTCTCGTCGGGAGAGAAGGCAAGGCCGTTCGGCTGGACGAAATCGTCGGCCGCCACACGCACCTCGCCGGTGTGAGGATCGACCCGGTAGACGAAATTGCCATCCTGCTCGGATTCGGCCTTGTAGCCTTCATAGTCGGAATCGATGCCGTAGGTTGGGTCGCTGAACCAGATGCTGCCGTCCGATTTCACCACCACGTCGTTCGGGCTGTTAAGACGCTTTCCGCGATAGCTGTCGGCGATGGCTGCCACGGTGCCGTCGAATTCCGTGCGCGAAACGCGGCGGCCGCCGTGCTCGCAGGTAACCAGCCGGCCCGAGCGGTCGACGGTATTGCCGTTCGAGAAGTTGGAGGGGTGCCTGAAGACGCTGACGGTACCGTTGCATTCATCGTAACGCAGCATCCGGTTGTTCGGATTGTCGGACCAGATCAGATAACGCCCGGCCGGGAAATAGGCTGGGCCTTCGGCCCAACGACAGCCCGCATAAAGTATGTCCAGACGA
>JARRQH010000293.1:0-483 GCA_037381985.1 Pseudolabrys sp.
AGGCCCGGCTCCGCCGCGGCTAGTTCCGCGAAGATCACCTCGCGCAGTTTGTGAAAGAACAGGATCGCGGTGTTGCGATTCACCCCGGTCAATTCGGCTGCCGAACGCGCTGTCGCGCCTGCGCAGAAGCACTTCAAAAGCTCGATCTGGATACTTCGCGGGAGCCTGCTCCGGCGTCTTGCCCTAACCATCTGACAAAAATAGCCTTTCTCAGCTATCTATGTCAGCCCCCCGTTTTTTTATGAATTCTAAGGGGAACCGTGGCGTTCGATGCCTGCCGATGCGCGGCCGTTCGGCGAACGGCGTGTCATAGTCGAACGCGCAGATGAGGCAGCGCTTGCCCGCCAGGCGGACCACACACCACGCAGTCGATGATGTGCGATGACACACATTCATTCTTGAACGGCGAAGCCAGTCCCGCTTCGCGTTGAAAATGTTTCTGGGCCTCGCGTCACACGGGTCCGCAATGTGACGCATGCGCGT
>JARRQH010000293.1:571-6792 GCA_037381985.1 Pseudolabrys sp.
CCGGTTTGAGAGAAATGTGCCGGTGTGGGGACCGACAACATCTTCCAGAGGGGAACAATGCTGCGGGCCGGTCGACTCTGGGAGGAAATACAGCCGGCGCCACAGCGTGGGTTCACTTACCCCCAAGCCTCGTAACGCAGCAATGGGGTGGACCGCATGACTGCCATGCAGCCATCTCCGGCGTTTTGCCGTGCGGAACGAACGCTCAGAAGTGCCAGCGCTGGGCGTTCGCGACCAGGAAGTCGCGAAACACTTGGATGCGCGCCACAGACTTTAGCTCTTCCGGATAGACAAAGTAGGCATCGAGCGCGAGCGTGTCGGCTTCGCCGAACAACTGCACCAGCCCGCCGTTCTCCTCCACCAGATAGTCCGGCAGCATGGCGACGCCCAAGCCCCGCTGGCACGCGCGCAACACACCGAGCACGTTGTTGACGCTCAGCGCCGGCGTGCGCCCGCGTTTGCCTTCGCGCGCCACTTCCAACAGCCAGCGCCGGTTGGCGAAATGCGCCGGCACCGCGCCGCCCAACAGGATGATGCGGTGCTCGTCGAGCTCTTCGTGGCTGCGCGGCGTGCCGAAGCGCTTGAGATAATCGGGCGAGGCGTAGGCGTGAAAATGCACCGAGAACAGCTTGCGCTGAATGAGATCCGGTTGCGTCGGCTGGCGCAGGCGGATGGCGACGTCGGCCTCGCGCATGGCGAGATCGAGCTCTTCGTCGGTGGTGATCAGCGTGATCTGGATGTCGGGATAGAGATCGAGGAATTCGCCGAGCCGCGGCGTCAGCCAGTGCACGCCGATGCCGGCAGAGGTCGATACTTTCAATTCGCCGTGCGGGCGCTCGCGGCTGTCGGTGAGCTTGGTGCGCGCGGCTTCAAGCTTCATGAACACTTCATGCGCCGTGCGATAGAGCAACTCGCCCTGTTCGGTGAGGATCAGCCCGCGCGCATGGCGGTGAAACAGCGAGACGCCGAGTTCGGTCTCCAGCGCGGAGACTTGGCGCGACACCGCCGACTGCGACAGGCCGAGCCGTTCGCCCGCGTGCGTGAAGCTGCCGGCTTCGGCGGCCGCGTGGAACACCTTGAGCTTGTCCCAGTCCATGGAGCTTTGGGGGGTCGGAATGCTCATTCCGCCGCCGCCCGTTCGTGCCCGTGCGCCGCGATAAACTTCTCCGCCTCCAGTGCCGCCATGCAGCCCTGTCCGGCGGCGGTCACCGCCTGGCGGTAGATGTCGTCGGTCACGTCGCCGGCGGCGAACACGCCCGGCACCGAGGTGGCGGTGGAATGGCCGGCGGTGACGATATAGCCGGAGGGCTTCATCTCGACCTGGCCGACGAACAGTTCCGAGGCCGGCTGATGGCCGATAGCGATGAACACGCCGTCGACGCTCCGCTCGGTCACCGCGCCGGTCTTCACGTTCTTGAGCTTGACACCGCCGACCTTGAGCGGATCGTCGCTGCCGGTGACGTCTTCCAGGACGGTGTCCCAAATCACCTCGACCTTGGGATTCTTGAACAGCCGGTCCTGCAGGATCTTCTCGGCGCGGAAGCCGTCGCGCCGGTGCACGACCGTGACCTTGGAGGCGAAGTTGGTGAGGAACAGCGCCTCCTCGACGGCGGTGTTGCCGCCGCCGATCACGATCACTTCCTTGTTGCGGTAGAAGAAGCCGTCGCAGGTGGCGCAGGCCGACACGCCGTAGCCCTTGAACTTCTGCTCCGAGGGCAGATCGAGCCAGCGCGCCTGGGCGCCGGTGGCGATGATCAGGCTGTCGGCGAGATAGACATCGCCGGAATCGCAGGTGAGGCGGAACGGGCGGCTGCTAAGCTCGGCCTTGGTGACGATATCGGTGACGATCTTGGCGCCAACGTGCTGGGCCTGCGCTTGCATCTGCTCCATCAGCCAGGGGCCCTGGATGGCCTCGGCGAAGCCGGGATAGTTCTCGACCTCGGTGGTGATGGTGAGCTGGCCGCCGGGCTGCAGGCCCTGGATCAGGATCGGCTCCAGCATGGCGCGCGCGGCGTAGATCGCGGCGGTGTAGCCGGCCGGTCCCGACCCGACGATCGCGACCTTGGTATGGATGGTATTTGGCATGCGGTCAGCGCCCCCGGCGTCGGCCTCGGGCGTTCTGGACGCCCGCGGTGGCCGGCCTTTGCCGGCTTCCCTGCCGGACTTTGCCGGCTCAATGCCGGACTTGGCCGGCTGATTTCGCGCTCAACATATGTCGTCCGCTGAGCCATGCAAGATACGCAACCCACACTCGTCCACAAGCGTGGGAAGGGAACCGGCGGGCGCGCAATAATCTTTCGCGAAACAATCTTTCGCGGTAAGAGGGGGCGCCGGCCAACCGGAGGGAACCGCCCGATCTCGGCGCCGCCCTGCCTGCGCCGGGTGCGCGCGCTGGAGGAGGCCGGTTTCATCAAGGGCTACCGCGCCCTGCTCGACGAGAAGAGGCTCGGCTACGAGGTGACCGTCTTCGCCATGGTGCACCTGTCGAGCCAGGCCGAGGCCGATTTGCAGGCCTTCCAGGACTTCGTGCGCAGCCAGCCCCTGGTGCGCGAGTGCTGGATGCTCTCCGGCGAAATCGACTTCGTCATGAAGTGCGTGGCGCCGGACCTCAAGACCTTTCAGGAATTTGTCGAGAAGCTCACCGCCGTACCGCAGGTCCGCAACGTCAAGACCTCGCTGGTGCTGCGCCTGTCCAAGGACGCGGCCATGGTGCCGATGGAGGGGTGAGGCGGCCCCGCGCAGGATGCGCGAGGCCCCGCAACCCGGTCGATCAATCCGGCACGATGCGGGCCGCGCCCTTGTCGGCCGACGCCGCCCAGGCCGCATAGGCCCTCAGCGCCGGGGTGACGTTGCGCTGGCGCGGGGCCGCGGGCTTCCAGCCCAGCTTGTCCTGTTCGGCGCGGCGGGCCGCCAGTTCCGCGTCGGAGACGGCGAGCTTGATCGTCCGGTTGGGAATGTCGATCTCGATCATGTCGCCGTTGCGCACCAGACCGATGGCGCCGCCCTGCGCCGCCTCGGGCGAAACGTGGCCGATGGAAAGCCCCGAGGTGCCGCCGGAGAACCGTCCGTCGGTGACCAGCGCGCAGGCTTTGCCCAAGCCCCGCGATTTCAGATAGCTGGTCGGGTAGAGCATCTCCTGCATGCCCGGCCCGCCCTTGGGGCCTTCGTAGCGGATCACCACCACGTCGCCCTCGTTGACTTCCTTGCCGAGGATGCCCTTCACGGCCGCGTCCTGGCTCTCGTACACCACCGCCGGGCCGGTGAATTTCAGGATGGACTCATCCACCCCTGCGGTCTTCACGATGCAGCCGTCCAGCGCGATATTGCCCTTGAGCACGGCCAGGCCGCCGTCCTTCGAGAATGGATGCTCGATCGACCGGATCACGCCCTTTTCGCGGTCGAGATCGAGCTCGTCCCAGCGGGCGTCCTGGCTGAAGGCGGTCTGGCTCGGAACGCCGCCGGGCGCTGCCCGGTAGAAATCGCGCACGCTCTGGCTATTGGTGCGGTCGATCGCCCAGCGGTCGATGGCGTCGCCCAGCGTGGCGGTATGGACGGTCGGCGTATCGCGGTGGATCAGCCCGCCCGCCTCCAATTGGCCGAGGATCGCCATGATGCCGCCGGCCCGGTGGACGTCTTCCACGTGAACGTCCTGCTTGGCCGGCGCGATCTTCGACAGGCAGGGAACCTTGCGCGACAGCGCGTCGATGTCGTCCATGGTGAAGTCGATGTCGCCTTCGTAGGCGGCAGCGAGAATATGCAGCACCGTGTTGGTGGAGCCGCCCATGGCGATGTCGAGCGACATGGCGTTCTCGAACGCCCGCTTGTTCGCCACGTTGCGCGGCAGCACCGAGGCGTCGTCCTGTTCGTAGTAACGCTTGGTGATGTCGACGACGAGATGGCCGGCCTCGACAAACAGCCGCTTGCGGTCGGCGTGGGTGGCGAGCATCGAGCCGTTGCCCGGCAGCGACAGGCCGAGCGCCTCCGTCAGGCAGTTCATCGAATTGGCCGTGAACATGCCCGAGCACGACCCGCAGGTCGGGCAGGCCGAGCGCTCGATGATCTCGACATCGGCATCAGAGACCCGCTCGTCGGCGGCGGCCACCATGGCGTCCACCAGATCCATCGACTGCGTCTTGCCGTGCAGCGTGACCTTGCCGGCCTCCATCGGCCCGCCCGAGACGAAGACGGCCGGGATGTTCAGCCGCATCGCCGCGTTGAGCATGCCGGGCGTGATCTTGTCGCAGTTCGAGATGCAGACCATGGCGTCGGCGCAATGGGCGTTGACCATGTACTCGATGCTGTCGGCGATGATTTCCCGCGACGGCAGCGAATAGAGCATGCCGTCGTGGCCCATGGCGATGCCGTCGTCCACCGCGATGGTGTCGAACTCCTTCGCGATGCCGCCGGCCGCCTCGATCTCGCGCGCGACGAGTTGGCCGAGGTCCTTCAGGTGGACGTGGCCGGGAACGAATTGGGTAAAGGAATTGACGACGGCGATGATCGGTTTGCCGAAATCGCCGTCCTTCACGCCGGTCGCGCGCCAAAGGCCGCGCGCCCCCGCCATATTACGGCCATGGGTGGTGGTTCTCGAACGATAAGCTGGCATGGGACAGGCGCCTTTCACGTAAATGTCGCGCTGAACCAGAGCAAAATCATTGCACCAAGTAAACCGGGCTCAAGTAAACCGAGTATGCTAGCGCGCCGTCCGGCGCCGGGCTTCATGTCGTCGCAAGACACGATGGCCGGGACGAGCCCGGCCATGACAGTCGTTTCAAAGGTGTGCGGGGCGCGCGCGAAGCGTTACCGCCACTCCACCTTCTTCACCTCATAGGCCTTGGCGCCGCCGGGCGCATTGACCTCGACGGACGCGCCCTTGGCCTTGCCGATCAGCGCGCGCGCCAGCGGCGAGGTGATGGAAATCTTGCCGGCCTTGGCGTCCGCTTCCGGCTCGCCGACAATCTGCCACACCTTCTTCTCCTCGGTGTCCTCGTCGATCAGCGTGACGGTGGCGCCGAATTTGACGGTGTCGCCGGAAAGCTTCGACACGTCGATGACGTCGGCGCGTGCGAGTTTGTCCTCGATCTCGGCGATGCGGCCCTCGTTGAGCGACTGCTGTTCCTTGGCGGCGTGATATTCGGCATTCTCCGACAGATCGCCGTGCGAGCGCGCCTCGGTGATCTGCTGGATGATGCGGGGCCGCTCGACCTGCTGGCAGTGCTTCAGCTCGTTCTCCAGCACCGCGTAGCCCGCGGCCGTCATCGGAATCTTTTCCATCTTTCGTCTCCTCCTGGCGGCCGCCGGAAACAACCCGAATGCGCGTCCCGCGCCGCCAAGCCATTCAGCCCCAGAATAATCGTCTCATTCGACTCGTAATACGACTCCGGCCACGGATTTCCGTGCACCGGAGCCATGAAACCGGACCGGCAATTCCCCGTCGCGGCCCGACTGACCGAACGTCGCATCGGTGGGGATTCCCGGGTTAACGTGCCGCCGCCCGCTTCAGCGGAGAACCCGACGGCGTCTTAGCCTTCAGGTCCGGTCGTTATAGCTTTGCAGAGCGCGGACCTGGAGGTCGCCCCCCAGGTAGGCCTTGATTCCCTGCGCCGCAGCGACGGCTCCCGAAAGAGTGGTGTAGTACGGCACTTTATGCAAGAGGGCCGCATGCCGTAAGGACCGGCTGTCGGACAAGGCCGTGGCGCCCTCTGTGGTATTGAAGACGAGTTGCACGTCGCCGTTCTTGAGGGCGTCCACGATATGGGGCCGGCCTTCCAGCACCTTGTTGATCTTGGCGGCCTCGACGTCGTGCTCGGCCAGGAAGCGCTGGGTGCCCGAGGTCGCGATGATCTTGAAGCCCAGGGTCGAAAGCAGCTTGATCGTCGGCAGGATGCGGGCCTTGTCGGCGTCCCGGACCGAAACGAACACCGTGCCCGCGCGCGGCAGGCTGGTGCCGCTGCCGATCTGGCTCTTGGCGAAGGCGATTTCGAACGAGGCGTCGATACCCATGACCTCGCCGGTCGATTTCATCTCCGGCCCGAGCACGGTGTCGACGCCAGGGAAACGGGCGAACGGGAACACGGCCTCCTTCACGGCCCGGTGCTTGACCGGGGTGTGCTTGAGCCCGAACGAAGCCAGCTTCTCGCCGGCCATGACGCGCGCGGCGATCTTGGCGACCGGCAGACCTATCACCTTGGCGACGAAGGGCACGGTGCGCGAGGCGCGCG
>JARRQH010000294.1:0-5245 GCA_037381985.1 Pseudolabrys sp.
TGGCGATGGACAAGGTCAACGCCGAGGCGGTGGCGCTCTATACGCCCGACTGCGTCCGGCGTTTCGAGGCGCAGACCGACATGCCGGCGCATTGGGCCGCGCTGAAGAAAGCCAACGCCAATTACGACCAACAGGACTTCATCGAGAAGGCCGGCTTCGCCACGCCGCCCAACACCAAGACGCCGAACGACGGCATCGCCGACGCCTGCGCCAACAAGCTGACCGCAGCGCTCAAGAAACTGCCGGCGAACAAGGTCGCGAAAGTCACCAAGAGCTGAGCGCGCCGACGCCGATGAATAAAGCCCCCGGGCCGTTGCCGGCCCGGGGGTGCGGGGCGGCGCCTTCGGGAATAAGCGAGACGGGCGCTCAAGCGCCGCGCGGCTTCGGGGACGGGGCGCGCGCGGCGTTGACGCGAGCCGCTTACTCGTCCTTCTGCTCGTCGGGCTTGGAGTCCTCGTCGCTGCTGCCCTGGCCCGAGGTGCCGCTCTGCTCGTCGGACTGGGCCTGCGCCAGCACCATGTTGCCGGCACGGCCAGGCGTGGCTTCGGGCTTCTTCTCCTCGTCCGTCTTCTTCTCTTTGTCGGCGTCGTCCTGCGACTGCGCCATCGGGCCGATCGACCGCGACGGCAGCGCCTCGGACTTGTCCTTCTTCTCCTCTTCGCCCGTGGTCGTGGTCTTCTTCTCGTCCGACTGGGTCTGCGCGAGCAGGATGCCGCGCATGGTGGCGGCCTGGGTGGCGGACGCCGGGTTCTTCAGGGCCGCGCTGTGGTTGTGCTTCTCGCACGCCACCGCCGCCCCGCCGGCGCCGATAACCAGCGCCGACACCGCAACACCGTAGAACAACCGTTTCATCTAACTCTCCATGATAGCCGGATCACGTCCGGTCGCGGGGGAGCATCGTGGCGCTCGGCGTCTTTTGGATGGCGGGCAAATATCGGCGGCGTAAAATCGCGCGCGCGCGCAATAACGCGGCGCGTAAAAACCGCGCCACTTTCAGGCGAAATTGCGACGCGGGGTTATTGCGCCGCGGCGATGTGGCGGTAGAGCCGTTCCTCGGCGCCGGCCAGCGTGGCTTCGCGTTCGCAATCGTCGGCGAACCACAGGCACGAGAACACCGGCGTGTCGTCGGTCTCCGCCTGCTCGAGGATGATCCACTCGACGCCGTGGGCGTGGTAGATGTGGGCGCCGATGGCGCCGCCGGCGCGGTCGGCGCCGACGATGCGGATGGCGTTGACGAACTGCTCGCCGCCGCGCTGATAGTCGCTGACGCGGCTGGCGCGGAAGGTCTCGAGGTCGAGCGGAAGATCCTGCAGCCTGACCATGGTCGCCCTCGCTTCAAGTTCGCTCCGGCCCGAAGCGGGGACGAAGCGGCTCGTCGTCAGCGTTCGATGCTAGGGACGACCGGTCAACATTGTGTTGATGTTTAGACGCCGGCGCGAACCAGGTTCGCCTTGAAGTCGACCGAGTCGCCGCCCGAGGCGCTGCACGCCGAGCAGTCGAAGCTGCCGAGATCGGTGTAGAGGTATTCGATCTTGGCGCTCCAGTTCGACATGAAGGCGTATTCGAGGCCTGCGCCCACGGTCCAGCCGACCTGGGTCTTGCTGGCACTGCCGAGGTTCGAGGACGCTTTCAGGCCGGCGAAGGCGCCGCCGCCGGTGATGTAGGGCAGGAAGTTGTTCCAGCCCGCGTAACCGATGCGCCCGCGCGCCGTCCCGAACCACTCCGCTTTGGTCTCGCAGGAGCCGGGCGTGCAGCCGTCATTGGTATCTTTCATGTCGGAATAGCCGATGTCGCCTTCCAGACCCCAGACCCAGGTGCCGGTCTGCAGGTTGTAGCCGACGGTGCCGCCAGCGAGGAAACCCTTCGGGTCCACGCTGATCGCCGGATCGCTCCAGTCCGATTTGCCGAAGCCGTAGCCGACGTTGAGACCAACGTAGAAACCGGACCAGTTGGCGTAGGCCGGTTCCGGCGGCACGTAGGCGGGCGCCTTGTAGGGTTGCTGATAGGCTGGCTGGGCCGGCAGATCCGCCGCAAGGACGGCCATGGGAGCAGCAGCCAGGAAGGTCGCGGCGATTAAGCCGCTTCGGATCAATTTGGTCGTCATGTGGGTCGGCCCTTTTACTAACATCTAGAGTTTGCGAGCGGGCGATCTCAACTGATCGACCCGATTTCAAATGTACACACGGCTACTGAATCGTTGTCGGCACGCGCCGCACGACCGCGCGCCAGCGCAACATCTCAGCGCCTAGAAAAGACCGAGAATCGTAAAGTTGGGGTTAACCATAGGTAGCAACCATACGGCCGCACCGCGCAAACCTTTCGGTGTTGCTAAAACACAGCACCGACATCGCTCGATCGTTAATGGGATGTAAACGAGGCGCCGCGGCGTTCGACTGTGCGGCAATGACCGCATCTATCGGCCAAGCCGCCATCTGGAGCAGGCCAAGTTCGAGGGACGCGTTCCCGTTGGCGACTATGAGGGCTATGTCGATGCCCATGTGCGCCTGCTGGAGACGCTGCGCCGGGCCAGGATCGTCGAGCGGATCGACGCCGACCAATGGCGCATCCCCGATGATCTGGTCAGCCGTGCCGCCGCCTATGACGCCGGCCGTGTCCGGCAAGCCAGCGTTCGCGTCCTTTCCCCGGTCGATCTGCAAAGGCAGATTGGTTCGGACGGCGTGACATGGCTGGACCGGCGATTGGTCCATGGCGAAACGGCCGACCTTGCGCCGGCCGGCTTCGGCCAGCAGGTGCGTGAGGCGATGGACCAGCGCCGCGAGCATCATATCGAGCAGCGTGACGCCACGCGCAGCCGGGACGGCCGAATCTTCTACCGGCGCAGCCTTCTCGCCACCTTGCGCGAGCGTGAGGTCGCGCGCGTCGGTGCGGAGATGGCCGAGAGCAAGAGCCTGCCGTTCCGCGCCGCCACGGATGGCGAGAACGTCAGCGGCAAGTTTACTGGCACCATCCAGCTATCCAGCGGCAAGTTCGCTATCGTCGAAAAAAGCCATGAGTTTACGCTTGTCCCGTGGCGGCCCATCATTGACCGCCAATTCGGCCGGGAGGTTATGGGCGTCGTGCAGGGGAGCTCCGTGTCGTGGCAGTTGGGGCGATCACGGGGATTGGGCCTTTAGCGGTTCGCCGGAGAACACCTTTCCATCGCGCGTTGCAGAACCTCCATGACAATCGGATCATCGCATTGGCCGACGTTGAAACGCATGAAGCTGGTTGCCGTTTGCGATGCGCTGAACACGTTTCCGGGCGCGAGCACCACGTTCTCGTCAAGGCTGGCGCGCGCTACATCGGCGGCGTCGCAACCATCTGGCAGGCGGCACCAAAGATAGAACCCGCCACGCGGCATCAGCCACGGCTCGATCCCGATCTGCTGGAGTTTTCCAGCCGTCTCGCGGCGCGCTCGATCGAGATGACGGCGCAGTTCCTCCATGTGCTTGCGATAACTGCCACTCGTCAAAGCGCTGGCGATCATTTCGGTCGATACCGGACTCGGCCCGCCGAAACTGGTCGCAACCTGTAGGTCTAGGATGTCGGAAATCCAGTCCGGGCGCGCGGCGATGTAGCCGCAGCGCACCGAAGCGGACAGGGTCTTGGAGAAACTGCCGATACGGATGACGCGGTTGAGGCCATCCAGCGCCGCCAATCGAACCGAAGGTTCCGGCTCGAAATCGGCGAAAATGTCGTCCTCCACAATGGTCAGGTTATGGGCGGCGGCGGCATTGAGAAGGCGGTGCGCAGCCTGCGCCGTCAGGGTCGCGCCTGTAGGGTTGTGAAGCGCTGAGTTGGTGAGGTAGAGGCGCGGGGACTCGGCAGCCAGTATGGACTCGAAAGATCCAATGTCCGGCCCCGAAGGCGTATAGGGCACGCTGGCGATCTTCACCTGATGCGCGCGCAGCAAGGCCCGGAAGTTGAAGTAGCAGGGATCGTCCACGAGCACCGTATCGCCCGGACGAAGCAGGAAACGGCAGATCAAATCGACCGCTTGTGTTCCCGATGGGGTCAGCAAGAGTTGGTCGGGCGATAACTCGATCCCTTCCTCGGCAAAACGGCCCATTAGAATACGACGCAGCGTGAACGAACCGCGCGTGCTGCCGTAGTCCGACAGAACGGCATTGTCGGCACGCGCGATGGCTCGCAGCGCCCGGCGCAATGCCTCATGCGGCATCCAGTCCGGCGGAAGCCAGCCGCAGCCGGGTTTCAGCGCCGCAGAATCGGCATCGAGCGATTGGCGCGAAACCCAAAACGGATCAACTGCGCGCTCTGTCGGGGGCAGGTTTTCCGCCAGCCCCAAAGGGGGCAACGCGGACGTGGAAACATAGAAACCCGATCCTTGCTTTGCCCGGATCAACCCTTCGGCCGCGAGCCGGTCATAGGCTTCGACGACCGTGGAGGGAGAAACGCCCATTGTCTTGGCGAAGGCCCGAATAGATGGCAGCCGGTCGCCGGGATGGAGCGCGCGACTGCCGACTTTCGCCCGTATCGCCTTCATCACGTCGATGGTTCGCGTTCCCCTGCGCCCGATTGGCTGCTCCACAATGCTCAAGTGTATGACCTTCCTCATCAATACAGTTTGTTTTTATTGTATTGATGTGTAGCTGACGATGCCAGCCGAAATCGTCTATCCCCGCGCATGGAAAGCGAGGTGTGATGGACGATACAAGATCATCGGTGGAAGGCTGGGGCAGCGGTCTGCTCGGCGTTATCATTTTCAGCGGCTCCCTGCCGGCTACGCGCGTGGCGGTGGCGGATTTCTCCCCGCTGTTTCTGACCTCCGCGCGGGCCGTCATCGCCGCGCTGCTAGGGGCCGCGCTGCTCATACTTTTGCGGCAGGCACGTCCGCAACGCGGGGACGTGCTGTCGCTGGTCATTGTCTCCATAGGCGTAGTGATCGGGTTTCCGCTGCTGACCGCGCTCGCCCTTCAACACATCACGTCCGCCCATTCCATTGTATTCATCGGCCTTCTGCCGCTTGCGACCGCGATATTCGGTGTGCTGCGCGGCGGTGAACGGCCGAAGCCGCTGTTCTGGCTGTTTTCATGCTTGGGAAGCGCAACGGTGGTTGCCTTCGCCATTTCCAATGGCGGGTCCAGCTCACTGACCGGCGATCTTCTCATGATCGCAGCTATTATCCTTTGTGGCCTTGGCTATGCAGAGGGAGCGAAACTGTCGCGCCGCCTCGGCGGATGGCAAGTCATTTCATGGGCGTTGGTTCTCTCGGCTCCCATAATGC
>JARRQH010000295.1:0-7520 GCA_037381985.1 Pseudolabrys sp.
CCCTACCGGATCGGGTTATGCACGGTGACCAGCTTAGTGCCGTCGGGAAACGTCGCCTCCACCTGGATGTCGTGAATCATCTCAGCGATGCCCTCCATGACCTGGGCGCGGGTGATGACGTGGGCCCCGGCCTCCATCAGGTCGGCGACGGTGCGGCCGTCGCGAGCGCCCTCGACGATGAAGTCGCTGATCAGCGCCACCGCCTCCGGGTGGTTGAGCTTGACGCCGCGTTCGAGCCTGCGGCGCGCGACCATTGCCGCCATCGCGACCAGCAGTTTGTCTTTTTCCCGGGGCGTCAGATTCATCGTTTCCTCATATTCCGATTACGCACGATCTTATCCGAAAGCCGGTCCCCATTTTCCGGGATCATGCGCGATCCTTCTTACCATGACGGTTATTGCAGCCACAGCCGGGGTACGCTGATTCCCAGCGATGCCAACAGTGCAACGAGATCGTGGCGAAGCGTGGCGCCATCGCGGGCGACGAGCCGCGCCACCGCGATGCCGTTCCAGGCCGAGATGCCGACCTCGCCGGCGAAGTGATCGTCCAGCGCGCGCACGGCGGCAAGAGTACCGTCGCCGCCCGGAGCAATCAGCACCGTCGCGAGTGCAATGCCGCCCGCCGCGATCGCGCCTTGCGCCAGCTTGTCGGCGATGGCGCCGTCGAGCCGCACGTTCTCGGCGAATACCAGCTTGCCGCCCATGCGCAGCCGCCAGCGGTCCGACCAAGCGCCCTCACGCATTGCCTCGCCCATCGCCGCCCGGCCGAAGACAACCGATTCCACCATGATCAGCGAGGCGCCGTCGGCGAGGTCGGCGTCGATACGGCGCTTGAGCCGTGCACGGTCGAACAGAATGGTCTCCTGCGGCAGCCAGCAGAGCCGGCCGCCGGGCGCGACCGACAGCGTCACGTCCATCTCGGCGTCGGCGCCGGTCGAGCGGTAGATCTTCTCGGCCGCCGTGGTGCCGGCAACGAGACTGGCGCCCACGCCCACATCGATGTCGATGGCGAAGCGGTCGCCGCCGGTCATGCCGCCGCCGGTGTTGACGATCACCGCTTCCAGCGGATCGCCGGTGACGTTGGGGAATCGGACCCGGAGCGAACCATCCTCGGCGACGCGGGCGCGGCGGCTGCGCCCCTCCACCGCCACCACCGAGAGCGCAATGCGCCCGGTGGCGCGGTTGGCGGCGAAGGTATGCGCGCTGTCGGTGGGGCTAAGCACGGTCTTCACTCTCGGCTGTCATGCCCCGCGCAGGCGGGGCATCCAGTAAACACAAAGCCCTCGGTTCAAGCGACATGCTGCGGCGTATTGGGTCCCCCGCCTTCGCGGGGGACGACACTCAGAGTCAGAGCGCATCGGACGCCGTGTCATCATATCGCCATCGCCTGCTTCAGCGCGGCCTCGTCCAGGCCCGCCCTGTCGCTGGCGTAAACGATCTGCCCCCGGTCCATCACGGCGAAATTGTCGCCGAGTTCCTGGGCGAAGTCGAGATACTGCTCGACCAAAACGATTGCCATCTGCCCAAGCGAACGCAGGTAGGAAATGGCGCGACCGATGTCCTTGATAATCGAGGGCTGGATGCCTTCGGTTGGCTCGTCGAGCAGCAAAAGCTTGGGCCGCATGACCAGGGCGCGGCCGATGGCCAGTTGTTGTTGTTGCCCGCCGGACAGATCGCCGCCGCGGCGCTTGAGCATGTCGTTCAGCACCGGAAACAGCGAGAACACGTCGTCCGGCACACTGCGCTGGTCGCGCTTGAGCGGCGCAAAGCCGGTCTCCAGGTTCTCTTCCACCGTCAGCAGCGGAAAGATTTCGCGCCCCTGCGGCACGATGGCGACGCCGCGGCGCGCGCGCTCGGCGGTGCGCAAACTTGTGATGTCGTTGTCGCCGAGCGTGATCGAACCGGCGCTCACCGGATGCTGGCCGACGATGGCGCGCAGCAGGCTGGTCTTGCCGACGCCGTTGCGGCCGAGCACGCAAGTCACCTTGCCGGGCTCTGCTTTGAGCGAAATACCGCGCAAGGCTTGGGCTGCGCCGTAATGGAGGTCGATGGCGTTCACGTCGAGCATCGTTCGCTCTCTCTTATGCGCATGATCTTATCCGAAAACCGGTTCCCACTTTTCGGGATCATGCGCTACCGCCCCAAATACACTTCGACGACGCGCTCGTTCTCCGACACGTCGTCGATGCTGCCTTCCGCCAGCACCGCGCCCTCGTGCAGGCAGGTCACCTTGACGCCGAGCTCGCGCACGAAGGTCATGTCGTGCTCGACCACCACCACGGTGCGGTCGCGGTTGATCTCTTTCAGCAGTTCCGCCGTCTGATGGGTCTCGACGTCGGTCAAGCCGGCGACCGGCTCGTCCACCAGCAGCAGCTTGGGGTCCTGCGCCAGCAGCATGCCGATCTCCAGCCACTGCTTCTGCCCGTGCGACAGGCTGCCGGCGACACGCGCGCGCATGGGCCCGAGCCTGATCGTCTCCAGGATCTCGCCGACTCGCCGTTCCTGCGCGTCCGAGTCTTCCCACAGCAGGGTCGCGCGCACGCCGCGATCGTTCTTGAGCGCGAGCTGCAGATTGCCCTCCACCGTGTGCATGTCGAACACGGTGGGTTTTTGGAACTTGCGGCCGATGCCGAGTTCGGCGATCTCGGTCTCGTCGAGCTTGGAGAGATCGTGGGAACCCTGCTCGAAGTAGACGTCGCCGGTATCGGGCCGGGTCTTGCCGGTCACCACGTCCATCATCGTAGTCTTGCCAGCCCCGTTGGGACCGATGATGGCGCGCATCTCGCCGGGCTCGATGACGAAGGACAGTTCGTTGAGCGCCTTGAAGCCATCGAACGAGACGGTGATGCCGTTGAGATAAAGCAGCGCGGAAGTGGTTGCAGGGTTGGTCGTTGCGTCCATGGCCCTCGCTCCTATTCCGCCGCCCGCGGCGCGGCGCCGGCCGGCGGCGGGACCTCGGCGTCCTCGCCGTCTTCCGCCGCGGCCGATTTGGCGTCGGCGCGCAGGCCCAGGCGATAATTGACTGTGCCGATGACGCCGCGCGGCAAGAGCAGCGTGACCAGGACGAACAATCCGCCCAGCACGAACAGCCAATAGGTCGCGAGCGCGCCGCTTGTGAACAGCGTCTTGCCGTAGTTGACCAGGAGCGCCCCGAGCACCGCGCCGGTGAGCGTGCCGCGCCCGCCAACCGCCACCCAGATCACCGCCTCGATGGAATTGGCCGGCGTGAATTCGCTCGGATTGATGATGCCGACCTGCGGCACGTAAAGCGCACCGGCAACGCCCGCCATGCAGGCCGACAGCACGAACACGAACAGCTTGTAGTTCTCCACGCGATAACCGAGGAAGCGCACACGCGATTCGGTATCGCGGATCGCCACCAGCACCTTGCCGAACTTCGAGGTGACGATGGCGCGGCACATCAGGAAGCCGATCGCCACCGCCAGGCAGGACAGGAAGAACAACGCACAGCGGGTCGTGTCCGCCTGCACGTTGAAGCCGAGGATATCCTTGAAGTCGGTCAGACCGTTGTTGCCGCCAAAGCCGAGGTTGTTGCGGAAGAATGCCAGCATCAGCGCGTAGGTCATGGCCTGCGTGATGATGGAGAGATAGACGCCGGTGACGCGGCTGCGGAAGGCAAACCAGCCGAACACGAAGGCGAGCGCGCCCGGAACAGCCAAGATCATCAGCGCCGCGAAGAGGAAGTGATTGAAGCCGTACCAATAGATCGGCAGATGGTGCCAGTTCAGGAACACCATGAAGTCGGGCAGGATCGGGTTGCCGTAGACGCCGCGAGCCGATCTCGCGCATGAGATACATGCCCATGGCGTAGCCGCCGAGCGCGAAGAAGGCGCCGTGACCCAAGGATAGAATGCCGGCAAAGCCCCAGATCAAGTCGATCGAGAGCGCCAGCAGCGCGTAACACATGTACTTGCCGAACAGCGCGATGAAGTAGGTGCTGACGTGCAATGACGAGCCGGCCGGCGTCATCAGGTTGAGCACCGGCACCGCGACGGCAAAGGCGCCGAGCAGCACCAGGAAGATGGCCGCGCCCCGATCGATGAGGCGGGTGATCGAGGCTCGCCCTTCAGGCGAGCACCTCAGGATGACGGCGCAAGGCAGGCGCAAGCTTCGCCCGTCACCCTGAGGTGCGAGGGCGCAGCCCGAGCCTCGAAGGGTGACAGCCCCAACCATCCTCACGCCTCCACCGCCCGACCCTTGAGCGCGAACATGCCGCGCGGGCGCTTCTGGATGAAAAGGATGATGAAAACGAGAATGACGATCTTGCCGAGCACCGCGCCGGCGAACGGCTCGAGGAACTTGTTGGCGACGCCGAGCGTGAGCGCGCCGATCGCCGTGCCCCACAGGTTTCCGACGCCACCGAACACCACCACCATGAAGCTGTCGACGATGTAGCTCTGGCCGAGATTGGGACTGACGTTGTCGATCTGCGACAGCGCCACGCCGGCGATGCCGGCAATCGCGGAGCCGAGCCCGAAGGTCAGCGCGTCGATGCGCGCGGTGCGGATGCCCATGGCCGCCGCCATGGCGCGGTTCTGCGTCACCGCCCGCATTTCGAGGCCGAGCCGCGTGAAGCGCAGCATGGCGAGCAGCGCCAGGAACACCGCGACAGCGAAGACGATGATCCACATCCGGTTATAGGTGATGGTGATCTGCCCCAGACTGAAGGCGCCGCTCATCCAGGACGGGTTGCCGACGTCCTTGTTGGTCGGCCCGAAGAGCGTGCGCACCGCCTGCTGCAGAATCAGCGACAGGCCCCAGGTCGCGAGCAGCGTCTCCAGCGGGCGGCCATAAAGGAAGCGGATGATGGTACGCTCGATCAGAACGCCGACGGCGCCCGACACCAGGAACGCGACCGGCAAGGCGATGAACAGAGAGTAGTCGAACAGCGCGGGATCGTAGGCGCGGATGAGCTGCTGGACGACGAAGGTGGTATAGGCGCCGAGCATGACCATCTCGCCGTGCGCCATGTTGATGACGCCCATGACGCCGAAGGTGATGGCCAAGCCGATGGCCGCCAGCAGCAACACGGAGCCGAGCGAAAGCCCGTACCAGCCGTTCTGCACCAGGCCCCAGATTTCCAGGGAATGGCGGATCGACGCCTTGGCCGCGGCCGCCGCTTCGACCACCGCCTTCGGCTGACCGGCGGACAGGCCGTCGAGCAGACCGAGCGCGTCCTGGTCGCCGCGGTCGCGCAACACGGCGATAGCGGCGATCTTGGCTTCCGGCTTGGCGTCCTTCTGATTGAGGATGATGGCGGCGCGCGCCTGTTCCAGCGCGGTCTTGACCCGCGAGTCCTTCTCCTTGGCCAGCGCCTTCTCGACATTGGGCAGCGAGCTCGCATCGCGCGAGCGGAACACCGCCTGGGCCGCGTTGTAGCGATGATCCGGATTGGCCGACATCAACTGCAATGTGCCGAGATCGGCGTTGATGATGTTACGCAGCCGGTTGTTGACGATGACGTTGTCGATGTCGTCGGGCACCTTGCCGGTGAACGGCTTGCCGGTTGCCGCATCGAGATATTTGTCGTTGGAAACCTGGATAAAGACCTTTTTCTGCTCGGCGCTGTACATCAGCCGCGCGTTTTTCAGCGCCTTCAGCAGCGTCTCGGCCATCGGGTTGCCGCTGGCGACGACCTTCTCGATGGCGTCGCCGGTGTCGCTCAGCGACCCTTGCGTGAAGCCGACGAGCGCATCTTCATACGGTCCCGCCTTGGCGAAGCCCGCGCCAGCAACAAGCAGCAGGGCGGCAAACACCAGCGCCACTGCACGATGATGGAAATTCTGCATTTCAGGCGACCCCGACAGCTGCCTTATTTTTTGGATTGGAGGCGGCGGACCGTCCGCCGCCTCCTTTCGCAATCGTTCTCTTGGAAGGTGTCGTCAGGCCGCCCTCAGGACGAGCCGCTGCACTTCTTGGTGACGGTGTTGTAGTGACCGCACTTCAGCTTCACCCAGTCCGAGATGTAGTCCTTGGAGCCGGGCAGATAGTTGGACCAGGCGTCGCCCTTGACCAGGTGCTTGGTCTTCCACACCACGTCGAACTGGCCGTCGCCACGGATTTCGCCGATGTAGACGGGCTTGGTGATGTAGTGGTTGGGCAGCATCTCGGACATGCCGCCGGTCAGGTTCGGGACCTTGATGCCGGGCAGCGCGGCGATGACCTTGTCCGGGTCGGTGGTGCCGGCCTTCTCGACCGCCTTCACCCACATGTGGAAGCCGATGTAGTGCGCCTCCATCGGATCATTGGTCACGCGGGTCTTCTTGCCGATGAACTTGTGCCACTCGGCGATGAACTTCTTGTTCGCCGGGGTCTTGATCGATTCGAAGTAGTTCCAGGCGGCGAGATGGCCGACCAGCGGCTTGGTGTCGAGACCGGCGAGTTCTTCCTCGCCGACCGAGAACGCCACCACCGGGATGTCGGTGGCCTTGATGCCCTGGTTGGCGAGTTCCTTATAGAAAGGAACGTTGGCGTCGCCGTTGATGGTGGAGACCACCGCCGTCTTCTTGCCAGCGGAGCCGAACTTCTTGATCTTGGAGACCTCGGTCTGCCAGTCGGAGAAGCCGAACGGCGTGTAGTTGATCATGATGTCTTCGGGCTTCACGCCCTTGGACTTCAGATAGGCTTCCAGTATCTTGTTGGTGGTGCGCGGATAGACGTAGTCGGTGCCTTCCAGCACCCAGCGCTTCACCGAACCGCCGTCCTTGCTCATCAGGTAGTCGATGGCCGGAATGGCCTGCTGGTTCGGAGCCGCACCCGTGTAGAACACGTTGCGCTCGGATTCCTCGCCTTCGAACTGCACCGGATAGAACAGGATCGAGTCGAGTTCCTTGAACACCGGCAGCACCGACTTGCGCGACACGCTCGTCCAGCAGCCGAACACGACGGAGACATGATCCTTCGAGATCAGCTCGCGGGCCTTTTCGGCGAACAGCGGCCAGTTCGAGGCCGGGTCGACGACGACCGGCACGAGCTTCTTGCCGAGCAGGCCGCCTTTGGCGTTCTGCTCCTTGATCAGCATCAGCATCACGTCCTTCAGCGTGGTCTCGCTGATGGCCATGGTGCCGGAGAGCGAATGAAGGATGCCGACCTTGATAGTGCCGGCGGCATTGGCGGCGCCGATCGAGCCAGTCGCGGCCAACGCCAGACCGGCGGCGGCCGATAGCCACCGCCGGGCATTCGGCCGAGACGCGACCGCCTTGATAGTTTTCAGCATGAGCGAGATCCCCTGCAATTAGACACACGCGTTACGCCCGGCGACGTTTTGCGCGTTAAGGAGTTCGCAAGCCCTATGCCAAGCGGCCTTTGCGTTGCTAAACTATTGTTTTCGCTGAATTGTCTACAATTGGCCGTAAGCGCCTAGTTTTCGATCACACCTCGATGATTAATCTTTAGGCAAATCGTCTGCCAAATGCGCGGCGCTGACGAGCGATAGGCGCAAGCCGACGGCCCACCAAAATATCCTTCCGAATCACCTTCATTTATTGACTCGTCCGCAAC
>JARRQH010000296.1:0-4068 GCA_037381985.1 Pseudolabrys sp.
GCTGCCGCGCGTGATCGAAAGCTTCGAGAAGTTGAAGCAGGAGACCGATCTCGTCCTGGTCGAAGGCGCCGGCAGCGCGTCCGAGGTCAATTTGCGCCGCTACGATATCGCCAATATGGGCTTCGCCCGCGCCGCCAATATTCCTGTTGTGGTAATCGGCGATATCGACCGCGGCGGGGTCATCGCCAGCCTGATCGGCACCAAGACGGTGCTCGATCCGGACGACGCCGCTCTGGTCAAGGGTTTCATGATCAACAAATTTCGCGGGGACCCGGGCATTTTCATCAACGGCCGCGATGCCATCGTCGCGGCCACCGGCTGGCCGTCGCTGGGCCTCATTCCCTACTTTTACGATGCGCGGCACCTGCCGGCGGAGGATGCGCTCGCGCTCGACCACCCGCACCCGCGCCGCGACGGCGCGCCGCTCAAGATCGCCGTGCCGATCCTGCCGCAGATCGCCAATTTCGACGACCTCGATCCGCTGCAAGCGGAGCCGAATGTCAATCTCGTCCGCGTTCATCCCGGAGCGGCTCTGCCGGGCGATGCCGATCTCGTGATCCTGCCCGGCTCGAAGACCACGATTGCCGGCCTCGCCGCACTGCGCGACGCCGGTTTCGACGTCGACATCGCGGGGCACGTGCGGCGCGGCGGCATGGCGCTTGGGCTGTGCGGCGGCTATCAGATGCTTGGCCGCACCATCACCGATCCCGGCGGCATCGAAGGGCCGGCCGGATGCGTGCCCGGGCTTGGCCTGCTCGACGTCGAAACGACTCTGGTGCCGGAGAAGAGACTGACGCTCGCCACCGGCGCGACGCGCGACGGCATGTCGTTCTCCGGCTACGAAATGCACATGGGCATCACCGAAGGCCCCGACCGCGCGCGCGCCTTCGCTCACCTCTCCGATGGCACGCCGGAAGGCGCGGTATCGGCGAACGGCCGCATTGTCGGCACGTATGTGCACGGCCTGTTCGCCGACGACCGCCAACGCAGCGCCTGGCTTGCGCGGCTCGGCGCCGGACCGTCGACGGTCGCCTATGACGAGCTTGTCGAAAAGACGCTCGACCGGCTGGCCGAGCATTTGCGGATCTTTGTCGATCTCGATCGGCTGCTCAGCCTGGCGCAATGACGGCGACCGCGAGGATCGCAATCGATCCGATCAGGATCAGGTCCGCACGCCGATAAAGCGCGAGCGCGGCGCGGATATCCTCAGCCCCCGCCGCCCGCCGGCCATCGCCCATCAGCGCGTCGTCGACTGTCGTCCCGTCGTAGATACGCGGGCCGGCGAGCGCGAGTCCCAAGGCACCGGCCATGGCCGCTTCCGGATAGCCGGCGTTCGGCGAACGATGGCGGTGGGCGTCGCGCCGCACGGCGCGCCATGCCGCCCACGCGGAAGTCCGCGCGCCGGTCGCCGCCGCGGCAATGATCAGCAGGGCGGACAGGCGCGAGGCCGGCAGGTTGATTAGATCGTCAAATCGCGCTGCCGCCCAGCCGAAGGCGCGGTGGCGCGGCGTGCGATGGCCGATCATGCTGTCGGCCGTATTGACGGCCTTGTAGGCCGCCCCGCCGGCAAGCCCGCCGACGGATAGCCAGAACGCCGGGGCAACGACGCCGTCAGAAAAATTCTCGGCCAGACTTTCGATTGCCGCGCGGGCGACTCCGGCTTCGTCCAGCGCTTCCGGGTCGCGGCCGACGATGTGCGAAACCGCTTGCCGGCCGGCAACGAGCCCGCCGCGTTCCAGCGCTTGCGCGACGCGCGCCACGTAACTGTGCAGGCTGCGCTGCGCTATCAGCGTGCTTGCCAGCAAACCGACGAGAGCAGCACCATAAGTCGGCGACAGAAGCGCGTGTTCAAGCGCACAGCCCACGGCCGCCACAAGCATGACGATTGCCGCGACCGCGATGGCTCCAGTAAGCTTGCGGCCCCACGCGCTTCCGTGCTCTTTGTTAAACTTGTGATCGATCCAGCTGATCAGCCGACCCAGCCAGATGACGGGATGGCCAATTCGTCTTACCAGCCAGTCCGGATAACCGACGGCCGCCTCGATCAACAAAGCCAGCAGGACGATAGCGAAATTCATGAACTCTCGCGGCGATGTATCCGACGACGAACCGCTGGTCCATGGCGGCAATCTGGCGACGGCGCGGCATCTATTTCCCGGCGCACCGGAACCTTTCATCGATCTTTCGACGGGGATCAATCCCCATTCTTATCCCCTGCCAGCCTTTTCGGCTGACATCTTCACGCGCTTGCCTGAACCGGCCGGAGTTCGGCAGCTTGCAGATATTGCGGCGCGCGCCTATGGCGCGCCATCGGGGACTTGCGTCGTGCCCGCACCGGGTACGCAGATCCTGTTGGCGCAGGTTGCCGGCCTGGTACCAGCAGGACGCGCGGCCATCCTCGGCCCGACTTATGCGGAACATCTGCGGTCGGCGAAAGTCGCCGGCCACGAAGCGGCGGAAGTCGCCAGCCTCGATCGATTGGAGCGGGCCAATCTGGCGGTCGTCGTCAACCCGAACAACCCCGACGGCCGCTTGATCCCACGTGCCCAACTTCTGGCCCTTGCCGAGCAACTCAGCGGGCACGATGGGCTTCTTGTGGTGGACGAAGCATTCATGGATGCCGCGCCCGGGGATGCGAGCCTGGCGGGCGATGTCGATCGCGAGAACATCGTGGTGTTACGGTCGTTCGGCAAGTTTTACGGGCTCGCCGGGGTCCGGCTCGGTTTCGCGCTCGCAGCACCCGACACAGCGACCCGACTGGACGCGATGCTAGGCCCGTGGGCCGTTTCCGGTCCGGCTCTTGCGATCGGCCAGGCCGCCCTGCCGGACGATGCATGGCGGCGGAACATGCGGACCCGTTTGGACGCCGACACCGCCCGGCTGGACCGCCTGTTCGCTAATGCCGGGCTCGAAGTCATCGGTGGCACGTCGCTTTTCCGGCTGGCGCGATGTTCCGATGCGGCCGCGTTGTTTGCTCAGCTGGGCGAGGCCGGCATCTTCGTCCGCCGTTTTGATAAACACCCGTCGTGGCTGCGCTGGGGACTTCCTGCCTCCGATGCAGCTTGGCAGCGGGTGGCGGCGGCACTCAGTTCGAGTTGAGCGCCAAACCGCGCGATTTGAAGCAATGACCCCGCTGACGCTGGCGAAATCCGCTCCATCGGTTCGGCTCCATGACGCGCATGACGGCGCGCTCTTGGATTGCAGGCGGCTCCCCACCTTGCTCAGTCCCAGGCGAGCGCGCCGCCGTTCTGATGTTCGATAAGCCGGGTCTCGAAGAAGTTCTTCTCCTTCTTGAGGTCCATCGCCTCGCTCATCCACGGAAAAGGGTTATCCGCCTCAGGGAAGACCGGCGCCAACCCGAGCTGAGCATAGCGGCGGTGGCGATGAAGTGCATGTAAGTCCCGCATAGCGCCGCGTTCAGACCGAGGAACACGATGTTGTCGGCGACAACCGAATCCGAGGCGGCAAAGAAGCCGAGGTTGCGCTTGGTCATGCGTCGCTCGTCGTCGGTGAAGCCCTCCTTCGATTTCCACAGGGCGATATCCGCCTGCATGGAGACTTCGGTGGGCATCCAATGATTATCGCAATCGGAAAGATATTTCTCCCAGGCCCCAGCGGTATTTGAGCGGCAGTTTCTTCACTGTGGCGCTCAGCGACTTTTCCGTCGTGAACGAGTTCTCATGGCCAGCGTAAGCGAGGTCGAAACGGGCGGGCTGCCTCCAGCTTGGGCGTCGCTGCTCCGGCTGAGTCGGCAATTTCGCGGAGCGTTTCTTGAGCGGGCGTGAGAACGACTCCCGAGGCCCCGTGACACAGCCGCTGTTGGCTGGACGAACCCTTCCCCGGGTGCGGCACATGCGCGTGGCGATCGATGGTGAAGCCAGGCGCTGCGCATCCGGCATGACACCTCGTGACCAGACTGAGACTTAGCCGGCACGATTCCGCCACCTGCGATGACGAGGTTGCGCGAATAGGTGCCAGCGCCGGCGATGATGCCAAACCGCTGTGCGCATTCAATGGTGTTACCGGAAACAACTGCATCCGCTTCGGCGCTGATGCCGATGCCGCGAA
>JARRQH010000297.1:0-4051 GCA_037381985.1 Pseudolabrys sp.
GCCGAGTGCGATGGCGAAGGTTTTGCGCGGCGCATGATAGCCGCCTTGGCCGTGCGAGACCGCGCGCGCAATCCAGAGATAGGTTCGTTCGTCCGGCATGCGGGCGAGTTGGGTCAGGATGCGGTCCGGTTGGGAGAACGCTTCATAGACGTTCCACAAGGGGCACGTTCCGCCAATGCGCGAGAAATGGAAGTCGGTTGCCGACTGGCGCTTGGATATGTTGCCGGCGCGATCCACACGGATGAAGAAGAACGGCACACCGCGCGCGCCCGGCCGTTGAAGTGTGCTGAGCCGATGACACGCTGTCTCGAAGCCAACACCGAAACGCTGGCCCAAGAGATCGATGTCGTAGCGGGAGGCTTCCGCCATGTCGCGGAACGCCGTGTAGGGCAATATCAATGCGCCCGCGAAGTAGTTGGCAAGGCCGATCCGCGCGAGTCGGCGGGATTCCTCATCGGCGAACGAACCATCATCGACTAGGGCGTCGATCGCCTCGCGCTGTTCAAGGAAAGCAAGCTGCGTTGCGATCTGGAACGCCTGCTGGCCGGAGCGGAGCCGCGGGGAGAGCCGCAAGACGCCGGAGCCACGATCGAAGCTGCGCTGGGCATCCGAAGGGCCATCATCCGTAGCGGTCGTGACGACGCGAATACCGTGCCGCGATGAAAGGCGCTCGATCAACGCGGCCGTCAAGTTGCCGGGGGGGAGCCCGGCCTCGTGCGTGATCTTCTCCGCTGCTTCATCGAGTTCGGCGATGTAGTTATGCTTCGTATAGAAAAAGTCGCGTACCTCCTCGAACGGCGTTGAAACCTGAAGACGTGCATCGTCCTGACGGTCATCGCCAAGCCGCGCAGCCAATGCCGCCGATTGTTCGATCGCGCGACGATAGCGTCGATGGAGCGAAACGAGCGCGCGTCCAACGGCCGGCATATTGCCCGCCACCTCGCGCAACTCCGCCATCGCGATGTTTTCGCCAAGAACCGGATCGGAGAGCGCCTCCTTGAGATCGCCGATCAGCCGCGTCTCGTCATCCTCGGAGAAAAGCTGCACGTCGATGCCAAACGCGGCATTGAGCTTGAGCAGCACCGGCACGGTCAGCGGTCGCTGGTTGTTCTCGATCTGGTTGAGATAGCTCAATGAAACGCCGATGGCGGATGCGAGCGCCTGCTGCGTCATCCGCCGTTCCTCCCGCAGGCGCTTCAAGCGCACGCCCATGAAGGCTTTCTTCATCGGGTCTTCTCCACTTCGCAGACTTTGCAAATTAACAGCGTTGGCTTTGCAAAACTCCGCAATTTTAGTTCTTTACGTGCAGCTCGCGCTGCGAATATTGCGAAGTTATGCCGCGAACGCAAGCGGATGATGGAGTAAACCAGCATGACGGCCCCTGCGCTGGACACAGAACAGCCGGACGAAACCCGGTTCATCGAGATGGTCTTTCCGGAGCAGGCCAACCACTACGGCACTCTGTTCGGCGGGAATGCGCTGAGCCTCATGGGCAAAGCGGCCTTCATCGCGGCCACGCGGAAAGCGCGCGCGCCGGTCGTGATGGCAACGTCCGAAAAGGTCGAATTCCATATCCCGGTGCGCGTCGGCGAGCTTATCGAACTGACCGCGCGCGTCACGCGCGTTGGCCGGTCCTCCATGACGGTCGCGGTCGACGCCGTTTCCGAAGGGCTCGTCTCCGGCATTCGCCAGCTCGCCGTTCGCGGCTCTTTCGAAATGGTCGCGGTCGACAACGCCGGAAAGCCTGTTCCGGTCGCCGCCAAACCTCCTCACACGCTCAAGGAAATTATCTCGTGAAGCTTCATTCCGTTCGCACGCATAAATCCGCAGAGAACCTGCCGCGCCCTGCGCAACTCGCCTGGAAGATCGCCGAGGTCGCGGCCGATCCGGTTGTGGTCAGCCCTGCGGTCGTCGAGATGATCGGCAATCGCATCATCGACAACGCCGCGGTCGCGGCGGCATCGCTGTCACGGCGCCCGGTGGCGAGCGCGCGAGCGCAGGCGAACGCGCATCCGCTCAAACCCGGCGCAACCGTGTTCGGGCTCTCGCAGCACCGCCGCCTCTCGCCTGAATGGGCGGCCTGGGCGAACGGCGTCGCCGTGCGCGAGCTTGATTTTCACGACACCTATCTTGCCGCGGATTATTCGCATCCCGGCGACAATATTCCGCCGATCCTCGCGGTCGCGCAGCATTGCGGCCTGGATGGCGCGGCGCTCCTGCGCGGCCTTGCCACCGGCTACGAAATCCAGGTCGATCTCGTGACCGGCATCTGCCTGCACGAACACAAGATCGACCATATCGCGCATCTCGGCCCCTCGGCCGCCGCCGGCATCGGCACCGCGCTCGGCCTGCCGGTCGAGACGATCTATCAGGCTGTGCAGCAGGCGCTGCATGTGACGACCACCACGCGCCAGTCGCGCAAGGGCGAGATTTCGAGCTGGAAGGCTTACGCGCCGGCCTTCGCCGGTAAGATGGCGATCGCGGCGGTGGATCGTGTCATGCGCGGCGAAGGCGCGCCGTCACCCGCCTGGGAAGGCGAGGATGGGTTCATCGCCTATCTGCTTGGCGGCCCGAAGGTGGAATATCAGGTGCCGCTGCCGGAAGCCGGCGAGCCGAAGCGCGCTATTCTCGACACCTACACCAAGGAGCATTCGGCCGAGTACCAGAGCCAGGCGCTGATTGATCTCGCGCGGCGCATGGGGCCGAAGATCGGCGATCTCTCCAAGGTCAACAGCATCGCCGTCCACACCAGTCATCATACCCACTATGTCATCGGCACCGGCGCCAACGATCCGCAGAAGATGGACCCGCAAGCAAGCCGCGAAACGCTCGATCATTCCATCATGTACATCTTCGCCGTCGCGCTTGAGGATGGCGGCTGGCATCATGAACGGTCCTATGCCCCGGAGCGCGCGCAGCGCCCGGAGACCGTTGCGCTCTGGCACAAGATCTCGACCGTCGAAGATCCCGAATGGACCCGGCGCTATCACAGTCGCGATCCGAAAGAGAAGGCGTTCGGCGGGCGCGTCGTCGTCACCCTCAACGACGGCTCGACGATCACCGACGAGATCGCGGTGGCGGATGCGCATCCGCTTGGTGCGCGTCCGTTCGGACGGGAGCAATACATTGCAAAATTCCGCACGCTTGCGGACGGGATCGTGGCTGGTGGCGAGCAGGACCGTTTCCTCGGTCTGATCGAACGCTTGCCGAAGCTCAAACCCGATGACCTTGCGGGGCTGACCTTCACGGTTGATCCGACACTTCTCGGAAGCACCAAATCCACCGGCATTTTCGATTGGCATGGCGACCAGGCCGGCGCCGTGCGCGGTCTTTCCGTCGTTGGCGAATAGAGAGGAAAACATGACCGAACAAACACCCGCCCGCACCACTCCGCCGCCCAAGAAATCCGTCGCGCTATCGGGAATTGTCGCCGGCAACACGGCGCTCTGCACTGTCGGTCGGACTGGCAACGACTTACACTATCGCGGCTACGATATTCTCGACGTCGCAGAGACATGCACATTTGAAGAAATTGCGCATCTGCTCGTGCATGGCGCGCTGCCCACGCCGGCGGAACTTGCCTCATACAAAGCGAAGCTGAAAAGCCTGCGCGGTCTTCCCGCTGCGGTGCGCGCGACGCTCGAAGCCTTGCCCGCTGCGGCGCATCCCGTGGATGTCATGCGTTCTGGCGTTTCCACGCTCGGCTGCGTGCTTCCGGAGGCGCATGACCATAACCATCCCGGCGCCCGCGATATTGCCGACAGGCTGATGGCTTCGCTTGGTTCCATGCTGCTCTATTGGCATCATTTCGCCCATAACGGACGACGTATCGATGTCGAGACAGACGATGACAGCATCGGCGGGCATTTTCTGCATCTGCTTCACGGCGCGTCGCCGAGCCGGGAGCATGTGCGGGCGATGGATACATCGCTCAACCTGTACGCCGAGCATGAATTCAACGCCTCGACCTTTACGGCGCGGTGCATCGCGGGAACCGGAGCCGATATCTATTCGGCGATAGCGGGTGCGATCGGTGCGTTACGGGGCCCCA
>JARRQH010000298.1:0-4036 GCA_037381985.1 Pseudolabrys sp.
TTCGCACTCGGCGCCATGATCGCCAACGTGCACGACCTGGTGCTCACCGTCGGCTTCATGTCGCTGACGCGGATCAACTTCGACCTCACCAGCATCGCGGCGCTGCTCACCATTCTCGGCTATTCGCTCAACGACACGGTCGTCATCTACGACCGCATCCGCGAGATGCTCAGGCGCTATAAGAAGCTGTCGATGCCGGAGCTGTTGAACATCTCGGTCAACTCGACCCTGTCGCGCTCGGTCATCACCCACTTGACCGTGTCGCTGGCGCTGTTGTCGCTGCTCCTGTACGGCGGCCAGGCGATCCACTCGTTCACCGCCACCATGATGTTCGGCGTGGTGCTGGTCGGCACGTATACGTCGGTGTTCATCGCGGCGCCTGTGCTGATCTACCTCGGCGTCGGCACCGGCCGGGACTCGCTGAGCGGTTCCAACCGGGACCAGCAAAGCCCCGAGTGATGGCGGACGGGCTTGGACCAGGTCTTGGGACCGACGCTCCGCATCTGCCGACGCCAGCGCCCATCGACGCCTATGGCGACGGCGGCTTCCGCTTCGGCGGCATGTCGCACCGCGGCTCGCTTCTGTGCTTTCCCGACGGCATCTGGGCCTGGCCGGTAACGCGCGCCGCCGATCTCACCGAAGACCTGCTGGCGCCGGCGCTCAAGCGTGCCGAAAGCCTCGACTTTTTCATCATCGGCGGTGGCGCCGACCCGTTCGTGCTGCCCGGGCCCTTGCGTGAGCGCTTCCGAGCGGCCGGCCTTTCGGTCGACCCCATGGCCACCGGGCCGGCGGTGCGGACCTACAATATCTTGCTGGCCGAAAATCGCCGCGTCGGCGCGGGGCTGATCGCGGTTCCCTGACCCGCGCGGTACACTGCCATTCATGATCACCAACGCCGAGCATTGCGCGAACCTGGTGCATGAAGCCGACCGCGACCGCTATCTGGCGGCGCTGTTTGCGTCGGAAGCGCACCGCGACGCGCTGTTGGCGCTCTACGCCTTCAACGTTGAGATCGCGCGCGTGCGGGATCTGGCGCGCGAGCCGATGCCGGGCGAGATCCGCCTGCAATGGTGGCGGGAGGCGCTTGCCGGCGAGCGTGATGCGGAAGCCGCCGCGCATCCTGTGGCTGCGAGCCTGCGCGAGGCGCTCGCGCGCCACGGGCTCTCCGCCGATCCGCTGCAGGCATTGATCGACGCCCATACCTTCGATCTCTACGACGAGCCGATGGCAAGCTTGCGGGATTTCGACGATTACGCCGCGAAGACCCGCGGCGCCGTCTTTGCCCTCGCCGCGGCCATGCTCGGCGGGCTGCCGCCGGAAGTGCAGGCGCTGAGCCGCCACGCCGGCATCGCCTATACGGTTGCCGGCCTATTGGCCAATCTGCCGCTGCACGCGGCGCGCCGGCAGCTTTACGTGCCGCTCGAATTGCTCCGGCGTCACGGCGTCACGCCGGAGGCGGTGTTCGCGCGCGAGGACAGCGAGGGTCTACACGCCGCGCTGGCCGGCCTGCGGGCGCATGCGCGCGAGCATCTCACGGCCGCCCGCGGCGCGCTGCCATCGGTACCGCCGGCGGCTTTGCCGGCGCTGCTGTCGGCCGCGACCGTCGGCGCCGCGCTCAAGCGCGGCGAGGGTGGCGATCCATTCCAGCCGCAGCCGCTGTCGCTGCTCAAGCGGCAATGGCTGCTGTGGTGCGCGGCGCACAATCCGAAGCGGATCTTTCAGGGATAGCCCAACACACTCGGCTGTCATCGTCCGCGAAGGCGGACGATCCAGTAATCACGGCGATATCGGTGTTTACTGGGTCTCCGCGTGCGCGGGGACGACAGCTATTGAGCTACTCCGCCGCGTCGGCTTGCGGCGTGCCGTCAATCCAGCGCTCGATATCGGCGAGCGCCCGGCGGCTGAGCGCGGTCTTGCGCGCGACTCCCTTGGCCTTGCCGCGGCCGAGCCTCTTTCGCTCGGCCGGATCGATTTCCAGCGGCTCGGTGACCGGCGGGAACAGGCCGAAATTGACGTTCATCGGCTGGAACGACGACGGTCCGGCGTCGATGGTCTCGACGTGGCCGCCGGTGATGTGCGCCAGCAGGGCGCCGTGCGCCGTGGTCGGCGGCGGTGGTTCGAGCGTTTCGCCGCGCCGCTCGGCGGCGGCAAAGCGCGCGGCCAATCCGCCGATGGCGGCGGATTCCACATAGCCCTCGCAGCCGGTGATCTGGCCGGCGAAGCGCCACGCCGGTTTCGCCTTCAGCCGCAGGGTGTCGTCGAGCAGTACCGGCGAATTGAGGAAGGTGTTGCGGTGCAGCCCGCCGAGGCGCGCGAATTCGGCGTTCTCGAGCCCTGGAATGGTGCGGAAGATGCGCACCTGCTCGCCGTGCTTCAGCTTGGTCTGGAAGCCGACCATGTTGAACAGCGTGCCGAGCTTGTTGTCCTGGCGCAACTGCACGATGGCATAAGCCTTCACCTCCGGCTGATGCGGGTTGGTGAGGCCGAACGGTTTCATCGGCCCATGCCGCAGCGTCTCGCGGCCGCGCTCGGCCATCACCTCGATTGGCAGGCAGCCGTCGAAATAGGGCGTGTCCTTCTCCCAGTCGCGGAAGTCGGTCTTGTCGCCGGCAATCAGCGCGTCGACGAAGGCCTCGTACTGCTCGCGCGAGAGCGGGCAGTTGACGTAGTCGGCGCCGGAGCCGCCGGGCCCGGCCTTGTCGTAGCGCGACTGGAACCAGGCCTGGTCGAAGTCGATGGATTCGCGATGCACGATCGGCGCGATGGCGTCGAAGAAGGCGAACTGCGTTTCGCCGGTGAGGCCGCGCACGGTTGCCGCGAGGTCGGGCGAGGTCAGGGGACCTGTGGCGACGATGACGCTGTCCCAGTCTTCCGGTGGCGCGGCGATTTCGCCGCGTTCGAGCGTAATGAGCGGATGCTCTTCCAGCGCCTTGCTAACGGCGGCGGAAAAGCCGTCGCGGTCGACGGCGAGCGCGCCGCCTGCCGGCACCTGGTTGGCGTCGGCCGCGCGCATGATCAGCGAACCGAGGCGGCGCATCTCGGCGTGCAGCACGCCGACCGCATTGGTCTCGGCGTCGTTGGAACGGAAGGAGTTGGAGCAGACCAGCTCGGCATAGCCGCCGGTCTGGTGGGCTGCCGTACCACGCTCGGGACGCATCTCGTGCAGCGTCACCGGAACGCCGGCCTGCGCGAGCAGCCAAGCCGCCTCGGAGCCGGCAAGGCCCCCGCCGATCACATGCACCGTCTTCGTCATGGGGCGGAACCTACCGCATGATCCCGAAAAGTGGGAACCGGTTTTCGGACAAGATCATGCGGCGAAAAATAAGCGGCCGGTGCCGTCGGCAACCGCCCAAAAGCAAACCGCCCGCGCGGGCGGCGCGGGCGGTTTTGTTCAGTCTCGGTAGGACCTTGACGCGCGGAGCCTTAGCCCTGGTGCGCGGCCTTCCAAGCGATTCGACGGATGTCGCCACGGTGGATGCCGATGTCGGCGAGCTCGCGGTCACCCAGACGGTTGAGCTCGCTTACGCTGACATTGTAGCGGTTCCACTCGCGGAACAGGCGAACGATGGTCGTAAACATAGTGAAGTCCTCTTCGATCTCTTCTTAGTTCATCCGGCCCTCGTGGGTCGGATCTTCCGGCTCTCGCGGCCGGGTTCGTCCCGGCTTAGCGGGACCAGGTGCGGAACAGGCTGACAAAGACGGCAAACATGGCACGGTCCTCAGGGGTATCTCGGGTTGTCCAGCCTTCGGCCGGCCGGTCTGGCCGGTTGAATCTGTTGATGCGAACATAGGCAAATAGCGCCAAAAGAAAAGGCACATTTGTGCGCTGCAGTAATGCCAAATGCGCATACCTTAAGGTAATGAAAGGTAAGGGGAAACTTAAGATCGGCGCGGGCTGCGGCAACCTATGCGGGTTGCTTATTTCGCAGGCGCGGCATCAAAAAGCGGCAGTCAGGAAAAACACTGCATTTGGCCTCGATTGGCAGATCTCTTCGATAGAACGGGCTCAATTCTTGCTCGTTTTCGCCCTCTTGTG
>JARRQH010000299.1:0-7895 GCA_037381985.1 Pseudolabrys sp.
CAGCGGCGTCAGGTCTTCTATTCTGTCGGCGACCACGTGGATGACGCCGCTTTCCGATTGAATGCAGCCGCTTACCGCGACGTAGCGCGCGCCCAGCACCACCGCCCGGAAGCGCTCGAAGGTCTTCGGCCAGACGATGATGTTGGCGATGGAGGTTTCGTCCTCGATGGTCATGAAGATAACGCCCTTGGCGGTGCCTGGGCGCTGGCGCACGGTGACGAGGCCGGAAACGTGCACGCGCGTGCCGTTGCGCGTGCTCCGCAACGTCTCGTTCCTGACGATGCGGCAGCGGTCGAGATCGGCACGCAGGAACGACGCGGGATGCGCGCGCAGCGACAATTTGAGGAAGCGATAGTCGTTGACGACCTCTTCGCCGGGCGGCATGGGCGTCAGCGCCACGTCGGGCTCTCGTGCTGTGGCATTGTCGGCGCGGAACAGCGGCAGGTCCTCGTGGTCGCCGGTGCGTCCAAGCGCCTTCACCGCCCACAAGGCATCTCTGCGGTTGAGCCCGAGCGAGCCGAAGGCATCGGCATCGGCCAGCCGTTCGATGGCGCGTGGGTTCAGGCCGGTGCGCAGCCAGAGATCTCGGAGGGAGTCGTAACCGTTGCCACGTCTGTTTTCGATCGCCTCCGCATCCTCCTTCTTCAGTCCCGTGATCTCGCGCAAGCCTAGACGAGTGGCGCAGCGTGTGCGGATGTCGCTTTCCATCTCGCTATGCAAAGCATGCAGCGGCGGGGCGGCGTCCGAAACCGGCTCCAGCGTTGCCTCGTATTCGGAAAAATTCACGTCGGGCGGGCGCACCTCGACGCCATGTTCGCGCGCGTCGCGCACGATCTGTGCCGGCGCGTAGAAGCCCATCGGCTGCGCGTTGAGCAAGGCGGCGGCGAAAACGTCCGGATAATGGCACTTCAGCCAGGCCGAGGCATAGACCAGGAGCGCGAAGCTCGCGGCGTGGCTTTCCGGAAAGCCGTACTCGCCGAAGCCTTCGATTTGCCCGAAGCAGCGCTCGGCGAAATCGCGCCGGTAGCCGTTCGCCAGCATGCCGTCGATCATCTTGTCGCGGAAGGTGCCGATGGTGCCGGTGCGCTTGAAGGTCGCCATGGCGCGGCGCAATTTGTCGGCTTCCGAGGGCGTGAAACCGCCGGCGACGATGGCGATCTTCATCGCCTGCTCCTGGAACAGCGGCACGCCCAGGGTTTTGCTGAGCACGGCTTCCAGTTCCTTTGACGGATAGACGACCGGCTCCAGTTTCTGCTTGCGGCGCAAGTAGGGGTGCACCATGTCGCCCTGGATCGGGCCGGGGCGCACGATCGCGACTTCGATCACCAGGTCGTAAAACTTGTCCGGTTTGAGACGTGGCAGCATCGACATCTGCGCGCGGCTTTCCACCTGGAACACGCCGAGGGAATCGGCGCGGCTCAGCATGCGATAGACGGCTTTGTCTTCGGGCGGGATCGAAGAGAGGGTGAGCTTTGTTTCTGCGCCCTCTCCCACAAGGGGAGAGGGCACGCGCGGCGGACGCTGCGCTTGCGGCACCGCCTCCGGATAATGTCGCTCCACCAGATCGAACGCCTTGCGCAGGCAAGTCAGCATGCCGAGCCCAAGCACATCGATTTTGAGAATGCCGAGGGCGTCGAGATCGTCCTTGTCCCATTCGACGAAGGTGCGGTTGTCCATGGCGGCATTGCCGATCGGCACCACCTCGTCGAGCCGGCTGCGGGTGATGACGAAGCCGCCGACGTGCTGCGACAGATGACGGGGAAAGCGTTGGATCTCGGCCGCGAGCGCGGCGATCTTGCGCATGCGCGGGCTTTGCGGATCGAGGCCGGCGCGCTTGATGTCGTCCTGCCGCACGGCGCCGCCACCGCCGCCCCAGATGCTCGAGGTCAGCATGCCGATAGCGTCTTCGCTCAAGCCGAAGGCTTTGCCGACCTCGCGGAACGCCGAGCGGCCGCGATAGGAGATGACGGTGCCGGCGATACCGGCGCGGTCGCGACCGTACTTGCCGTAAATATATTGGATCACCTCCTCGCGCCGCTCGTGCTCGAAGTCGACGTCGATGTCGGGCGGCTCCTGCCGCTCGGTGGAGATGAAGCGCTCGAACAGCAGGCCGCCGCGCACGGGATCGACCTCGGTGATGCCGAGGCAGTAGCAGACCGTGGAATTGGCGGCCGAGCCGCGGCCCTGGCAGAGGATGCCTTGGCTGCGCGCGTAACGCACGATGTCGTGGACGGTAAGAAAGTAGGGCGCGTATTGCCGCTGCGCGATGAGGGCGAATTCATGCGCCAGGCTTTGCCGGATGGCCTCATTGATGCCTTGCGGATAGCGCCGGGCCGCGCCTTGCCAGGCGAGATGCTCGAGCGCTTCCTGCGGTGAGGAAAAGCCAGCCAACTGCTCGTCGGGATATTCGTATTTCAGTTCGTCGAGCGAGAAGCTGAGCTGTTCGCTCAGGCGTAGCGTTTCGTCGATGGCCTCCGGGCAATCGCGGAACAGCCGCGCCATTTCCTGCGGCGGTTTCAAGTGGCGTTCGGCGTTGGCGGCGAGCAGGCGCCCGGCGCGGTCGATGGCGGTCTTCTCGCGAATACACGTCAGCACATCGGCAAGTGGGCGGCGATCGGGATGGTGGATGTGCACGTCGTTGACCGCGATCGGCGGTACGCCCGCGTCGCGTGCTTCTTGCGCGCGGCGCTTGAGCCGCGCGCGATCGTCGCCGCGGTAAAGCATCGACGCCGCAAGGCGCACGCGACGCGGGGCGGCTTCGCGCAATTGGGCAAGAAGCCGTGCCATTCCTGCCATGGCGATCAGCTCCAGCCCTTCCGCGTGCTCCAGCAGGTCGTCGAGACGTAGAATGCATTCGCCTTTGTCGGCGCGCAGATTGCCGAGGGTAATGAGGCGGGTGAGCCGTCCCCAGGCGGCGCGGTCGCGCGGGTAAGCCAGGATGTCCGGCGTGCCGTCGCTGAATGTGAGCCGCGCGCCGGGGTGATAACGGATCGGCAAGTCAATCTCGCGCTTGGCGACATGGGCGCGCACCACGCCGGCGACGCTGTTGCGGTCGCAAAGCCCGATGCCGTCGAGTTTGAGCGCTGCTGCCTGCGCCATCAGCTCTTCCGGATGCGACGCCCCGCGCAGGAAGGAGAAGTTCGAGGTGCAGGCGAATTCGATGTAACGCATGGATCGACACTGTGCTTCTTAACCCTCTCCCCTTGTGGGAGAGGGTCGCGGCCGAAGGCCGCGGGGTGAGGGGGATTGTTCGATCTCTTCAGCAATTCTCTCGAGGACGCCGCTTGCATTGAAAAGAATATCGTTGTTCCAGAAACGCAGAATCTTAAATCCGCGATCCCGTAAGTCGGCATCGCGCGCGTGGTCGCGCAGGCTTTCCGCGTGTTGGCCGCCATCGGCCTCCACAACAAGCCGCTGGTCGAAAGCAACGAAATCGACGATCCAAGGCCCGATCGGAACCTGGCGCCGGAATTTAATGCTTTCAAATTGGCGCGAACGCAGCAAGCGCCAAAGCCGTCGCTCGGCGTCTGTCTCGGTACGGCGAAGCTGACGTGCCTGACTGCGTTTTGATTCACTCACGTGATATTTTGGCATCTCCCCCTCACCCGCCTCGCTCACTTCGTTCGCTCGGCACCCTCTCCCACAAGGGGAGAGGGTAAAGTCACGCAAACAGCCCGTGCAGAAACCAGGCCGGTATCGCGGTGTCGCGATAAAGCCCGGCGCGGAAGATCCAGAAGCGGTGGCCGCTTAAGTCCTCGACGCGGAAATAATCGCGCGCCAGATTCTCATGTGCGCTTTCTTGCGCCGCGCCGCCGTCATCCTGCCACCAGGCGCCTTCGATGCGTTCGGGCCCTTCCGCGGCGGCGACCTCATGCAACGCGCGCCGCCAGCGGAAGCCGCGCCAGCAGGCGCAGGGGCCGGGCCGGCAAATCCGCCGCCGCGCGGTGACGGCGGAAGGCGTCCCAGCCGCGCTCTTCGTCGGCGCGCGCGCTGTGCGCCGGCAGGCTGACGGCGGCGAGCTCGGGTGTGTGGCTGTCTTGCGCGATGAGTTGCGTGACCCGGCGCGCGCCCAGCCGCGCGCTGGTGCGGTCGACGAGATGACCGAGATCGGTGTCGTCAGCTTCATCGCCGAGCGTCACCTGCCGCGCTGGCGCCGCCTCGGCCACGGTGACGCTGAGTCGCGCTAGATCGAAGCCGAAGCCAGGATCGATGGGATCGGCGAGCGTTGCCAGCCGCTCCACGAACAGCGCGCGCACGTCGCTCGGATTGCGGATTGGCCGCGAGGTGCCGGCCTCGATGCGATGCACCTTGCCGTCGGTGCGGAACAGCGCCAGTTCGACGCGCCGCAGGCCTTCGCCGCGCCGCTCCAGCATGGCGGCGAGCCGGCGCGCCAGTCGCTCGATGACGGCGAGGATATCCTCTTCACGCGCGATCGGCTCGGGAAACGGCTGCTCGGCGAAATAGGGCGCGACCGGCAATAGCGGTGTCAGCGGTTCGCCTTCCAGGCCGAGCGCGCGGTCGAGCTGACGCAGCACACCTGTGCCGAACCGCGCGGCAAGCGGCGCCCGCGGCAGATCGACGATATCGCCGATGCGCTTGAAGCCGACGCGGCTGAGCGAGGCCACCGTTCCATCGGTGATGCGCAAGGCCGACAATGGCAATGACAACAATCGTTCGCATTCGCAGCCCGGCGCAATGAATCCACCTTGCCCATAACGAGCAACGGCATGCGCCGCGCCGATGGTGCCGGCAACGCCCACATGCGCCATGAAACCGAAGGCGCGCACGCGGCGCATGAGGTCGTCGATCAGAGCCGCTTCGCCGCCGAACAGATGCGCACAGCCGGCGATGTCGAGCAGCACGCCGTCGGGCGCATCGAGCCCGACCAGCGGCGTATAGCGCTGGCACCAGTCGGCGATGTCTTTCAGGAGGCGCGCGTCGGTGCTCGTATCTTCTTCAAAGACAACAAGCGCGGGGCACATGGCGCGCGCCTGCGCGAGGCTTAAGCCGCGACGCAAGCCCATATTCTCAGCCGCGGCATCGAGCGCCAGGATCTCTTCGGCGTTGCCGCGCCTCCCGGCGACCGCGTGCGGCCGCGGGTCAGGCGCTTGAAGCCGCGCGCGGCGGTCGGTCTGAAGCCGTTTCAGCCACAGGCTGACGATCCGCTGCCGCGATGTCGAAACGCTGGCCGTCACTGTTCCACTCCAAAAGCCACGAGCCGGGATTGCCATGCCGGTTGCGCGTAAGTCGCACGGTGAAGCGTGGCGGGCCGGGTCCAAATCCGTGCGCGGAAGGCGCGGCGCCGATCACCCAGCGGGTGGCGGCGGCAAGCGGCGCGGGCGAGGGGACGCTACGCAGCAGGAAGGCGGTGGCGCCGTCGCGCCCGGCGGCGAGCGACAGCCGGCGGCTGACGGTCAGGCCGATGTCGCCGCTGCGCAGTTCGCCGATGACGGCGCCGACGCCGCGGCTGCGCAGCGCCTCTTCCATGGCCCAGGGCACCTCGCGCGCGTTGGACACGGCGATGCGGATGAGCTGCTCGGGCGCGAGTCCGAAGGCGTCGAGCCCGGGTCCGTAAGGCGCGCCGCTCTCGGCGAGCGCCATGTCCTCGGCAATCCACACCGTGGCGCGCCGCCCGGCCGTGCCCGAGGCCCAAGCGCACAGCGGTAGCAGGAAGCCGGTCGCCGCCGTCATCTCGCTCTCGCGCGCGGCCGCCACCTCGTTGAGCGTGGCAAGCGCGACGGCGCTGGCGGCAGCAGCGCAGCCGCTGAGAGGTCCGTCATCGCTGTGTCGCGCGCGCGGTAAGTTCGCCCCTTCGATCAAGGCAAGCTTTCTGCGCAGCGTGGCAAGGGTGCTTGCCGCGTCCTGTGACATCGCCGGTTTTCAACGTAATAGTTCTCTGTTTGTTCTCATTATGCGCCGGCGGATGGAAGAGTCAATGGCCAAAGAAAATCTGGATTTTGGAGTCTTTCGCGGGGTGGAAAGGGGTGCTTCTGCAGGCGTGAAAATGTTCCCTCGATTCGGCCGCTTGGGCTATATACATATTCACGATTCCGTATATGTACGGGGTTGGCCGCCGCACGTCCCCCGCCCAGCTAAGCCGTTGAGGCATATCAATGACGGGGGGCCGTCATCGCGAGACGAGAACCCCAGACCCGTCGCTGCCAGGCGTTCGGGAAGGACGAGGAATTGATATGCGCAAAGCCGCGCTCCCCCTGATCTTGCTTGCGTCCGCCGCGCCGGCCTTGCTGGCCTCGCCCGCGCTGGCGCAGGGCGCCGCCCCGAAAAACACGCTGCCTGCCGCATTCGCCAGTCAGGCTACCTTCACCGTCGAGCCCCACATGGTGGCGGACGAGAAGGCGGTCTTCGCCACCGTCGAGAGCGCCAACATCGTTCCCGCGCGCGCCCGCATCGGCGGCACCGTGGCCGAGCTTTCGGTCAAGGACGGCGATGAGGTCAAGCAGAACCAGGTGGTTGCCATCGTCGGCGACGAAAAGCTGGTGCTGCAGATGAAGTCGCTGGACGCCGAGATCGCCGGGCTCAAGGCTCAATTTGCCCAGGCCGAGACCGACCTCAATCGCGCCAAGGATCTGTTTTCCAAGGGCACCATTCCGCGCGCCCGATTCGACCAGGCGCAGACCGCCTATAACGTCGCCGACAACGCGTTGCGCGCCAAGGTCGCCCAGCGTTCGGTGGTCGAGCAGCAGCTTTCCGAGGGCAAGGTGATGGCGCCGACCGGCGGCCGCGTGCTCAAGGTTCCGGTCACCACCGGCACGGTTGTGCTGCCGGGCGAAACCATTGCGTCCATCGCCGAGAAAAACTACGTGCTGCGCTTGCGGGTGCCCGAGCGTCACGCGCTCACGCTGAAGGCCGGCGACACCATCCGCGTCGATAGCGCCGCGCTTGGCGCCGACGGCGCCAAATTCGGCACCATCAAGCTGGTCTATCCGCAGATCCAGGACGGCCGCGTTGTCGCCGACGCCAAGGTCGTCGGCCTCGGTGAATATTTCGTCGGCGAGCGCATTCTGGTCTGGGTTTCGGCGGGCAAGCGTGAGAGCGTTGTGGTGCCGGCTTCGTTTATCGTCACCCGCTTCGGCATCGACTATGCGCGCGTGCGCCAGAAAGACGGCCAAAAAGGCAGCCAAGTGATCGACGTGCCGGTGCAACGCGGCCGCCTGATGCCGCGGCCCGACATGCCCGACGCTCTTGAAATCCTTTCCGGCCTGCATGCGGGCGACGTTCTGGTGAAGCCGTGAAACTTGGACTTTCCGGGCGCCTGACCCAAGGCACCATCCGTTCGCCGCTGACGCCGCTGTTCCTGATGGCGGCGCTCGCCGTCGGCCTGCTGGCGTTGCTCACCATCCCGCGCGAGGAAGAGCCGCAGATCAGCGTGCCCATGGTCGATATCAGCGTGAACGTGGACGGCCTCAAGGCGCCGGACGCGGTGGAGCTGGTCACCAAGCCGCTGGAATCGATCGTCAAGGGCATCAACGGCGTCAAGCACGTCTACAGTCAGACCGTCGACAACCGGGTGATGGTCACCGTGCGCTTCAAGGTCGGCACCAACGCCGACGACGCCATCTTGCGCGTGCACGAGAAGATCAAGGCCAACATGAATCGCATTCCGGTGGGCATACCGGAACCGCTGATCGTGGGCCGCGGCATCAACGACGTCGCCGTGGTGGTGCTGACCTTGTCGCCGAAGCCGGATGCGGCCTCGCGCTACACCGAAAAGGATCTCTACCAGATCGCGCGCGAGCTGCAGTTCGAGCTCGACAAGACCCACAATATTGGCCTCACCTACATTTCCGGCGGCAACCCGCAACAGATCCGAGTCGAGCCCGACCCCGAAAAGCTCATGCTCTACGGCGTCACCTTGCAGCAGCTCGTTGCGAGGG
>JARRQH010000300.1:0-4025 GCA_037381985.1 Pseudolabrys sp.
TTCCGCATCGATGCCTGGGTCAATCCGCCGGCCTATACCGGTCATCCGCCGGTGATGCTGTCGGGCTTGCGCCCCGGCCAGGCGCCCGCGCCCAATAGCGACCCGGTGTCGGTGCCGGTCGGCAGCGTGCTGGTGGTGCGCTCGACCGGCGACGTGCATTTCGACATCAAGCGCAAGGGCGGCGTCGAGACCGTCAAATCGGACGGCAAGGACGCCAAGAAAGCCGACGCCGGATCGCCGCTGCCCAAGGGCAGCGAGCAGCGCACCTTCGTTATCAAGAGCGACGGCAAAGCCGTGCTGCAGGCGGCCGGCACCGATGTGACCTGGGCCTTCGCCGCCATTCCCGACCGCGCGCCCACCATCACCCTGCTCAAGGAGCCGCAGCGGCAACTGCGCGGTTCGTTGCGCCTCGACTACAAGGTAACCGACGACTACGGCGTCACCGAGGCCGAAGCGGTCTTCAAACTCAAGCAGCCGGAGGACGCGGAGGCCGACGGCAAGCCGACACACCCGCTATTCGGCCCGCCGCAATTCAAGCTCAACCTGCCGCAGGCGCGCACCCGCGCTGGCAGCGCGCAGACGACGCGCAATCTCACCGCGCATCCGTGGGCGGGCGCCGAGGTCTCCGTGCAACTCGTCGCGCGCGACCAGGCCGGCAATGTGGGGCGCAGCAAGGCGGTCGATGTCACGCTGCCGGAACGCATCTTCACCAAGCCGGTGGCGCGCGCGCTCATCGAGCAGCGGCGCATTCTCGCGCTCGACGCCAACAAGAAGCCGCTGGTGCTGACGGCGCTCGACGCGCTTACCATCGCGCCGGAGAAATTCACGCCCGACGCCAGCGTCTATCTCGGCCTGCGCTCGATCTACTTCGACCTCAGGCACGCGCGTACCGATCCGCAACTGCGCGAGGTGGTGGCGCGCATGTGGGACATGGCCGTACATCTCGAAGACGGCAACGTCAGCCAGGCCGAGCAGGCGCTACGCCAAGCGCAGGACGCGTTGCGCCAAGCGCTTGAGAGCGGCGCCAGCGACCAGGAACTGAAGAAGCTGACGGATCAACTGCGCACCGCCATGAACAGGTTTATGCAGGCGCTCGCCCAGCAGATGCAGAAAAACCCGCAGCAGCTCTCGCGGCCGCTCGACCGCAACACGCGCATGCTGAGCCAGCAGGACCTCAACCGCATGCTCGACCGCATGGAGCGCATGGCGCGCTCAGGTCAGCGCGACGCGGCGCGCCGGCTGCTCGACCAGATGCAGGCTATGCTGGAGAACCTGCAGATGGCGCGGCCCGGCCCGATGAGCCCAGGCGACGAGCATATGAACCGGGCGCTCAACGAGCTCGGCGACCTGATCCGCAAGCAGCAGCAGTTGCGCGACCGTACCTTCCAACAGGGCCAGAAAGGGCGGCGTAATGGCCAGCGCGGCCAGCAGCAGTTCGGCGACCTGCGGCAGGATCAGCAGGCGTTGCGCCAGCGGCTGCAGAAGCTGCTCGAGCAGTTGCGCAAGAACGGCCTCGGCCAGATGCCGCAGGGCAAGCAGGGCAAGCAGGGCAATCAGCTCGGCGAGGCCGACAAGGAAATGGGCAAGGCGCAGGGCCAGCTCGGCCAGGGCGACGCCAAGAGCGCCGTCGGCTCGCAAGGGCGCGCCTTGCAGGCGTTGCGCAAGGGCGCGCAGGGCCTGGCGCAGTCGATGCAGCGCAACGGCTACGGTCAGGGCCGGCCGGGCCAGCGGGGGCGCGCCCGCGCGCAGCGGGACACCGATCCGCTGGGGCGGCCGATGCACGGCCGCGAATACAGCGACGATTCGAACGTCAAGGTGCCGGGCGAAATCGACGCCCAGCGCGCGCGCCGAATCCTGAGAGAGTTGCGCAAGCGCTACGGCGAGAGCTACCGCCCGCAGATGGAGCTCGATTACATCGAGCGCCTGCTCAAGGGATACTGATCGGGATACTGATTGAGTTACCGGTCAGGTTATTGGCCGGCCGCTCCGTCGGGGGCGCCGGAGCCGGACTTCATCTCGCTCGCCGCGTGGTCGGCCTGTAGGGCGGCCGCCTCCCGCGGCGTGACGAAACGCACAAGCACATCCTTGGCATCGGCGGGCGGGGAGGCGAACTCGCTGTGGAAGTCGAGCTTGCCGCCGGGATCGAGCATCCGGCGCGCGGGCCGCATGGTCCAGGTGTAGATTTCCTGCCCCGCCGCGTTGCGCGCGGCAAAGCGCAGCGCCGGCACCTTGATCGCCTTGTCGGCGATGCTCACGATGGTGCCCTCGACCGTCAGCCCCTCGCCGGCGCCTTTCGGCACGATGCGGACGTTCTCGAATTTCAGTTTCTTCAGGTTGACCGGCAGGCCGATGGCGGCGAACAGCGAGGCCGTCTGCGGCAGATAGTAGACCACTTCGCTGCGGCCGCCGATCAACGCGACGTTGAAGGCGAACAGCACCAGGATGGCGGCGGTCCAGCGCGAGGACCGCTTGGCCTGCTTGCGGCGTGACTTCATGCGTCGGCGGCGGGCGGCGAAAGCCTCGACGTCATCCTCGTGCCAGGGCTCGTCCTCGTGCGCCGGCGCCTGCTCCATCGGCGGCACCAGCGACGGCGCGTCGTCGACGACCTCCGGCTCGGCGGGCGAGTCGGAGCCGTCCGCCGCAGCATCCGGCTTGGCGAACGATTTGGCGGACGTGGCGATGTCGGGCAAGTTCGATTCGGCCGGATAGCGTTCGCCGGGATTGTCTTGCGCCGCTGGGTCCTGCGGCGGCTCCAATGCCGGCGAGTCGGCGCTTTCCGTGGGCGGCTGGTCGCCGAAATGCACTGTCGGCGGTGGTGTCGGCTCCCCGGCCGGCGCCCGCAGGTAGGGTTCCGGCTCGGCCTGCTCGGCTTCCGCCTCGGCGATGACGTCGTCGACGAAGGCCGAGACTTGCTGCTTCTCCTGCTCCTCCGGGCCGCCGGCGAACCAGGTCGCTCGGCACCGCGCGCAGCGCACCGTGCGGCCTCCGGGGCCCAGGGAGGCCTCGTCGATCATGTAGGAGGTTGCGCAGCTCGGACAGACGATCAGCATGTTTCTGCGATAGTTTGTTCCGCGAACCTAGCAGCAGTCCGTTAACGGATCGGAAACCATGGCGGCGGGAGGTTTGCCCCGGCGCCCCGGGTTTCGGGACGGATATGATCTGGCGGCGCGGCGATAATCTTGTAAAAGCGACCTCACGGGCGTTTTTCGGGATCCTAGCCGTTGAACGGCATGGCTGAAGAGTCTAGGGCCGGGGTCTTAAGAGGGCTTTATCGGAGAGAGGTGTGGTCCGATTCGAGAACGTAGGTTTACGTTACGGTCTGGGGCCGGAGATCCTGCGCGACCTCACGTTCCGCATCGAGCCGCATTCGTTCCAGTTCCTCACCGGCCCCTCCGGCGCCGGCAAGACCTCGCTGCTGCGCCTGCTGTTCCTATCGCTGAAGCCGACCCGCGGCCTGATCACGCAATTCGGTCATGACGTCGCCACGCTCTCCAAGGACGCGGTGGCGACTTTGCGCCGGCGCATCGGCATCGTGTTCCAGGATTTCCGGCTGCTCGACCACATGACCACCTACGAGAACGTGGCGCTGCCGCTGCGCGTCATGGGCCGGCCGGAGGAGAGCTACCGCGACGAGGTGGTGGAGCTGTTGAACTGGGTCGGCCTGGGCGATCGCATGTGGGCGCTGCCGCCGGTGCTCTCCGGCGGCGAGAAGCAGCGCGCCGCGATCGCGCGCGCGGTGATCGCGCGACCGCAACTCCTGCTTGCCGACGAGCCCACCGGCAACGTCGATCCCAGCCTCGGCCAGCGGTTGTTGAGGTTGTTCATCGAGCTCAACAAATCCGGCACCTCGGTCATCATCGCCACCCACGACATCGGCCTGATGGACCAGTACGATGCCCGCCGGCTGGTGCTGCACGACGGCCGCCTGCACATCTACGACTGAACGCGACGATTGAGAGCGATGACCGAAAGCTGGCCCATGCTGCACAGCGGCCCGACCGAGATGACCGAGGCGCCGCGCGCGC
>JARRQH010000301.1:0-4360 GCA_037381985.1 Pseudolabrys sp.
CTCGAAGGACGCCGGCCCGGGCTGTCATCCTTCGAGGGCCGGCTGCGCCGGCCGCCTCAGGATGACGAGAAATGAACGGCATATCGCTCACGACCAGTTTCTCTGCATGTGCGCGAGCAGCCAGATGAAGAACGGCGTGCCGACCACCGCGGTCAGAATGCCGAGCGGAATTTCCACGCTTGCCATGGTGCGCGCCAGGGTGTCGATGAGCAGCAGATAACCGCCGCCGAGAATGGCGGCCGCCGGCATCAGCCGCGCGAAATCCGGGCCGACCAGCGAACGCGCGAGATGCGGTACCACCAGCCCGACCCAGCCGATGATGCCGGCGGTGGCGACGCTCGCCGATGTCACGAGCGTGGCCGCCGCGACGATGACGATGCGCAACGGCCCGGTGGAGACGCCGAGCGCGCGCGCTTCTTCCTCCGGCAGCGACATCACGTTCATGCGCCAGCGCAGCGCGATCAGCACCGCGGCGCCGAGCGCGACGGGACCGAACAGCGGCAAGAGGTCGGAGGTGTCGGTGGCGGCGAGACTGCCGAGCAGCCAGAAGGTCATGGCCGGCAAGCCCGCACCATGGAGCCGATCATGTACACGGCGGCGACCGCGATCAGCCCGCCGATGAAGGCAAGCGCCTGGATCGCGAAGATGCCGAGCGAAAAGAAGATGCCGATGACGGCGCCGAGCGCGGCGCCGGACGAGGCGCCGAGGATGTCGGGCGACACCAGTGGATTGCGGAACAGGCCCTGGAAGGCAGTGCCGGCAACGGCAAGCGCGCCGCCGACCATGACAGCCGCGAGCACACGCGGGCCCCGCACTTGCAGGATGACGCTCTGCACGGCGGCGGGGACGTGCGCCGTCTGGCCCGTGGCCTTCGCGACCAGCACGGTGACGAGATCGTTCCATGACACCGGATAGCGCCCGACCGTGAAGGCGAGCACGAGCCCGGCGATCAAGACGACGATCGCGATCGCCAATCCGGGCAGGGCGGAGCGGGTCATGATATAAACTCGGCGTCGTCACCCGCGAAAGCGGGTGATCCAGTAACCCCGGAATGCGCGGTATGAGTATCGAGCGCTGTTATTGGGTCTATATCCTCGCCAGCCGGATCGGCGGTACGCTTTATATCGGTGTGACCAATGATCTGGTGCGGCGCGTCTATGAGCATCGGGAGAAGCTCGCGGAGGGCTTTACGAGGAAATACGGCGTTGCAAGGCTAGTCTACTTCGAACAGCATGCCGATATCGAGGCCGCAATTCGACGAGAGAAGCGGCTGAAGAAGTGGAACCGAGCGTGGAAGGTAAGGCTGATCGAGGAGAACAATCCGAACTGGGATGATCTTTATCCGAGTATCGCGAAGCCGTAGCCGCTTCCTAAGCGGCGTCTTCTGGCTGTCCCGCTCCATCCTCTTGCTGTCATGCCCCGCGAAGGCGGGGCATCCAGTAAACGCCGAGGTATGGAGTGGTGCAGTGCCTTTCACCGCCGGCTGTGGTTACTGGATCGTCCGCCTTCGCGGACGATGACACCGAGCAAATGGTGCGGCCGTGTCACGGCTTCAGGGCCACGCCACTCACGCCCGTCCCGCCAGCACATGCGCGATCTGCGCGTCCGACGGCGTGCGGTGATAGAACATGGTGTAGAATTCCCGCGTGAGCTTGGTCATGTCCTCGGGGAAGCGGTCGGGATAAAGGATCTTGGCCAGCCACCACAGGCCGATCAGCCGGTTCACCGAGGGTGGGAAGTCGACCCAGCCGAACGGCATCTTGGGCGACAGGTGCACGCGGCCGGCCTTCACCGCCGCGAGCGTCGCCCAGCCGGGATCGTGGCGGACGTTGGCGGCGAAGCCCCGGTCGATGGTGATGATGACGTCCGGATTCCATACCAGCACTTGTTCGACCGACACGTTGGCGAGGCCGCCGTGCTGGCCGCCGGCGACGTTCTGCGCCAGGAACTCGATGGTCTCGACGTTGATCGAGCCGCCGAGGCCCGTCACCAATCCGCGCGGGCCGCGTGCGTAGTAAACGCGCGGACGTTTTTTCTGCGGGATGTCGGCGATGCGTCCGCTAATGGTCTTCAAGGTGTGCTCGGCGTAATCGGTGAGCTTCTTGGCCGCGTCCGGCCGGCGCACCAGGTCGCCGAGCTTGGCGTAAGTCGCGGGGATGGCGTCGAAGCGGCCGTCGAGCAGCGCATAGGGAATGCCGGTCTGTTCCTGCACGCGTTTCGCCAGAGACACGAAGGTGGCGCGGGTCGAGCCGACGTCGAGGATGAGATCGGGCTTGAGCTTGAGCACCACCTCGAGATTGGCGGTGTTGCCGCGCCCGGTCAGGCGGCCGACGGTCGGCCGCGCGCAGATGTCGGGCAGCAGATAAGCGCATTCCTCGGCGCGGTTGGGGCGCGGCCAGCCGAGCAGCAAATCCGGCGCCAGCGTGTAAAGCAGGATGGCGGCCGGCGGGCCGGCCGGAAATACGCGGGTGACCTTTTCGGGAATCGGCAGCGCGCGCCCGGTGGCGTCGGTGACGTCCGCCGCACGCGCCATGCGCGGCGCCAGTACGGCGGCGGAGGTGGTAGCGAGGAACGTGCGGCGGGTGAGATTCATAAGGCGCATATGCCTGTCGGTTGTCGTCCCCGCGAAGGCGGGGACCCAGTAACCCCTGTCCGTCCGTATCACAAAGACTGGGGATACTGGGTCCCGGGCCTCGCTCGCTATGCTCGCTCGCCCGGGACGACAGCCGAAAGCGGGCGCGCGGGCAATGACAGCCCAGCGCCTACTCCACGCCCACCATCACGTTACTGGCCTTGATGATGGCATAGGCGGTCTTGCCGCCGGCCAAGCCCAGTTCGTCGGCCGACTCGTTGGTGATCGACGCGGTGACGATATTGCCGTTGCCGATGTCGATGCGGACGTGGGCGGTAGTGGCGCCCTTCTTCACTTCGACGACCTTGCCTTTGAGCTGATTGCGCGCGCTGAGTTTCATGACGTGCTCCTGTCTCTTGTCGCGGCTTGCGGGGCTAAAGCCCCGCGAATCCATACCGCGCCAGAATCTCATGGCCTTGATCAGAAACAATAAACGCGGCGAAACGGTGTGCGGCCTGCCCGGCGCGGAGTTCCGTCACGTGCCAGCCGTAGAGGCTGCGCCCGGACTGATCGCGTCGGCCCTGCGGAAGGCCACGAAGGCATAATCGTCGGACAGATCGGCCAGCGGCGTCGAGGTGCCGACCTTGATCGCGGGATCGAGCAGCGTCGCGGGCGTGACAGCGAGCCCCGGCCGCACCAGCGCGCACAGCGTGTTGCGGGCAAAGCGCGTGACCGGATCGGCTTTGCCGGCGTCATTGAGCGCTTGCGGATGCGCCATGTTGGCGGAGGCGAACACATCCGCCGTGGCGCCAGAGGCGATCTCATCCTTGAACAGGCCGGAGGGGCCGAACCTGCTTTCGATCTTGTCCCCGCCCGCGGCTTCGAACGTTTTCGCCACTTCGCCGAGGGCGTCCTTCAGGCCGCCGGCGGCGAAGAGGTGGATGGGGGTAGGTTGTTGTTGCATTCTGAGCGTGCGGCAATCTCGCTTCCCCTCTCCCACAAGGGGAGAGGGTAGCTGTGCTTGTGGCAGCGTAGGTGCTGACGTCTTACGCGTTCGGATCGTTGGCGTCCGGGTGGAAGAGCTGCTTGCCCTGCACCTTATAGCTCTTGATCACCTTCTGGCCTTCCGCCGAGATCAGGTAGTCGATGAACGCCTGGCCGAGCTTGACCTTCACGTGCGAGCAGCGCTTCGGGTTCACCAGAAATACGCCGTACTGGTTGAACAGGTGGGGGTCGCCCTGCACCTCGATCACCAGGTCCTGCTTGTTCTTGAAATGGATCCAGGTGGCGCGGTCGGTCAGCGTGTAGGCATTGGCGGCGGCGGCTGTGTTGAGCGTCGCGCCCATGCCCTGGCCGATCGCCTTGTACCAGGGGCCCTTCTGCTTGGCGATGTCGATGCCGGCGGCCTTCCAGATGCGCAGCTCGGCCTTGTTGGTGCCGGAGTTGTCGCCGCGCGAGATGAAGTCGGCCTTCTTGTTCATGAGGGTGGTGAAGGCCTTGCCGACGTTCTTCATGCCCTTGATGCCGGCGGGGTCGCTCTTGGGGCCGACCACGACGAAGTCGTTGTACATCACCGGATAGCGCTTCACGCCGTAGCCGTTCTTGATGAACTTCACTTCGGCGGGCTTGGCGTGCACCAGCAGCACATCGGCGTCGCAACGCCGGCCGGTGTCGAGCGCCTTGCCGGTGCCCTGCGCCACCACCTTGACGACGATGCCGGTCTTCTTGGTGAACTTCGGCAGCAGGTAGTTGAACAGGCCGGAGTCGCGGGTCGAGGTGGTCGAGGCC
>JARRQH010000302.1:0-9988 GCA_037381985.1 Pseudolabrys sp.
GAGACCGTCTTCAGGATCTGCGAGGCGATGGCATAGGGGTCGCCTTGCGAGTTCGGACGGCGGTCTTCCAGATAGCCCTTGTAGCCGTTGTTGACGAAGGAGTGCGGCACGCGGATCGAAGCGCCGCGGTCGGCCACGCCGTAGCTGAACTTGTTCCACGGCGCCGTCTCGTGCTTGCCGGTCAGGCGCATGTGGTTGTCCGGCCCATAGACGGCGATGTGATCGTCGAGGTTCTTCTCGAACTGCGTCATCAGCGCCTCGAAGTATTCCTTGCCGCCGACTTCGCGCATGTACCTGGTCGAGAAGTTCGAGTGCATGCCCGAGCCGTTCCAGTCGGTGTCGCCCAGCGGCTTGCAGTGCCACTCGATGTCGATCTCGTACTTCTCGCATAGGCGCAGCATCAGGTAGCGGGCCATCCACATCTGGTCGGCCGCGGTCTTCGAACCCTTGCCGAAGATCTGGAATTCCCACTGGCCCTTGGCCACCTCGGCGTTGATGCCTTCGTGGTTGATGCCGGCGTAGAGGCAGAGGTCGAGATGCTTGTCGACGATCTCACGGGCGACCGAGCCGACGTTCTTGTAGCCGACACCGGTGTAGTAGGGGCCCTGCGGCCCCGGGAAACCGGCCTCCGGGAAGCCGAGCGGGCGGCCGTCCTTGTAGAAGAAATATTCCTGCTCGAAGCCGAACCACGCGTCCGGGTCGTCGAGAATGCCGGCGCGCGTGTTCGACGGGTGCGGCGTGACGCCGTCCGGCATCATGACTTCGCACATCACCAGCACGCCGTTGGTGCGGTCACCGTCCGGGAAAACCGCGACCGGCTTGAGCACGCAATCGGAATTAGAACCTTCCGCCTGCTCGGTCGACGAGCCGTCGAAGCCCCAGAGCGGAAGCTCTTCGAGCGACGGGAAGGTGTCGAATTCCTTGATCTGCGTCTTGCCACGAAGATTGGGCACGGGCTTGTAGCCATCGAGCCAGATGTATTCGAGCTTGTACTTTGTCATTGCAGGCCTCTCGTGAACTGGGGACCGAAGGTGAGGAAGGAGGTTCCCATGCCGGCAGGCCGGCAAACGGCACACTTCCGCCGTCAACGGCACACGTTTTTAAAGCATTAAATATGCCAACGCCGCGTGCAGACTGCCGTGATGACGCCGATGCGGGCTGCCGGCCGGGCGTCGGCGCCGGCCATTGGTGGCAAAGAGCCTGTTTCTAGGGCGAAAAGCGGCGCAGGCGCGCAAGTGCGCAACGCGCGGCGGTAGCGGCGTCTTGAGAGCACCGGCGCTTGCTGGCTTGAGCGGCATGAAGCGAGCTGCCTGTATTCTGAGCAACGTGCTCATTTTTTGCCGGCAACGTGCATAAGTAACATTCAGAATCTGATAGACTGATCCTAAATCGGCCTGACGCGTTGAACGCGCAGGTTCGCGAAGCAAAGGTTCTGGAGACAGACAATGTCGAACACGACACCAATGAACGAGGCGCGGAGGTCGGCGACGATCATCCCATTCCCCGCAGGAAGACGCGCGATCGGCGGCGGCTATCGCGGTGAGATGAAATCCGCCGTGCACCATGATGCCCCGCGCACCGCGATGATCGCGTCGGGCGGCGCCTGGTATCACGAAGCGGCCATGGCCGAGGAAGCGGAACGGACGCGCGAGCACTAAGGGTTCGCCCGCCGAAGGAAGACATGAACATCGTCAAGTAGCGCGCGCGGACCCCAAGCGGTTCGCGCGCGTTTTTCGTTTTTGGTCGAGCTATCTCCGAAAAGAAAACGGGCGCTCCTTTTGGGAGCGCCCGGTAAGTCACATCGTCCAAGTCTGGAAACGATGTCTGGGAGGAACGGTTCACTTAGCGCATGATCTCTTCCGAAAGCCGGTTCCCACCCCCGATCGCGTCGGGGGCAGGCTTTTCGGGATCATGCGTTACGCCGAGTAGTACATGTCGAACTCGACCGGATGCGGGGTGTGCTCGAAGCGGATGACTTCTTCCATCTTCAGCTCGATGTAGCTGTCGATGAAGTCGTCGTCGAACACGCCGCCGGCCTTGAGGAACTCGCGGTCCTTGTCGAGGCACTCGAGCGCCTCGCGCAGCGAACCGGCGACCGTCGGGATCTCCTTGAGCTCCGCCGGCGGCAGGTCGTAGAGGTCCTTGTCCATGGCCGCGCCCGGATCGAGCTTGTTCTTGACGCCGTCGAGGCCCGCCATCAGCAGCGCCGAGAAGCACAGATACGGGTTCGCCATCGGGTCGGGGAAGCGCGTCTCGACGCGCTTGGCCTTCGGGCTGTCGGTGAACGGGATACGGCAGGAGGCCGAGCGGTTGCGCGCCGAATAGGCGAGCAGCACCGGCGCCTCGAAGCCCGGCACCAGACGCTTGTAGGAGTTGGTCGACGGATTGGAGAAGGCGTTGATCGCCTTGGCGTGCTTGAGGATGCCCGCGATGTAGTTGAGGCAGGTGTCCGACAGGCCGGCGTACTTGTCGCCGGCGAATACCGGCTTGCCGTCCTTCCAGATCGACTGGTGGCAGTGCATGCCCGAGCCGTTGTCGCCGTAGACCGGCTTCGGCATGAACGTGGCGGTCTTGCCGTAGATCTGCGCGACCTGCTGGATGCAGTACTTATAGATGATGAGCTGGTCGCCCATCACGGTCAGCGGCGCGAACTTCATGCCGAGCTCGTGCTGCGCGGAGCCGACCTCGTGGTGGTGCTTCTCGACCTTGACACCCATGCGCGCCATGGCGCCGAGCATCTCCGAGCGCATGTCCTGCGCCGAGTCCTGCGGCGGCACCGGGAAGTAACCCTTCTTGGTGCCGACGTGGTGGCCGAGGTTGCCGCCTTCGTAGTCGGTGTCGGTGTTGGTCGGCAGCTCGGTGGAGTCGAGCTTGAAGCCGGTATTGTAGGGACGGGCCGCGTACTTGACGTCGTCGAACACGAAGAACTCGGCCTCGGGGCCGATGAACACGCTGTCGCCGATGCCCATCGACTTCACCATGGCTTCCGCCTTCTTGGCGATGCCGCGCGGGTCGCGGTTATAGGGCTCGCCGGTGGTCGGCTCAAGGACGTCGCAGACCAGCACCAGGGTGGTTTCGGCGAAGAACGGGTCGATGCAGGCCGACGCCGGGTCGGGCATCAGGGTCATGTCGGATTCGTTGATCGCCTTCCAGCCGGCGATCGAGGAGCCGTCGAACATCTGGCCTTCCGCGAAAGTGTCTTCTTCGATCATGGAGACGTCGAAGGTCACGTGCTGCCACTTGCCACGCGGATCGGTAAACCGGAAATCGACGTATTTGACGTCGTTGTCCTTGATCATCTTCATGACATCTTTAGCTGTCGTCATGGATCGCATTCCCTCTTATGGTTTGGGACTTTGCCGCGCGGAGGCCGGCGCTACCCGCGGCTTAAGTTAGATGGCGTCGATTCCGGACTCGCCGGTCCTGATCCGGATAGCTTCTTCGATGTTGGAGACAAATATCTTGCCGTCGCCGATCCGGCCAGTTTGGGCGGCCCGCCGGATGGCTTCGGTCGCTTTTTCCACCATGTCGTCGCCCAACACGAGCTCGATTTTCACCTTAGGGAGGAAATCGACCACGTACTCCGCGCCACGGTAGAGCTCGGTGTGACCCTTCTGCCGCCCGAAGCCCTTGGCCTCGGTGACGGTGATGCCCTGTAACCCGACTTCCTGCAGCGCCTCCTTCACCTCGTCGAGCTTGAAGGGTTTGATGATGGCCTCGACTTTCTTCATTGTTTCAAGTCCTTACCCTCCGGCATCCGCCGCCCACGGACCCTGAGAGCCATCTGCTTTGCCCGCTCTTGGCGTTTCTTGGCGTTGTCAGCACCGCCGGGGCATGCAGCGCTATTCGCCCGTCCCCGAACCGTCTACTCTTCTGAAGTCCCCTGTTAGCAGGTCTCGTGCCAATTCGACAGGCGGTTATCTGTTAAAAGAAATCAAACGCTTAGGCCAGAAATGACGGTTTCGTGCTCGCTTTGCCTAATGTTCGATGCTCCGGGTTGAGCCCAGCCGGTAGTGTCGCCGGCCGGAAAGCGTCAAAAAGAACCGACATGAACGAACTGCTCACGACGGCTGAGATGGGCGAGGCGGACCGCCTGACCATTGCCGGCGGCACGCCCGGGATCGACCTGATGGAGCGGGCCGGCTGGGCCGTCGCGGACGCCGCAGCCCGGCTGCCGGGCCGGCGGATCGTGGTGGTGGCGGGCCCTGGCAACAATGGCGGCGATGGTTTCGTGGCCGCCCGCCTGCTGACTGAGCGCGGCTACACCGTGCGGCTGTGCCTGGTGGGCGACAAGGGCCGGCTGAAGGGCGATGCCGCGGTGGCGGCCGGGCGCTGGACCGGTCCGGTCGAGCCAGCTTCGCCGGAGGCGCTTATCAGTTGCGACGTGATCGTCGATGCCTTGTTTGGCGCCGGCCTCGATCGCCCGGTCGAAGGGCTGCCGCGCACGATGATCGAGGCCATGAACGCCAACGGCACCCCGGTCGTCGCCGTCGACCTCCCATCCGGCATCAACGGCACCAGCGGCGCGGTCATGGGCGTGGCGGTTAAGGCCGCGCGCACGGTCACCTTCTTCCGCCGCAAGCCCGGCCATCTGCTGCTGCCGGGGAGGCTGCATTGCGGAGTGGTGTCCTTGGCGGACATCGGCATTCCGGATGGCGTGCTCGATACGATCAAGCCCAAGACGTTCGCCAACGATCCATCGCTTTGGGGCGCCGCCTTTCCGGTGCCGAAGATCGAAGGCCACAAATATTCGCGCGGTCATGCGGTGGTGGTGTCGGGCGGACTGTCGACCACCGGCGCGGCGCGGCTCGCGGCCCGCGGCGCGCTCAGGGCCGGGGCGGGGCTTGTCACCATTGCGTCGCCGCGGGACGCGCTCGCCGTCAACGCGGCGGCGAACCTGGCGGTGATGGTGCGGCCGGTCGACGGCGCCCAGGAGCTTGCCGAATTCCTCGCCGACACGCGCCGTAACGCGGTAGTGTTGGGACCCGGCGGCGGGGTCGGCCCCGCCATGCGCGACGAGGTGCATGCGGTCCTGCGGAGCGAGGCGGCGGCGGTGCTCGACGCCGACGCCCTGACCAGCTTCGCCGACCAACCGGAGGCGCTGTTCGGCGCCATCGCCGCGCGCGCCGGCCGGGCCACGGTGCTGACCCCGCACGAGGGCGAATTCTCGCGGTTATTCAGTCCGATAAATCAGAAACCGGAAGTTTATGAAAAGCTTGAGCGGGCTTCGGCGGCGGCCAAGGCGAGCGGCGCCGTGGTGCTCTTGAAGGGACCGGACACGGTGGTGGCGGCGTCCAACGGCCGCGCGGCAATCGCCGACAACGCGCCGCCCACGCTGGCGACCGCCGGCGCCGGAGACGTGCTGGCGGGTATGATCGCCGGCCTGCTAGCGCAGGGCACGCCGGCCTTCGAAGCCGCCAGCGCCGCCGTCTGGCTGCATGGCGCGGCGGCGGCGAGCTTCGGCCCCGGGCTCATTGCCGAGGACCTGCCGGAAGAGCTGCCGCGCGTCTATCGCCGGCTGTTCGCCGATTTCGCCGCCGGCTAGGCCACCCGGGCGGGACGAACAGCCTCAAGCTCAAGATGGTTACCTGGTCGTTTGGGCGGCGCGCCGGCCCCTCTACGCCCTACACGGGGCAAGGGCATGGGGCCAGGGCCTGATTCCAGGCTGAAGTCGGTTCGCTCCGGGCCAAAATCCGGCTATTTTTATGGTGCGGGCGCAAAGCCCCATGATATAAGCCGCGCCGCCCGCGCTCGGCATCGATTTGGCGCCTTGCTTCGGCGGGCCGCGGCGTCTAATCCCTGCCGGATTGCGGTGCCAGGAACCGTCTCGGGGACATCCCTCAAACGGCCCTGACGCGGGCGTGGCGGAATTGGTAGACGCGCGGGATTTAGGTTCCCGTGACGAAAGTCGTGGGGGTTCAAATCCCTCCGCCCGCACCACGCTGGGCGCTGTTATGCTGGGCGGGAAGGGCCCGAATTCCAATCACCCGGCGCGCCGGGCCCAGAGAGGCCGCGTGGCGCGCCGAGCAACGAACCAAGAAGTGTGATCGCATGCAGGTTACCGAAACGCTTTCCGAGGGTCTCAAGCGCGAGTATCGCGTGGTCGTGCCGGCCTCCGAGCTGGACGCCAAGGTCAACACGCGCCTCGACGACCTCAAGGGCAAAGTCCGCATCAACGGGTTCCGTCCCGGCAAGGTGCCGACCTCTCACCTCAAGCGCATGTATGGGCGCTCCGCCATGGCCGAGGTGATCGAGGAGGCGGTGCGCGACGCCAACAACCAGATCGTCAGCGAGCGCGGCTTCAAGCTCGCCGCCGAGCCCAAGGTGACGCTGCCGGAAGAGCAGGACACCATCGAGAAGGTGATCGCCGGCGACGTCGACCTCGACTACATGCTCGCGGTCGAGATCGTGCCGACGATCGAACTCGCCGATTTCAAGGACATCAAGCTGACGCGCCCGACCGCCGAGGTGACCGACGCGGAGATCGAGGAGTCGCTTCAGCGCATCGCCGACCAGAACAAGCCGTTCGTGGAGAAGCCGGAAGGCGCCAAGGCGGAAGACGGCGACCGCGTCACCATCAAATTCGCCGGCCGCATCGACGGTGAGCTGTTCGACGGCGGCAGCGGCGATGACATGCCGGTGCTGATCGGTTCCAACAGCTTCATTCCGGGCTTCGAGGAGCAGCTCGTCGGCATCGCCGCCGGCGAAGACCGCACCCTCAAGGTCAAGTTCCCCGAGCACTACCAGGCCGAGAACCTGGCCGGGAAGGAAGCCGAATTCGAGGTCACCGCCAAGAAGATCGAGGCGCCCGGCACCGTCACCCTCGACGACGAGTTCGCCAAGTCGCTCGGCCTGGAGTCGATCGACAAGCTGCGCGACGCGGTCAAGGAGCGCATGGCGCAGGAACACCAGAACATGTCGCGCCAGAAGGTGAAGCGGCAGCTGCTCGACGAGCTCGACAAGCGCCACAAGTTCGAGCCGCCGCCGAGCCTGGCCGAGGAGGAATTCAACCGGGTCTGGCAGTCGGTGCAGCAGGAACTCGAGCAGGAAAAGAAGACCTTCGAGGACGAGGGCACCACCGAAGAGAAGGCGAAGGAGGAGTACCGCGCCATCTCCGAGCGCCGCGTGCGCCTCGGTCTCGTGCTGGCCGAGATCGGCGAGAAGAACAATATCACTGTCTCCGAGGAAGAGCTCAATCGCGCGGTCATGGACCACGTGCGCCAGTTCCCCGGCCAGGAGCAGCAGGTCTGGGACTACTATCGCCAGAACCCACAGGCGGTCGCGGGCCTGCGCGCGCCCATCTTCGAGGAGAAGGTGGTGGACTTCCTGCTCGAGCTCGCCGACGTGACCGACAAGCCGGTCTCCCGCGAAGAGCTCTACAAGCCGGACGACGAAGAGAAGGCGGCCGGCTGAGCCGGCGGCCCTTCTCAATCTGCCGGCCCAGCGGGCCGGCGGTCTTGTAACGGTTTACCTTCGAACTAGATGACCAAGACGCGGGCGCGGGACTGGGTTAGCCTTCCCTGATTCGCGTAGAGGACCCGATATGCCCGATATGAAAGACCCCGTCGAAACGTACATGAACCTGGTGCCCATGGTGGTCGAGCAGACCAACCGCGGTGAGCGGGCCTATGACATTTTTTCGCGGCTGTTGAAGGAACGCATCATCTTCATCACCGGTCCGATCGAAGATGGCATGTCCACGCTGGTTGTCGCCCAGCTCCTGTTTCTAGAAGCGGAGAAACCGAAAAAGGAAATCTCCATGTACATCAACTCGCCGGGCGGGGTGGTGACGTCGGGACGACACCATGCAGTTCATTCGCCCGCCGGTGTCGACCCTGTGCGTGGGTCAGGCGGCCTCCATGGGCTCGCTACTGCTGGCAGCCGGCGCCAAGGACATGCGTTTCGCGCTGCCCAACGCTCGCATCATGGTCCACCAGCCCTCCGGCGGCTTCCAGGGCCAGGCCACCGACATCATGTTGCACGCCCAGGAAATCCTGAATCTGAAGAAACGACTCAATGAAATTTACGTTCATCACACCGGTCAGTCGCTAAAGAAGATCGAGGACGCGCTGGAGCGCGACTATTTCCTGACCGCCGAGGCCGCCCAGGAATTCGGTCTGGTGGACAAGGTCATCGACAAGCGGCCGGAGGAGTTGATTCCGCCGAAACCCGCCACGTGAGGCTGAATGCCGCTGTCCGCCCGGCCGATCCGGACCCGCAATCCCCGGAATTTTGTCCAGGAAAGGCCGTTTTTGACCTGCATCGATGGCGTTATCATTAATAGATTCTTGATTAGCACGCCGTTAGCATGCTTCGCTTATAGTCTGGGGGTTTGAGTAGGGGCCGCGGTCGCCCCGGGTACAAAGGACCGCCGTGCCGGGTGTCCGGCGCGAAACTTGCTTCGTTAGGGGCGATTGGTCGTGCGCGGCTTCGTCGGTGACGGAGAGTGCGAACGAGAGTAACGGAGAATGGAATGAGCAAAGTCGGCGGCAGCGATTCCAAGAACACTTTGTATTGCTCGTTCTGCGGCAAAAGCCAGCACGAAGTCCGCAAGCTCATCGCCGGCCCGACGGTCTTTATCTGCGATGAATGCGTCGAACTGTGCATGGACATCATCCGCGAGGAGAACAAGTCCTCGCTGGTGAAGTCGCGCGACGGCATCCCGACCCCGAAGGAAATCCGCAAGGTCCTCGACGACTACGTCATCGGGCAGAACCATGCGAAGAAGGTGCTCTCGGTCGCGGTGCATAACCACTACAAGCGGCTCAATCACCAGAACAAGCACAACGACGTCGAGCTCGCGAAGTCGAACATCCTGCTGATCGGTCCGACCGGTTCCGGCAAGACGCTGCTGGCGCAGACGCTGGCGCGCATCCTCGACGTGCCCTTCACCATGGCAGACGCCACCACGCTGACCGAAGCCGGTTACGTCGGCGAGGACGTGGAGAACATCATCCTCAAGCTGCTGCAGTCGGCCGACTACAACGTCGAGCGGGCGCAACGCGGCATCGTCTACATCGACGAGATCGACAAGATTTCGCGCAAGTCCGACAATCCCTCGATCACCCGCGACGTGTCGGGCGAGGGCGTGCAGCAGGCGCTCCTGAAGATCATGGAAGGCACGGTCGCCTCCGTGCCGCCGCAGGGCGGGCGCAAGCATCCGCAGCAGGAGTTCCTGCAGGTCGACACCACCAACATCCTGTTCGTCGTCGGCGGTGCGTTCGCCGGCCTCGACAAGATCATCTCGGCGCGCGGGCGCACCACCTCGATCGGCTTCGGCGCCACCGTGGTGGCGCCCGAGGACCGCAAGCAGGGTGAGATCTTCCGCGAGGTCGAGCCCGAGGATCTGCTCAAGTACGGGCTGATCCCCGAGTTCGTCGGCCGCCTGCCGGTGGTCGCCACGCTCGAGGATCTCGACGAGGAGTCGCTGAAGACGATCCTGATCGAGCCCAAGAACGCGCTGGTCAAGCAGTACCAGCGGCTGTTCGAGATGGAATCGATCGAGCTCACCTTCGCCGCCGAGGCGCTCGGAGCTATCGCCCGCAAGGCGATCGAGCGCAAGACCGGCGCGCGTGGGTTGCGCTCCATCATGGAAGGCATCCTGCTCGACACCATGTTCGAGCTGCCGAGTCTCGAAGGGGTTGAGGAAGTCGTGATCTCGCGCGAGGTCGTCGAGGGAACCGCCCGCCCGCTCTACATCTACGCCGATCGCAGCGATCGGGCCGCCGAACCCGGTGGAGCCAGCGCCTGACGTCATTCCGGCCGGCGGGCTTTCCCCTATCAGTAGGAAAAGCCCGCCGATTCGGGGCTCTAAGGCACCGGTAACCGTGGCGGGTGGTCTGTTTCTTAAGGTCAAAATCCAGGGCTGCTTGCGGACCCCCGGGTGCCGTCCTACGTATAGAAGCCGAAGCCGTTCGGCATACGAAGGATTGTCAGTTTCGAATGTGGGCGAGGGGGCGGTGACCCTCCAGTTAGCGGCGTACCGGGG
>JARRQH010000303.1:0-3987 GCA_037381985.1 Pseudolabrys sp.
GGTCGCTACCCTGGTTGGGCTGGACGGTCTGGCCGATCTTCTGCGTCAACTCGCTGGTGCGCACCACGCCGCGCCGGTTCGGATCGACGTTCGAGGCCTATCTGATCGCAGCCCACTATTTCTGGCACGGTCAGCCGATCTACGTGTTCTCGAATCTCGGCGACTATTTGTATTGGCCGGTGTCGTTGCTGGTGCTCGGGCCTTTGCCCGCGCTTCAGCCGACGGTCCCGGCCTTGATCGCGAGAACCGTGTCGGCGGTCGTGCTGACGATCGCGTGCGTGCTGTTCGTCAGGACGTTCAAGCCTGAGGATGCGCCGGTGGGGACGCTCACCACCGCCAGCGTGTTGTTGACGATCAACATTCCGTCCGCCTGGTACAATTTCAAGTACGCGCAGGCGCAGATCGGCGTGACCGCCTTTATGATGCTCGCGGCCGTGGCGATTGCGCGGCTGCGGCTGGTTGATGGCGTGCTTCTGGATGTTCCTGAGCATCGTCACCAAGCCGCTGTTGCTGGTCATGCTGCTGCTGTGCGGCGCGACGCAGCCGCGCATGTGCATCGGGCTTGCGCTCGCGCTGCTCGCGGCCCTGCTGCTGCCGTTCGCCTTCGCGGACATGCACTACGTTGCCGGCGAATACCGGAGCTGGATCGAAGAGTTGCGGCAATTGGCCGCCGTGACGCCGGGCCAATGGCCCTACCAGGCTGGCTTCGCCACGCCGCTCGATACGTTCGGCATCGGCTCGCCGCAGTGGCTGCGGACCGGCGTGCGGCTTGCCGCTGCGCTCGGCACACTGGCGCTGGTCTGGCGCGTCGCGCGGCTGGGCGCTGGTGGTGGCTGTGCTGCTGATCGGTTTTCATGGCGCGCCGGCGGTCGACCGCGCGCTCAAGCCTTTCTCACGCTCATTGTCGTGGGCTGGCTGATCTGGCTCAAGCTCGAGCCCAAGCGCTGGGTCGAACCGCTCAAGCCCGAGGGCGATCACGGGGAGGAGGGACGCCTGGGCGGCGTTTCCTGAGCGGTCGGGCCAATTCCTCATTGGTATGAATGGTATTTCGTTACCGTAATGGGCGTCTCATCACACACTGGCGCGGCGTAGGTTATCGGGGCTGAGGGCGGAGGGCCCGGACTCGGCATTTACCTCCTCCTGAGCCAATTGTGGGGCATTGCGGCGGCTCATTGCGCGGTTCGTCATCCTGGACGATTTTGTTGGCCAATAGGGACCGCCGCCGGTAAGGGATCGCAATGTTTTTGGTCACCGGCGGGGCCGGTTTCATCGGATCGAACGTGGTGGCGAGCCTGGCCGAGGCCGGGGGCGCCGATATCGTCGTGAACGACCTGCTGGGCGAGGGCGACAAGTGGCGCAACCTCGCCAAGCACCGCATCGCCGATTTCGTGCCGCCGGCGGACCTGACGGCTTGGCTCGCGGGGCGCAAGCTCGACGGCGTCATCCACATGGGCGCCATTTCCTCCACCACCGCCACCGACGGCGACCTGGTGATGGAGAGCAATTTCCGCCTGTCGCTGCGCCTGCTCGACTGGTGCACGGAGACCGCAACGCCGCTCATCTACGCCTCCTCGGCGGCGACCTACGGCGACGGCGAGCAGGGCTTCGTCGACGATTGGTCGCCGGAGGCGCTCGCCAAGCTCAAGCCCATGAACCTCTACGGCTGGAGCAAGCACGCCTTCGATCGGCTGGTAGTCGACCGTTACGTGAAGAAGCAGAAGCTGCCGCCGCAGTGGGTGGGGTTGAAGTTCTTCAACGTCTACGGCCCGAACGAATATCACAAAGGCGCGATGGCGAGCGTGCTGTCCAAGGTGTTCGCGCCCGCCAAGGCGGGTGAACCCGTGCGGCTGTTCAAGTCGCACAAGGACGGCATCGCCGACGGCGACCAGCGCCGCGACTTCATCTATATCGACGACGTGGTCGCCGTGATGCGCTGGTTCATGGACAACGGCAAGGTGAACGGCATCTTCAATGTCGGCACCGGCCAGGCGGAGAGCTTTCGCGACATGATCGTCGCCATGTTCAAGGCCATGGGGCGTGAGCCGAACGTCGAATATATCGACATGCCGGAAGCGATCCGCGGCCAGTATCAGTATTTCACGCGGAGCTCCGTCGAAAGCCTGCGCCACGCCGGCTATAATGCAGGCTTCACCCCGCTCGAGACCGCGGTCGCGCGCTACGTGACCGGCTATCTCGATCAAGCTGACCGGTATCGCTAACCTATGGTCGACTTCGACAAGCATCTCGCCGACGTCGCTGGGCAGACCGTGCTCTGCATCGGCGATCTGATGCTCGACGAATTCGTTTATGGCGACGTCTCGCGCATCTCACCGGAAGCGCCGACACCGGTAATCGCGGTCAAGCGCACCGAGCTGATGATCGGCGGCGCCGGCAATGTGGCGCGCAACCTCGTTTCGCTTGGCGCGCGCTGCGTCTTCGTCGGTGTGGTCGGCGAGGACGATGCCGGCCGCGCGTTGACCGAAGCGCTCGACGGCTACCCGCTGATCGAGGCCCGGCTGGTGGTCGACCCGGGGCGCGTGACCACGCGCAAGGCGCGCTTCGTCTCCGAGCACTTCTCGACCCATCTGCTGCGTGCCGACTGGGAGATGGCGGCGCCCATCGACCGCGAGATCGAGGACGCGCTGATCGGTTACGTGGTCGATGCTTTGCCCAGCGCTGGCGCGGTAGTATTATCGGATTATGCCAAGGGCGCCCTGACGCCGCGCGTCATCCGTGCGGTAATTGATGCAGCCAATGCGGCCGATAAACCGGTGGTGGTCGATCCCAAAGGCCGCGACTACAGCATCTATCGTGGCGCTACGCTGATCACGCCCAACCGGCAGGAACTCGCCGACGCCACCCACAGCATCGCCCAAACCGATGACGAGATCGCGACCGCCGCGGCCGGGCTCGGTGAAGCCTTGGGCGCGCGGGCCGTGCTGGTGACGCGTAGCGAGGACGGCATGACACTGGTCAACGGTGATGGCAGCGGAGAAGGCGCCGTGCACGTGCCGGCCTACCCGGTGCGGGTGCGCGACGTCTCCGGCGCCGGCGACACCGTGGTGGCGGTGTTGTCCGCCATGCTGGCCATGGACGCCGATTTCGAATCCGCCATGCGCGCGGCCAATGCCGCTGCGGCCGTGGTGGTGGGCAAACGCGGCACCGCCACGCTCACCATCGAGGAACTGCGCTCGCGCATCCTGCCGGCCTCGACGCTGGCGCCGGAAGAAAAGATCGTGTTCGACTGGGCGCTGCTCGACGAGCATCTCGCCGACTGGCGGCGCCAGGGTCTGCGCATCGGCTTCACCAACGGCTGCTTCGATCTCTTGCATCCCGGCCACGTGCGGCTGCTGACGGCGGCGCGGGCGGCGTGCGACCGGCTGGTGTTGGGGCTGAACAGCGACGCGTCCGTCGCCCGGTTGAAGGGGGCGGGCCGACCGGTGCAGCCAGCCGAGGCGCGCGCCGAGGTGCTGGCCGCGCTCGAGGCGGTCGATCTCGTGGTGGTGTTCGAGGAGGACACGCCGCTCGACCTGATCGCCCGCGTCAAGCCGACCGTGCTGGTCAAGGGCGGCGATTACACCCGCGAGCAGGTGGTCGGCGGCGACCTGGTCGAGGAACTCGGCGGCGAGGTGATGCTGGTCGAGTTGATCCCCGGGCATTCGACCACCAGCATGGTCGAGCGCTCGCGCGCCAAGACATCCTGAAGCGCCGGCGGGCCCACGCCGATGCGGCTGAGCGTCATCATCATCGCCCAGGACGAAGCCGCCAATATCGGCGAATGCCTCGACAGCGTGGCGTTTGCCGAGGAGCGTATCGTGGTCGACGGCGGCAGCCGTGACGACACGGTGGCGATCGCGCAGGGCAAGGGCGCGCGGGTCGAGAGCCGGCCGTTCGCCGGATTCGGGGCGCAGAAGAACTTCGCGCTGTCGCTCGCGACCGGCGAGTGGGTGCTGTCGCTTGACGCCGACGAACGGGTGAGCCCGGCGC
>JARRQH010000304.1:0-7543 GCA_037381985.1 Pseudolabrys sp.
TCGATCTCTATGGCGCGGCGATCGACATCGGTTCGACCTCGCTGGCGTTATACGTTTACGACTTGGCGCGCGGCAAGATCGCCTACGAAAGCTCGGCGATGAACCCGCAGATCCGCTACGGCGAGGATCTGATGAGCCGGGTCTCCTATGTGATGCTTAACAAGGGCGGCGAGGAGCGGCTGACCGGCGAGATTCGTCGGCAAGTGGCCGCCATGCTGGAAGAAGCGCGCGTCGCGCTCGATCTCGGGCCGAACCAGATCCTGGAGCTGGTCATGGTCGGCAACCCGATCATGCATCACCTGTTTCTGGGGATTTCACCGGTGGAGCTGGGCCAGGCGCCGTTCACGCTTGCCGTCAAGGACTGGTTCGAGGCGCCGGCCTGGCGCTTCGATCTCGGTATTTCCGAAAGTGCGCGGCTCGCCTTTCTGCCGCTTGTCGGCGGGCATGTCGGCGCCGACACCACCGGGGCCTATCTGACGCAGCTCGACGCGATGAACGGCCGCTCGGTCCTGCTGGTCGACATCGGCACCAACGCCGAAATTGTGCTGAGCCATCAAGGCCGCGTCGCCGCGGCGTCGTCGCCTACGGGCCCGGCGCTCGAAGGCGCGGAGATCAGCGCCGGGGTGCGCGCCAGCCCGGGCGCGATCGAGCGGGTGCGCATCGATCCCGCGACCAAGCAGGTCGAGGTGAAGATCATCGGCCACGACGGGTGGCTCTCCGACAGCCGCCCGGAGGAACTGGCGCAGCATCGGGTCACCGGCATCTGCGGATCGGGCATCTTCGAAGTGATGGTCGAGCTCGCCAGCGCCGGCGTGCTCGCGCCGAGTGGCCTGTTCCGCTCCGAGGCGGCGCCCGGACGGCTGGTCCAGGACGGACAGAGCTGGAAATTCCTGCTGGTCGACCGGCTGGACAACCCGATCTTCGTCAAGCAGACGGACGTGCGGGCCGTGCAACTGGCCAAGGCCGCGCTCTCCGCCGGCGTCTCGCTGCTGACCGACCACCTCGGCTGCGAGCGGTTCGAGGAAGTGCTGCTGGCCGGCGCCTTCGGCACCCATCTCGACCCGAAATACGTGGCCGACATCGGCATCATTCCGGGGGCGACGCCGACCAACGTTCGCATCGTCGGTAACGCTGCCGGGATGGGCGCGGCGATGGCGCTGCTCAACACTGACGAGAAGACGCGGATCATCGAAGCCGTGAAGTCCATTGAAAAGGTGGAAACGGCGATCGAGCCGAAGTTTCAGCACTATTTCGTCAACGCCATGAATTTTCCCACCGCTCCGGAAGTAGAAGGCGATGCCGGGGCCGGCAGGGGCCGACGCAAGCGCCTGCGCGAGCGGGCCAGATAAGAGAAGGGTTGAAGATATGTCGAGACCAGAACGTGCCGGAGGCCGTCGCGCCCGTGCCGCCGCAGCCGCGGCCACGCCCCGCGATCCCTACATTACGCGGCGGATTCCATCCTACAGTGTGCTCGGCGATGCGGACCTGGCGATCCTCGAGCACAATGCCGACACGATCCTTGAGGAGATCGGCATCGACATCAAGGACGATCCCGAAGCGATTGCCATCTTCGTCGGCGCCGGCGCCAAGGTCGATGGCGTCCGTGTGCGCTTCCCGCGCGGAATGTGCCGCGAGATCATCCAGAAGACCGCGCCGCGCATCTTCACGCAGTACGCCCGCAATCCGGCGAACAGCGTTCAGATCGGAGGCGACGCCACCGTGCTGGTGCCGGCTTATGGTCCGCCCTTCGTCTACAGCCGCGAAGGCGGCCGTCGTTATGCGACCATTGAGGATTTCCGGAATTTCGTGAAGCTGGCTTATGCCGCGGACGGCCTGCATCATTCGGGCGGGACGATCTGCGAGCCGGTCGACCTGCCGGTCAACAAGCGCCACTTCGATATGGTGTACAGCCATATAAAATACAGCAACAAGGCGTTCATGGGTTCGGTCACCCATCCCGACCGCGCCGAGGACTCGGTCGCCATGTGCAAGATTCTGTTCGGCGACGATTTCGTCGAAGAGAGTTGCGTCCTGGTGAACCTCATCAACGCCAATTCGCCGCTGACCTTCGACGCGACCATGCTCGGCGCGCTGAAGGTCTATGCCCGGCACAATCAGGCGACGATGATCAGCCCGTTCGTAGTGGCCGGCGCGATGTCGCCGGTGACGGTCGCGGCGGTGGCGGCGCAAAGCCTGGCCGAGGGCATGTGCGGCATGGCGCTCGCCCAACTCGTACGGCCCGGCGCGCCGGTGATCTACGGCAACTTCGTGTCCTCGATGAGCATGCAGTCGGGTGCGCCAACCTTCGGCAGCCCGGAGGCTTCACTGGTCATCAATTGTGGTGCGGCGCTGGCCCGGCGGCTCGGCGTGCCGTTCCGCAGCGCAGGCGGCTTCACCGCCTCGAAGGTCCCGGACGCGCAGGCCGGCTATGAAGCGGCCAACACGCTGCAACAGGGCCTCGTCGCGGGTGTCAACTTCATGCTGCACACCGCGGGGTGGCTCGAGGGCGGCCTCGCCATGGGCTACGAGAAGTTCGTTATGGACTGCGACCAGGCCGCGATGATGGGCGTTTACGCCAAGGGCGTGGACCTGAGCGAAAACGGTCAGGCGCTGGACGCTATCCGCGAGGTCGGGCCCGGCCAGCACTTCCTCGGCTGTTCGCACACCCAGGCCAACTTCAAGCAGGCGTTCTACCGTTCGACGATTGCGGACAATAACAGCTACGAGCAATGGATCGAGGACGGCCGCCTCGATGCCGAACGAAGGGCCGAGAAGGTAGGCGCCCGAGCTCGATCCCGACATCGACGCGCGCCTGGTGGCGTTCATGGAGCAGCGCAAGGCGAGCTTCCCGGATTCGAACATAAGCTGACCGTATCGCCGGACCGGCATGGGCCTCCGCCCGTGCCTGACGGCGGAGGCGCGCGCTCTGAAGAAGCCAGCCGGCCCGAAACAGCGGCGACGTCGTTTGGCCAAGCCGATCGATATGCCGTCTCGTGTCGCGTCATGGTTTATGCTGCGTCAATCGTCTCAGTTGAAACGGTCTCTGGCCGTCGGTGAGCGCAGTTGTTGAAGCCTGTGCGTGCGTGTCGCCGCGTACGAGGCGATCGCCGGTCGGCGAATGATCTCGGCGTAATGATTAGAATGCACGCACTTGCCGTGTGAGTGCGCACTCTGTTTTCGCTATGCTAAGGCACCGCTAATTTCGTGATGCTGATTTGTGCTCGCGAGACAAATCCGCAGTATTTTAAGCGGTGAATGTTGCGCGATCTCACGCGCGTTGGGCGTGGAATCAAATTCGACCCAAGTGAGAGTTTGTTAAGAGGCCTTATAATACCGTGTCGCTCGCAACCTCAGTCATGGGGATTGCGAAGTGTTTTGACAATCGAGTGTAAGGCGGACGACACTGTGCAGTCCGATCAAGTAAAAGTCTGTCGAGTCGATTTCAGCGGCGCGCAAACAACCCGTAACATTCAAGTTGCGCATGAACGGATGAGCTTGGCGCTCTCCGCGCAGCAGTCGATCGAAATCAACTGCCGCGATGTAACCGAATTCGACCTCAGCCTCATCCAACTCATTCTCTCCGCCAAGCGCAGCGCGGAGATGGAAGGCAAGTCGCTGACTTTGTCGGCACCGGCCGACGGCAAGCTGTGCGTCGCGCTCGAACGCGCCGGCTTCCTGGCGGCGCAGGCCGGCGAGGCGGGCACAGCCGCGGCATTCTGGTTAAAGGATGAATGACCCATGAAGACCGTTCTCAGCGTCGACGACTCGGCCAGCGTTCGCCAGATGGTGCAACTCACGCTGCAGGGCGCGGGCTATCAGGTCATCCAGGCCAATGACGGCGCTGACGGATTGGCCAAAGCCAAGTCCACTCAGGTCGACATGGTCGTTACCGACCTCAACATGCCGGTGATGAACGGTCTGTCGCTCATCCAGGCACTGCGCAAGCTTCCCGATTATCGCGGTGTACCCATCATCTTCCTGACGACGGAATCCGATGCGGGGGTCAAGCAGCAGGCGAAGGCCGCCGGCGCCACCGGCTGGATCACCAAGCCGTTCCAGAAGGATCAACTCGTCGCGGTGGTCAAGAAGGTCCTGGGCTCATGACATCGAGCGATATCGGCGATACCAACGATACCTTTCGGCAGGAGTCCCAGGAACTCCTGGAAGAGCTCGAGCGCGTTTTGCTCGACCTCGAACATCGGCCCACGGACGGCGATCTCATCGATTGTGCGTTTCGCGCGCTCCATACCCTCAAGGGTTCGGGGGCGATGTTTGGTTTCGACCGGCTCGCCGCTTTCACTCATCACGTCGAGACGGCTTTTGATCGGGTCCGCAAGGGAGAGATCAAGGCAACCGCGGACCTGATCGAGTTGACGCTGGCCGCGAAGGACCGCATGCGCCTGCTCATCGAGGCCCCCGACGAGGTCGACGAGGCGTCCGGTGAGCAAGTGTTGGCGCGTCTGCAGGACGTGGTCGCCGGCGCGAGCACCGACGCGGCGCCAGCGGACGTCGCGCCGGCGGAAGGCAGGCCCGCGACGTGGCGCGTCTGCTTCCGGCTGCCCGTGGGCGCCATGTCGTCCGGCTCCAATCCATTGCTGATGATCGAGGAACTACACGATCTCGGCGAAGCGACGGTGGTGGCGCAGACCGATTCGATCCCGCCGCTCGATGAGCTCGACCCCGGCGAATGTTACGTCGGCTGGGACGTGCAGCTTCGGACAACCGCGTCGCGCGAGACCATCGAGCAGGTCTTTCTGTTTCTGCTCGACGACATGGAATTGAGTATCGAGCGCCTCGAGGCGCCGGCGGATGCCGGCTACGCCGAAGGCGGCCCGCTCGAGGAAAGCGACGATGTTCCCGTCGTTGCCGAAGCGCCGTCCGTGCAGCCGCCGCCTGCGGAAGCCGCCGCGCTGCAGGACGAGCCGGCGCAAAAGTCGTCCGCGGCGCCGTCGCCCGAGCAGACGCCGCGTGCCGCTTCGGCCGGCGCGAAGTCCGGCGGCAGCGTCCGCGTTCCGGCCGAACGGCTCGACGAGATGATGGATCGGGTCGGTGAGCTCGTCATCGCCCAATCACGGCTGAAGCAGCTCACCAAGGCGAGTGAAGAATCGCAGATCAAGTCGGTGGTTGAGGAGATCGAACGGCTGGCGGGTGAATTGCAGGACATCACCATGGGTGTGCGCATGGTGGCCATCGGCACGTTGTTCGGCCGCTTCCGCCGCCTGGTTCACGACATCTCGAACGATCTCGGCAAGGAGATCGAGCTGGTCACCGAAGGCGAGGAAACCGAGCTCGACAAGACCATGATCGAGCGGCTGGCCGACCCGCTCGTCCATCTCATTCGCAATTCCAGCGATCACGGGCTCGAGACGCCGACCGGCCGCGCGGAGGCCGGCAAGCCGGCCAAGGGCCGCATCACCCTTACGGCGCGCCACGCCGGCGCCGAGGTTCTGATCTCGGTCCGTGACGACGGCCGCGGACTCGACCGCGAGCGCATTCAGGCGCGCGCCGAGGATAACGGCTTGATCGCGCCCGGCGCCAAGCCCGCCGACCAGGATCTCTTCAAGCTCATTTTCGAGCCGGGCTTCTCGACCGCGAAAGAAGTCACCAACCTGTCGGGCCGCGGCGTCGGCATGGACGTGGTCAAGCGTACCATCGACGAACTGCGCGGCGCCATCGACGTGCGCAGTCAGACGGGCGAGGGCTCTGAAGTGACGCTTCGCCTGCCACTGACGCTGGCCATCATCGACGGCCTGCTGGTGCGGGTCGGCCGCTCGCGTTATGTCATTCCGCTTTCGGCGGTCGAAGAATGCGTCGAACTGACGCCGGAAGCCGACGTCCGCTCCACCGGGCGCAGCTTCCTGAACATTCGCGACGAGCTCGTGCCCTTCATCCGGTTGCGCGAACTGTTCCGTTCGCAGGTCGGCTCCGATCCGTTCCAGAAGGTGGTGATCGTGTCGGCCGGCGGCGCGCGGGTTGGGCTCGTCGTCGATCAGGTGCTCGGCGACCACCAGACCGTCATCAAGTCCCTGTCGAAGCTGCACAGCGACGTCAAATCGTTCTCCGGCGCGACCATCCTTGGCGACGGAACCGTGGCGCTTATCCTTGACGTTCCGCAGCTGGTCGAGGACGGCCAGGCGCACGACGACCGGTTCAAGGCGGCGAGTTGAGGGGGCGGGAGATGCAGACGAACATGCTGGATGAACCGCTCGAAGTGCTGACCCTGGCGCTACAGGGGGAGATCTTCGCGCTGGAAGCGCAGCAGGTGCGTGAAATCCTCGATCTGGTGCCGGTCACCGAAGTGCCGGGCGCTCAGCCTTTCGTCGACAAGATCATCAATGTCCGCGGCAAGGTCGTCCCGGTCGCGGATCTGCGTCTCAAGTTCGGCATGGAGCAGGCCGAGGACACGGTCGACACGCGTATCGTCGTGATCGAGCTCGACATCGACCGCATGTCGGCCATCGTCGGCATTCGCGCCGACAAGGTCTACGAGGTCACGGAGCTGGCGCCTTCGTCGCTTGCCGCGGTGCCGCGGGTCGGCATGCGCTGGCGGCCCGAATACATCCGCTTCATCGGCAAGCGGGACGACGACTTTATCGTCGTGCCCGACATCGCACGAATTCTGTCGCCGAATGCAATCGACCTGGTGGCCGAGCAAGCTTCTTTGGATCGAAAATCGGCGAGTGTTGCCTTGGCCGGCGGTTAAGTCGTCAAGGGGAGCATCAGCAATCTGTCGTCCATCAACGACCAGCTTACCCGTCTGGTGGACGGACCGATGAAGCGGCTCGAATTGGCGCAGACGATCGATATCGATCTGGTGACGCTGGGTGGCGCCGAGAAGAGCCTCATTCTGGCGACCGACAAGAGCAAGATGGCGGCGATCGATGGCAAGCTCGGCCAGGATCGTCAGGCGCTGCGGGCCAAGATCGAAAATGCGGTCGCCGGGGCTCCTGTCGACAGCAAACCACAATGGACTGCCCTGAACGCCGCGGTCAACCAATGGGCCTTCGTTCAGGACAAGATCCGCGACGCGGTGAAGACCGGCGCGACCCAGCAGGCGCACGACCTGAGCGTAGGTGAGGCGAGCCGGCTGATCGGCGAGGCGGAAAAGCAAATTGAGGCTCTGGTCAAGGTCGATCATGGTCATCTCGGCAAGGCCAAGGACGCCGCCGAAGCGCGTTATTATTCCGCCCGCACGATGATGCTAACGATCGTCGTCGGCTCACTGGCGATCGGCATCGCGGCCGCGCTCTGGATCGCGCTGAGCATCAGCCGCGCGCTCGGCCGGGCGGGCGCGCTCGCCCAGGCGGTCGCCGGCGGCGATCTCACAAAGACCATCGAGAACGCCTCGCGTGACGAGGTCGGCGATCTCATCGGCCACATCAATGAGATGGTAGCGCGCCTGCGCCAAGTGGTTCAGGAGGCACTGAGCGCCGCCGACAACGTTTCCGCCGGCAGCCAGGAGCTGTCGTCGAGCTCGGAGGAACTATCGCAGGGCGCGACCGAGCAGGCGTCCTCGACCGAGGAAGCGTCCTCGTCGATGGAA
>JARRQH010000305.1:0-3971 GCA_037381985.1 Pseudolabrys sp.
CCTGTCGAGGTGACAGCGTCCCGGGTCTCGAACGCGTGCGTCTGCGTGTAGACGCTGGCCACGCGACCATGCAGGTAAGGCGACGTCGTCAATGCGATCCCCGCACCGACGGCAATAATCGCGCCGGCTCCGACCAGCCCTCGCCAGCCGAACCGGCGAAAGCCGCAAATGGCGGCCAGCACGGGTAGGATCACCAGCGTCGTGCGACTGGTCAACACAAAGACGATATCGGCCAGAAAGGCGAACCCCAGCAACAAGGGACCTGATGCGGCGCGCCATTGCTTGGCAACTACTCGCTCGACGGCAATATCGAGCAGCACCGCCGCGCATATGGCAAACTCCGCACTTTGTACGATGTAGTTTTTCACCGCAGCGCCGGGGTCGGACGAACCGCGCGGCAAGTCCGGAAAGATCTTGGTCACGAACGAAGCAATCAGCAGCGCGACACAAGCGAGCAGAAATGCCACGAGAACACGCATGCCCTTGTCCGAGCGGCGGAACTGCACGATCAGCAATGGGACCGCCAGAAGCTTCACGAAACCGTGGAGCCCACCAAGCCGCGCGTCCCACGGTACGTCCGCCCAGACCATGCCGAGCGCGCCGAGCAGGAACAACAACACCGGCAGGCTGCCCGCCGGTGTCATTAGTTCGCGCCGCAGGCCGGGCCAGCTCAGTGTCGGGACGAGCGCCAGCACCCAGATCACCGTCAGGATGCCGGTTGCCGAGGTCGACCACGGTATGGACACCGCCACCAAAACGGCCAGCCAATCCGCCCGGTCGGCCATCGCCTGCTGATCGAACACCCTGTCCATCACGCGTGCGGTCATCGCTCAGCCCCCGCCATCGCTGAGGGCGCTCCGATTTCGGACAAACCATGGCGTGCCTGGATGCGATCGCTTGCCATCATGTCCGCGAGCTTGCGCTCATTGGCGGGCAAGGCATCCCGGGCTGCCTCCGGATGCCACAGGTGCAGCACCCCGGTGGCGAACACACCGTCCTTGCGGCGTAAGCCGGCATGCAGCAAGCGCACGATGACGTCGGAATCCTCCTTGCCCCAACCGCTGTAGTCGGCATCGAAGCCGTCCACACGATCAAGATCGCATCGCCACATCGCGAGATTGCACGAGCGCGCGCCGCGCCAGGCTTTTTGCCGCAGCCGGCGCAAGGGTCCGAGCGGCAGGTGCAGCAGCGCCGTCAGCCGGTTGACACCGCCGCGCCAGCGCTCGGTGATCCATCGGCCGGCGTGCCAGCCTTCCGGCGCCATGCCGTCGCGCAGCACCGTTGTCGTCAGCGAAGGCGACAGCAGTACGCGATTGCCGGTCACGAACCAGCCCGGCTCCGCCAGCCGCCGATGCATTGCGACGAAGTCCGGCCGCACGATGCAATCGCCGTCGAGGAAGACGCAATAGTCGCCATGCGACGCAACGATGGCGCGATTACGGATCTCGGCAGCACGAAACCCACGGTCTTCATGCCAAACGTGCGTCAACGCATGTCCGAGTTCTTGTTTCCAACCCTCAACCAACTCGGCGGTGGCCGGACCCGAACCGTCGTCCGCCACCAGCACCTCGAAGTCCCGGTCGGTCTGCTTCGACAGGCTCCGCAGCACCGCCGCCAGCGCGTCCTCGCGACGGTAGGTGGTTACGATAACGGAAATCAAAGCGGCCACGGGCGGACCTCGGAACGGAGCTAAAACCAAGTCGGCGGCTAGCTTTAGCCGATGTCGCCTGCGCCGACAAACGCAGGCCCGGTGGTGCTCCGCCCTGACGCCGGTGGTTGAAAGAGGCCCGGCAACTCTGTATCTGGGCCAGCGCAACGCCGGCTCGGCCTCGCATGATATCATCATCAAAATGGCACCGATGACTTCCGCTCCGACGACTTCATGGCCCTCATGACCGCGCCCGCTCAAGGAGAGCCACGCCCGGCTGCATTTCTCGACCGCGACGGCGTCATCAACTATAACGACCACTACGTCGGCACGGTCGAACGCTTCCGCTGGATGCCCGGCGCGGCCGCGGCCATCCGGCGACTCAACGAGGCCGGTTATCTGGTCTTCGTCGTTTCCAACCAGTCCGGCGTTGCGCGCGGATATTTCACCGAACAGCAGCTGTGGGCGCTCGATACCTGGATGCGCGAACAACTGGCCGCCCAGGGCGCGCGCATCGACGGCGTGCGCTATTGCCCCTTCCATCCGGATGCACCCGTCGCGGACTACCGCCAGAACTCCGATTGGCGCAAGCCGGCGCCGGGCATGATCCTGGACCTGATGCGCCACTGGCCGGTCGACAAAGCCCGCAGCATGATGATCGGGGACAAGAACATCGACCTTGAGGCCGCCCGTGCCGCCGGTATCGCCGGCAAGCTCTTCACCGGCGGCGACCTATCGGCTTTCGTCGCGGAATGCCTGACGCAGACGTAGGGTGGCGGCAGACGGTTGATGCGAATGCGGCGACGTCGGGCCCCCAGGGCCCCGGCGTCAGCCGGCCGTGGTGGCTCCCAAAACGCCGCTTTTCATCCAGCGCCGGATTAGCTAGACCGATCAAGCTAATGTAGCTCCACGGCCGACTGATGAATATCGGCGAAATAAGCTAGTATGGTCCCGCGCCCAGACTGGAAAATGCCCGTATGATGCGACTGTCGAGACTGACGCCGCGCCAGATCCTGATCATCCTGCACGACGTTGCCGCCACCGCGGCCGCACTCCTGCTGACGTTCGTCATGCGCTTCGAGGGGCCGCAACTTGTCGCCAAGCTGGCGGGGCTTCCCTATCTGCCGCTATTCCTGGCTTACGCGGCGGTCGTCTATTTCGCCTTCGGTCTGCACCGAAACAAGTGGCGCTTCACCTCGCTGCCGGATTTGTTCAACATCTTTCGCACCAGTACCGTGCTGGCGGTTTCGCTGCTCGCAGTCGACTACGTGCTGGTCGCGCCCAACGTTTACGGCCATTTCTTCTTCGGCAAGATCACCATCCTGCTGTATTGGTTTCTGCAGATGTTCTTCCTGAGCGGCTCCCGAGTCGCCTACCGCTATTTCCATTACACGCGCGTAGTCCAGCACGCGCGCGTCGCCGAGGCGACCCCAACCCTGGCGCTCGGCCGAGCCGCCGACGTGGAAGTGCTCTTGCGGGCGATCGAGAGCGGCGCGGTCAAGAACATCTGGACGGTCGGCGTGCTGTCGCCGTCGCGCGCCGATCGCGGACAGTCGATCCGCAGCGTGCCGGTGCTCGGCGATATCGAAGACCTGGAAACCGTGGTCGGCGACCTTGCGGATCGCGGCACACGGGTCGCCCGCCTGATCATGACAGCATCGGCGATGTCGCCGGAAGCGCGCCCGGAGTCGATCCTGGTGCGCGCACGCAAGCTGGGCCTGACGGTGAGCCAACTGCCCGCGCTCGATCAACCCGGCCCGGCCATGCAGCTTGCGCCGGTGGCGGTGGAGGACCTGCTGCTGCGTCCGAGCGTGAACATCGATTATGGGCGGCTGGAGGACTTCGTTAGAGGAAAATCGGTAGTGGTGACCGGCGGCGGTGGCTCCATCGGTTCGGAGATCTGCGACCGGCTTGTCACCTTCGGCGCCGATCGTTTGCTGGTCATCGAAAATTCCGAGCCGGCGCTGCATGCGGTGCTTGAAGCGCTCAACGTCAAGCAGTCCAAGGCCGAAATCTCCGGCCGCATCGCCGACGTCCGCGATCGCGCCCGCATGATGAGCCTGATGAACGACTTCAAACCGGATTTCGTCTTCCACGCCGCCGCGCTCAAGCACGTGCCGCTGCTCGAGCGGGACTGGGACGAAGCGATCAAGACCAACGTGTTCGGCTCGATGAACGTCGCCGACGCGGCCGCCGACGCCGAGGCCACGGCCATGGTGATGATCTCCACCGACAAGGCGATCGAGCCGGTCTCCATGCTGGGCGCCACCAAGCGGCTCGCGGAAATGTCCTGCCAAGCGCTCGACAGCGAATTCGCCAGCCG
>JARRQH010000306.1:0-3953 GCA_037381985.1 Pseudolabrys sp.
ATCGTCGTTACCGCGACACCCGCGCGCCCGCCCCAGTTAGAGGCCGAATGGGTCGTTACGGGAACGCATGTCGCCAGCATGGGGTCCGACGCCCACGGCAAGCACGAATTGCCGGGCGAGTTGCTGTCAAGGGCAAGACTCTTCTGCGACCAGACATCCCAGTCCGTTCGGATCGGCGACTTCCAGCACGCGCGCGAGGCTATCGAAGCGGGCACGCTCAAGGTGACTCCGATCGGCGATGTCATTGAAAATGGGGCCTCCGGGCGCCGCTCGGACGAGGAAATTACGGTCTTTGACAGCTCCGGCATTTCGCTGCAGGATCTTTACATGGCCGACGCCCTGATCCGCGCGAACGCGCAGTGGGAGGCGTAGGGCTAGCGCCGCGAGCCCCGTCCGCCGTGCCTCGGCGGTCGTCGCTCGAAGATGTGCCCGACCTCGGCGTGCCCGGACCAGGCGCTTGCAGTGCCACATCCTGGGCAGCGACAGCCCTGTTGTCCGGAAATTAGGTCAGCGGCGCGGCCGCGCGCTTGTCGGCAAATCGACCAGGTGAAAAGGGCTCCAGCGGGATATCAGAGGTTCCCGTAACGATGAACTCGGCCATTGTCTCGCCCACCCCGGGGCCAAGCTGAAAACCCTGACCGCAGAAGCCGAAGGCGTGGAACAGTCCCGGGGTGGTAGACGAGGCTCCTATGACCGGTTGATTGTCGGCAACATAGCCCTCGCAACCCGACCATTGCCGGATCACCGTCACGTCGCGCAATGCGGGCAGCAAACGCACCAATGCGCGAAGCTGCAGGGGCAGCCGCGCGGAATCTGCCTGGGCAAACCCGGTATCCGAATCTACCGGCACCCTATCCACCGCACCGCCGAAGACGAGATTGCCACGCTCGACTTGCCGCAAGTAGGCGCCATGGTCCTGCGACCAGACGCCGACCACGGGCAGGATGCGGTGCGGCAGCGGCTCGGTCACGCCCATCTGCGGGCCGAAGGTTTGCAGCGGCACCGGCTCATTGAACTGCGCCGCAATGGTAGCGCCCCACGCCCCGGCGCAATTCAGCAGCGTCTCGGCTCCGAAGGTGCCCCGCGCGGTTTCGACGAGAAAGCCTTGCCCGCCCTGTACGATCCGCGAAACCTCCGCCCCGTCGATGATCGTGGCGCCCTTGGCGGAGGCCGCCGCCGCGAAGGCAGGACCGACCAGCCGGGGATTTGCGGACCCGTCTTCCGGCGACAGGGACGCGGCGATCGCCTCCGGTCCAAGGCCGGGAAAGCGTCGCCGAATGTCGTCAGGGCCGAGTTCCTCGATGTCCAGCCCGAAGCGCTGCCCGGCCTCGGCAAAGCGGCGCATGTCGCCAAGGCTGACGGCATCGAAGATCAGCCGCAGATGTCCTGTGGCGCGGAATTCAATATCGCGGCCAAGCAGTGCTTCGGCCCGGTTCCAGAGGTCGAGCGACAGGCGCGCCAGCGCCAGTTGCGAAAGATGGCGTCCGCTGCGGCGGATATTGCCGAAAGAGGCAACCGTGGCGCCCGCGCCGACGCGCCCACGTTCGATCAGCGTAACTTTGACGCCGCGGCGCGCCAGGAAGAACGCCGAGGTCGTTCCCATCAAGCCACCGCCCAGAACAATCACTGCCATGCTACTCACCACCTCACTGCTCAGGCATCGCCGAGAAATACGACGCCCTCTGCTTGCGTCAAAGACAGATCGCGGGATGGGCTATAAGCCCAAGTTATAAGAACGCCATGCCTGCGCCACGCGTGGGGATCGGCCGCGGGGACGCGCGGCTGCTTCATATCTCGCTGTCTGCCTTGAGCCGGGTCCTTGCGCGTGCCAAGGCTGCACTTCGTTCTCGCGCGCGAGATCCGTAAGAGCGACAGCCAGTATCGACAGTGGAGCGGTGCAGGTCGACCACATTGCGTCATGCTGTCCGGCCGCTCCACGCGGTGGACTTCATGCATGCCGCACCGGCCGCGGCCGTTCCTGAGAACGCTGTCCTCGCGGCGCCTCCCGGCCTCGTGTCGCGGGCCTGTGGTTATCGGGGCGGTCCTGCCGCGACAGGACAGGCGGAAATACTGCGCCCGAGCGGAATACGAAAGAATCTGCCGCGCCCTGAGCGGAATTTGGCGTTTCCTAGGGCGGAAACCGCGCGACGCTTCCTAAAGCCTGGACGACAAGCCGCAGACCGAAGCTGCCTAACCGAAGGGGAAAGGAACCGCCGTGTGATCACGTCAACCGCCGTGAAATCGCTGACCGCATGTTTCTACGCCACCTTGGGCCGGGTCGGCACACTGATCGACTTCGAGAGAGCGATTGCAGGCGGCCCAGTCGAGATCGGCGCGAAAACCGGTGCCGGGTTGGACGGAGAGGCGGCGCTGGCCGTATATCGCTCTGCCCGCAACAGGACCGGGGCGGCAAGCTTCGCCGATGATGCAGACTTCACCGAACCTGACGATCCCTTCCCCGCCTGTATCGACCCTGCCGAGGCCGCCGACTGCGCCTTCGGCCACTGAAAGCCCCAGCCCGAAAGCGGCACAAAATTTGCCGGGTTCAATAACCGCAACCAACAGGGAACAAGCTCATGAAGACCGAACGTCCTACCGACTGGAGCGGCCGCGACGACGCGCTGGTCGAAGCCATGATCCGCGGCGGCGCCTCGCGCCGCGACCTTCTGAAGTTGCTGATGGCCTCGGGTGTCGGCCTGGCCGCGGGCGGGGCGCTGATCGGCAGCGCCGGCCGGGCCGTGGCCGCGACGCCGCGCGATGGCGGCCATATCAAGGCCGCGGGCTTCTCGGCCTCGACCTCGGACACGCTGGACCCGGCGAAGGCCTCGCTCTCGACCGATTACGTGCGCTGCTGCGCTTTCTACAACCGCCTTACCTTCCTGAATGAAACCGGCAATATCGACATGGAGCTGGCCGAGAGCCTCAAGTCGGACGATGCCCAGACCTGGGAAGTCAAGCTCAAGAAGGGCGTGCTGTTCCACGACGGCCATACGCTGAGCGCGGACGACGTGGTGTTCTCGCTCAAGCGCCATCAGGATCCGGCGGTGGGCTCCAAGGTGGCGTCGATCGCCAAGCAGATGACCACGATCGAGAAGGTCGATCCGCTGACCGTCAAGATCGTGCTGGCGGCGGCGAATGCCGACTTGCCGACGATCCTTGCGTTGCATCATTTCATGATTGTGGCCGACGGCACGACCAACTTCAACAAGGGCAACGGCACCGGGCCCTTCCTGTGCGAAAGCTTCGAGCCGGGCGTCAAGTCCGTCGCGGTCAAGAACCCGCATTACTTCAAGCCGAAGCTGCCCCATCTCGACAGTTTCGAGTTCTTCGCGATCACCGATGATAGCGCCCGCGTGAACGCATTGATTGCCGGGGACATCGCGGTCGCCGCCGCGGTCAATCCGCGCTCGTTGCAGCAGCTCAAGTCCGCGCCTTCGGTCAAGACCTTGGTCTCCAACGCCGGCAACTACACCGACCTGAATCTGCGGCTCGACCTCAGCCCCGGCGACAAGCCCGGTTTCGTAGAGGCGATGAAATATCTGGTCGACCGTGAGACGATCATCAAGGCGGTGCTGCGCGGCCTGGGCGAGATCGGGAACGATCAGCCGATCGCGAAGTCCGACCGCTACCACAATCCCAATATCAAGCCGAAAGCCTACGACCCCGACAAGGCGAAGTTCCTGTTCAAGAAGTCGGGGATGCTGGGAGAGACGGTGCCGATCGTGGCGTCGACCGCTGCTGGCTCTTCGGTCGACATGGCGATGGTGGTGCAGCAGTCGGGCGATCAGATTGGCATGAAGTTCAACATCGAGCGCAAGCCGGCCGCGGGCTACTGGTCCGACTACTGGCTGAAGGCGCCGATTCATTTCGGCAACATCAACCCGCGCCCGACTCCCGATATCCTGTTCTCGCTGCTCTATGCCTCGAATGCGCCCTGGAACGAGAGCCGCTTC
>JARRQH010000307.1:0-3952 GCA_037381985.1 Pseudolabrys sp.
TCACGCTGTCGCCATTCGGGGACAACATCGTGCTGGGACATTCGATCGCGCCGCCAGCTCGAGATCGCCTTCGGCATCTTCCTCGCCTTGGCGTCGGCGCGCTTCCTGATCAGTCTGCTGTAAGGCGCGGCGCGGTTGCGCGTCAGTTGCTTGTCCGTTCCGCCACTGTGGCGGGGCGGGAAAGCCCCCGGCGCGTTTGTACCATGCCCGCCTTGCGCACGGCTTCCGTCTTTTTCAGCGCTCGCGCCAGATGCTGGTCGCGGCCGTAGACGTCCGCGTAATAGTTCACGGCCCCGTCGCTGCCCGGCCAGGCCGTGAACTAGGTGAGATAGACGGGAATGATGCCGCCGACCGGTTCGCTGAAATTATTGCCGGTGGCGATCTGCCGGTCGACGTAGGAAACCGGTTTGCCGAGCAGCGCCGCCGCCATCACCCGCGGTTGCTCGAGCCGCACGCAGCCGTGGCTGAAGGCGAGCCGCTGGTGCTTGAACAACTGCTTCTCCGGCGTGTCGTGCATGTAGATCGCTTGCCTGTTGGGAAACTCGATCTTCAGAACGCCGAGCGCGTTGCGCGGGCCCGGCGGCTGGCGCACGTCGACCGAGACCCGCCTTTGGGCATAGGCGCCCCAGTCGACGTCCGCCGACGAGATCTGCTGACCTCTCGTATCGGTCACCTGGTAACCCTGCTGGTCGAGATAATAGGGGTCGTTGTAAAGACGCGGCAGCATCTCGTTGACGACGATCGAGCGCGGCACGTTCCAATAGGGGTTGAACTCGACCGACTCGATGGTGTCGGTGAAGAAATAGGTCTGGTGGTTGGGCTTGCCGACGATGGCGCGCATGGTCACCGGCGGCTGATCGCCCCTGACGAAGGTCACCGTATAGGCCGGCTCGTTGAGCAGCACGTAGCGCGTGCCGAAATGGCGCGGCAGCCAGCGCATGCGCTCCATGGCGAGTTTCAGCTTCTCGATGCGATCGGCGGGGGTGGCTTGCCGCATCGCCGCGATGGTGTTGGGGCCGATGACGCCGTCGGCGCCCAATCCCTTCTCGCGCTGGAAGTCGCGCACCAGCGCGACCAGCTCTGGGCCGTAGACGTCGCCGCCGTCATAGGCGGAAAGCGTCGCGGCATGCTGCTGCTTGAGCGCCGCCGAGCCGCTTTGCTTGATGGCGGCGATCACTTGCGGCAACGCCGGATCGCTCGCACCCGGCCGGATGAAGGTGCGGGGCGGGATCGTGACGGTTTCCTTGGGCGCCGCCGCGCGCGCTTTCGCCAGGGCGGCGGCCAGCGCGCGGAATTGCGGATTGTCGGGATTGCGGCTGTCGAGATATTTGACGACGTCCTGCGTCTTGGCAATCGCGCCGAGCGCCGCGGTAAGATCGACCTTCTTGCGCGGCAGGTCGTAATAGTCCGACATGCGGTCGGGATCGACGCGCCCGCGCGTGGCGTCGAGCACGTAGGTCAGCATCTTGGCGGACAGTGTCAGCTCGAAGCGCATCGTCGCTTGCAGATGTGCGTCGGAGCCATTGCTGTTATTGGTCGCGCCGTTGTTGTCCGCAGCGCTATTGCCAGCGGCCGGCAGCGCCACGCGATAGTCGGCGGGATCGAGACCGTAGCGGCCGCTCAGCGCCAGCGCGGCCATGGCGGCGCGTGCCTTGTCGTCGACCGCGCCGTCGTGAATCCAGAGAAATCTCGGGTGCTTTGAATAGTAGTCGTTGAGGGCCGCGCCCACCTGCGGCAGCACCCGCAACGTCAACGTCGGCGTGGCCGCGCAGGCGGCGCCGAACGAGGACTCCGGCGTTACCGAATCGGGGTTGTCGTTGGACGCGAGCTTGAACCGGCAGACCTTGTCGAGCGCGATCCGTTTCGGCATGTCGGGCGTGTAGCTACGGTAGTTCGGGCTGGTGACCCGGACCTGCGGCTCGTAGCGGTCGCGCGGTTCGCCGTAACCGGGCCTACCGTAACCAGGCCTGCCATAACCGCGCCCGCGGGGTGGCCGGCCGTGGTCCCATCGCTCGTTGTAGGGTGGCGGCCGGAAGAAGAAATCGAACAGGCCCTGCGCGTGCGCCGCCGGCATGGGACTGGCTGTCCCCGCCGCGAGCGCGCTTGCCATCACCAGATGCCGAATACCAACCTTCATTCCGTTTCCGTCCGGTTTTCCGCGTGACCACGCACGTCCGGCCAATGCGAGGAACAACGTGGGCAGCATAAATTAGTTTCAAGCCGGTCGCGCCAGGCGCTATGACGTACGTCAATAGAGATATGTCGATGGTTCTGCGACGAGAACACAATTTAGCCGCGAAGCTGTCGCTTTGCCGCAGGCTGTGCCCGAACGGCCATTAGTCGCGGACGTCGGCGGTGCGGCGGCGGGCGGCGAGTTGCAGCATCGTCTGCGTCTTGCCGGTGGTATGGGCGGCGCGCGCCGCGGCCGCGGGGATCGGCCGCGGCGGTAACGGCACGGATGTGATCGCGGAGACGGCAGTCGGTGGCGAGGCCGGGATGCACGGTGTTCTTGCCGGCAGGTCCGTGTTGCTGTGCATCGCCTTGCCGGTCTTCCAGACGTTCGCCGGCTTGCCGGTTACGATTTTCACATAACCGCGGGTTTCCGCCGACAGCCGGGTTTTCCGCTTCAGCCAGCGGTCGATATGCGCCGGTCCCGCGTTGTAGGCGGCGGCGGCGAGCCCCAGATTGCCGAACCGGTCGATGAAGTTGCGCAGCAACTGGGCGGCCGCGGGAATTGCCTGCCGCGGATCGAAGGGGTTGGCGAGACCGATGTCGTGCGCCGTCTCCGGCATGAACTGGGCGATGCCCTGCGCGCCCGCGTGACTCAGCGACGCGGCGTCGAACCGGCTTTCCTGGAACAGCAGGCGGATGAAGAAGGGCAGGGGCACGTTGTTGGCATGCGCTGCTTTCGCGATCGTGTCGCAAATCTCGCCCTTGGAGCGATAGACGACGCGCTTGCGGACCGATGACGGCGTGCCGGGGGGCGGGCTCATCGGGATGGCAACCGCCGTCGCCCGCACCACGATTGGCGAGCTCGTTGAGGCCCCCGCGAGCGGGTTGGCCGGCGCGCCCGCGGCGTAGGCGTTGATCCGCGGTGCGTCTGCCGCCGCCGCGGCGAGGCGTTGCGCGCGCTCCAGCGAGTCCGGGGGCGGCGCCGCGAGGGCCGCTGCGAACGGCGTCAGCCGCTTGGCAAAGCTGGCCGGCGGCGGTGGAGTCCTGCGCCGCGGCTTGCTTTTGTTCTTGACGTGCGTCCTGGTCGCGATGGGTTCGATCGGCGCCGGTGTCACCGGGCCGACCGTGGTGCTCGGTCCGAAGGCCACCAGAGACAGGCAGGCAGGAATGAGTAGCAGCCGCATTGGCACAGAGCTCCGTCATCCCGCGGCAAGGCCGCGAGCTTAGTGCGTTTCCGGATAAGGAGATCATCCCCCGATCGATTCAACCTGTAGTGAGCAAAGCGGACGGCTTTTCGAAATTGTTGCGGCAACATAAAGAAGACGCCGCCATCTCTTCGCCCGATTTGCGCGGCGTCGGATGAGTGTTTTTGCGTCAGCTCTGGAAAATGAGGCACGTCGTCGTGCCGTGCGCCAGCAACCGGCCGGTGGCGTCGGTGACGCGGCCTTCCGCCGTGCCGACACGGCGGCCGCAGTTGAGCACGTTGCCCTCGGCCCTGATCGGTCCCGTTTCCAGCGTGATTGCGCGCACGAGCGTAATCTTGAACTCGAGGGTCGTGCTGCCGATGCCTCGGTCAAGCATCGACTGGATGGCGAGCCCCATGCAGCTATCGAGAAGCGTCGCCGTGAGGCCGCCGTGCACCGTGCCCCATGGATTGAGATGCGCACCCGTCGGATCGAGCGTGATGACGACGCGGCCGCTTTCGGCCTCCACCACGTCATAGCCCAGGGTTTCGGCGAACGTGTTGAGGGGCAGCGTGCCGCTGGCGAGCGCCTACACG
>JARRQH010000308.1:0-3950 GCA_037381985.1 Pseudolabrys sp.
GGGTGGCGGCCGCGCGCACGATATTGGGCTCGATCACCACGTCGGTCGGCCCGCCAATCATCAGCAGATGCTTGATGTTGTCGCGACGGATCAGCACCAAGCGCCGCCGGCCGTCAACGCTCGCGGCGTCGATCACGGCCAGCCGCGGCTGGCGCCCACGCGCGCCGGCGCCGCCGAGTCGGTTGGCGCCGAAACGGCGCACGACCCAGGCGGTCAGTCCGATCAACGCCAGCACCACCAGGAAGGCAATGAAGAAGCGGGCGGCCAGCGGCAGCTCCGAGCCGAACAGGTCGAACATCGATTGCGCTCCTTACACCGTACCGCGGCTCGTTGGGCCCATAGTCATCGTCTTGGGTCGTCCTGGGGTTTGGTCGTCAGTTTGCGCGCCTCGGGGCGGGACCGAATGGTTAACGCCCGAGGCACTATTTGCCGCCCCGAATACTAACAGAGTCTTAACAGATAAAGGCCTTTTTGCCACGCCGGGCCCATAACAGCGCATTTTTCATGGTAAACGCCCCGTCAACGATTTCCCCGCCGATCCGGCCCCTTTAACCTGCGGTTAACCATAAGCCCGGCAAACTCTGCCTAGGGTGGTTGATCCGCCCGCGGGCCCGAACTCGACGGTCCGCAACCCAAGGGGGCCGCAACGAGGACAGGCGATGGGGTTCGGGATAGGTGACCTGCCGATTTTGTCCGTGCTGCGCACCCGCATGGAGTGGGTGCAGGCGCGCCAGAAGGTGTTGGCCGAAAACGTGGCCAACGCCGATACGCCCGGCTACCGGCCACACGACCTGGTGCAGCCGAAATTCAAAGCGCAGGGCGCGCTGCAACAGCCGCACGTCGGCGGCGTTTCGCTCGAGCGCACCAACCCGCTTCACCTTGCCGGATTTCCGGATCCCGGCTCCTCGTTTCGCTCGGCCACCTCGGGCGGCTTCGAGGTGAAGTCGACCGGCAACGCGGTCAACCTCGAGAACCAGATGATGCAGGTCGCCGGCAACCAGATGGACTACCACATCGCGACCACGCTCTATAAGCGCAGTCTCGGGCTCATCAAGACAGCGCTTGGCAAGTAGGCACGTAGAGGAGAGCAGTCGTGGACTTCTTCAAGACATTGTCGGTGGCCGCGTCGGGCTTGCACGCGCAGGCCGGCCGCATGCGCATCATCGCGGAAAACATTGCCAACGCCGATTCGACCGCCTCCACCCCCGGCGGCAATCCCTATCGGCGCAAGATCCCAACCTTCGAGACCGAGTTCAACCGTACGCTCGGCGTCGACGAGGTGGTGCTCGGCAAGACCGAGGGCGACCCGAGCCCGTTCACGGTCAAGCACGAGCCGGGTCATCCGGCCGCCGACAAGAACGGCGACGTGAAATATCCGAACGTCAATTCCCTGGTGGAAATGACCGACATGCGGGAAGCGCAGCGGTCCTACCAGGCCAACATCAACGTGGTCACCGCAACCCGGCGCATGATCCAGCGCACCATCGACATCCTCAAGGCTTGATCGCCCGGATCGCACCGCGATCCACGCGTAGCCGAGGGAATGAGAAAGAGAAGGAGTGAACCGCCATGGCCTCGCCACTCTCCGCCGCCAGCACCTACGCCAATATCGCTCGCCTTGCCGCCGATCCGTCGCGATCGGGCGGCGGTGTCGGGGCGGGACTCGGCGCCGGCGACGGCAGCCAGGGCGGCTCGAGCTTCTCCTCGGTGCTCAAGCACGCGATCGACGGCCTCAACGAGATTGGCCACAAATCCGACGCACAGATGATGGCCGCGGCCAACGGCAAGTCCGACATGGTCAATGTCGCTACCGCCGTGTCGCAGACCGAAGTCGCCATCGATGCCGTAGTGGCGGTGCGCGACAAGGTGATCGCCGCCTATCAGGAAATCATGAGGATGCCGATCTGACGCGGCGCGCGCCGTTCGGCGCAACCACAGACAACAAGACCGCAATAAACAAACCGTCAAGGAAATCGTATGACCGGACCCGAAGTTCTCGATATCGCCCGCGAGGCCATCTTCACGCTGGTCGAGGTTTGCGCGCCCGTGATGCTGGTCGGGCTCGTGGTCGGCGTCGTCATTTCGCTGCTGCAGGCGTTGACGCAGATCCAGGAAATGACCATCGCCTTCGTGCCGAAGATCCTGGCGATCTTCTTCGCGCTATTGATCGCGCTACCGTTCATGGCGGAAAAGCTGCACGCGGAGATGCTGCGCATCGCCGCCCACATCGTCAGCGGCTAGGGCGGAGATCGCCAGCGGAGATCGTCTAGGGCGGGGGCGGTCTTCGCGGCGGCGGGCGTCGATAAAGGTCCATAACAACAAGAAGCATCCCGGATGACCATCGACGTCTCATTCCTGCCCACGCTGACCGCCGCGTTCCTGCTGACCTTCGCGCGCATCGGCACCATGGTCATGCTGCTGCCGGGCATTGGGGAGATGACCATGCCGGCGCGGGTGCGGCTGTCGCTGGCGCTCCTGCTCACCATGGTGCTGGTGCCGGTGCACGAGAAGGCCTACGCGGTCAGCCTCGATTCGCTGGCGCCGGTGTTCACGATGCTGATCGAGGAGATCATGGTCGGCGTCATCCTCGGCATGACGGCGCGGCTGGCGATCTCCTGCCTGCAGGTGGCCGGCACCGTGGTCGCCCAGCAGATGGGTCTCGGCTTCGTCACCGCCCTCGACCCGACCCAGAACCAGCAGGGCGCGCTGGTCGGCAACTTCCTCACGCTGCTCGGCATCACGCTGATCTTCGCGACCGACCTGCACTACCTCGTGATCGCGGCCTTGAACGACAGCTACAACATCTTCAAGCCGGGGCAGTTGCCGCTCGCCGGCGACGTGGCGCAGCACATCACCCACGTGGTCGCCGTCGCCTTCCGCATCGGCATCCAGCTCTCCGCGCCCTTCCTGGTGTTCGGGCTTCTGTTCAATCTCGGCCTCGGCGTGCTGTCGCGCCTGATGCCGCAGATGCAGGTGTTCTTCATCGGCCTGCCGTTGTCGATCATGCTCGGCCTCTTGCTGCTGTTGGTCGTGATCGGCGCCATGATGGGCACCTTCGTCCACTACTTCGAAGGCGTCCTCGCCTCCATCGCGCTCAGTTAGGGGAAGGGTAGGGCGCCATGGCCGACGAAGATTCCGAAAAAACAGAAGACCCAACACAAAAGAAACTCGATCAGGCGCTCGAGAAAGGCGACGTCGCCAAGAGCCAGGAAGTCGGCACCTGGTTCGTGATGGCGGGCGGCACGCTGGTGCTGATGGCCTTCTCCGGCAACATGGGCAACAGCCTCAGCACCACGATGCGCGGGCTGCTCGCCAATTCCTGGCAGATTCCCGTCGACGGGATGGGCCTGCGGGTTCTCTACGAGTCGATCGGGATGCACGTGCTGGCGGCGATGGCGGTGCCGATCCTGATCCTGGTGCTGGCGGCGATTGCCGGCAACATCATTCAGCACCGGCTGGTCTGGTCGGTCGAATCCCTCTCGCCCAAGCTGTCCAAGATATCGCCGATGGAAGGGGCCAAGCGCCTGTTCTCGGTGCAGGCGGTCGCCAACCTCATCAAGGGCATCGTCAAGATCCTGGTGCTCGGCGGCGTGCTCAGCGCGCTGATGTGGCCCGAGCGCTATCGCATCATGGCGATGGTGCGCACCGATCCGACGGCGATCCTGCCGCTCACCCGGTCGCTGTCGCTCAAGCTCATGGGCGCGGTGGTCGCCATCATGGCGGTGGTGGCGGTGCTCGACTTCCTGTTCCAGTATCGGCGCTGGTACGAGAAGCAGAAGATGTCGCTCAGGGACATCAAGGAGGAGTTCAAGCAGTCCGAAGGCGACCCGATGGTCAAGGGCAAGCAGAAGCAGATGCAGCAGCAGCGCTCGCGCAAGCGCATGATGACGCAGGTGCCCAAGGCCGCCGTGGTCATCACCAACCCGACCCACTACGCGATCGCCCTGCAG
>JARRQH010000309.1:0-7772 GCA_037381985.1 Pseudolabrys sp.
GCCGAACATCAACAGCCAGAAATTGCCGCTCATTACCGCGCTGTAGGAGATGACCCCGGAGGCCATGCCGAACAGGGTGCCGATCTGCAACGCAGTGCGGCGGCCGAAACGGCGCGCGAGCACGCCCACCGGCAGCGTGCCGAGCCACATGCCGATGACCATGCAAGTGATCGGCACGGTGGCGAGGCCCTTGTCCGGCGCAATCACCGCGCCGACGATGCTGGCGGTGGAGAAGATGATGGTGTTGTTGGCGCCGCCGAGCGCCTGCGCCGCCGACAGCACCATAGCGTTGCGGCGCGCGAGCAAGTCGTCGACGATCGCGTGCTGGACGGGTTCGGCGACGGCCGACATGATGGACTTCTCCGGCAAGAAAGCCGCTTCTTTTAGCGGCACGTGGTTGTGAATGCTACCGTTTCCGGCGCAGGCCAGGGATGCGGCCGCAGTTTTCGGCGGGTCAGACCATTGCGCGTTCGATCTGCGCGGCAAAGCTTGTTTTGACAGTACCAAAACAAGCGAACAGGTTCGACCGGATAGCGGCCGGCTCCTGTTCGGGCGAGGCGAAATCGAGCTGGGTCAGCTCCGGAAAGGTGACGAAACCGACGTTGAAGGCTGGCATGGTTGGTTTCCATTTGTCCTGAAACGCGCACGAAATTCGCTCGGCGAGACGGCGCGGTGCGGGCGAAGGCACGGTCCATGCGCCGCAAGGAACCGAAGCCGCAGCCGGACGCGACGATCTCGATCGGCTCATCGGTGTCGAGCAGGCGCTAGCGCGCGAGATCGACGCGCACGCGCTCTACGAAGACGGCGGGGCTCACATCGAGGCCGGCGCGAAACAGGCGGCTGAGCGAACGCTGCGATACGCCGGCTTCGGTCGCCAGAACATCGGTGCACCAATTGCGGTTCGGTGCGGCAACAATGCTTTGCGCGAGTTTCTCGATCTTCGGATTGCCCGTGACGGCTTGCGCTGCCAATTCCGCGGAGAACTGGCTCTGCCCGCCTGGCCGTATACGGAAGATCACGTGGCGTCTGGCAATCGACAACGCCATCGCGCGACCGTGGTCCGCTTCGATCATGGCGAGCGCCAGGTCCATGCCCGCAGTCACGCCGGCGGAGGTCCAGACGCCGCAATCCTCGACATGGATGGCATCGCCCTCAACGTCGATGGCCGGGCGAAAGCGCTTCAGCGCCTCGACCGCCTCCCAATGGGTGGTGGCGCGGCGACCGTCGAGCACACCGGCGGCCGCCAGGAAGAAGGCGCCGCACAACTCGACCTCGACCGGCGGCAGTTCGTTGATGACGCCATAACGCGCCGCGATCTTGATCGCGTCGAAAGCGGCCCAGTTGTCATTGACGCCGACGTCATCGCCGGCGCCGGTGTCGCCGTACTCGAAGGAGAAGAGCGGCACGTGGCGCGGGGCGGCGCGGCGCAGGTAGGCCGAGGTGGGAAAGCGCCGGTAATGCTTCTGATAATTCTCGCCGGCACCGGCCGGCGTGACCAGCGCACTCTTCGCCGCGGCCATTTTGGCCATATCTTTGGCCGTGACGTCGCCCATGGCATTTCCCCTGATGGTGTTCTTTGTTTTGCCCGCACTATAGCGACCGGCGCGGACGCTGTCCGGCGTAAGCGCCCTCACGGCATAACTGTCATTCCGTGGCGCGCGCACCAGCGTGCGAGCACGAAATGACACCTGATAAATTCAAAAATGACTGAATGAAACGTGGCGGAACGTCAGCGGTTCGCTGTCCTCGGCGATGAAACGGGCGCCCTCGCCTTCCGCAACGACACCGATTTCATGCACCGAAACTTGCGCCGCCTGGGCCGCGGCACTGAAGCCTTCGGCTTTGTCCGGCGGCACCGTGCAGACGATCTCGTAGTCGTCGCCGCCGGTGAGCGCCGCTTCCTGCATCGCCGGTTCCGCCGCGATCAAGGCGCGCGCGGCGTCCGACAGCGGCACGCGCGCCACCTCGATATTGGCGGCGACCTCGGAGACGCGGCAAAGCTTGGTGAGATCGCCGACCAGGCCGTCAGAAATATCCATGGCCGCCGAAGCATGGGTGCGGACCGCCTCGGCAAGCGCGTTGCGCGGCTGCGGCAGCAGGTAGCGGTCGGTGAGATGCTGCATGTGTGCGGACGTCAGCGGCCAGTCCCTGGCGGGATACTTGCGCAACGCCAGCCCGAGCGCGGCATCGCCGATGGTGCCGCTGACGAACACGAGATCGCCCGGCTTGGCGCCGGCGCGGCGCACCATGGTGCCGGCCGGTACGCTGCCGAACATGGACACCGCGATGGTGATCGGGCCCGGCGTGCGATCGGTGTCGCCGCCAAGCAGCGGGCACCCATAACGCTCGGCGTCGCCGCGCAGGCCTTCGGCGAATTCGGTGAGCCAGTCCTGGCCGATGTCCCGCGGCAGCGCGAGCGATATGAGAAAGCCGAGCGGTGCCGCGCCCTTGGCGGCGAGATCGGAGAGATTGACCCTGAGCGCCTTGCTCGCCACCGCCTGAGCGGCGTCCTCATCGAAGAAGTGCACACCGCCAATGATGGTGTCTGTGGTCAGAACCAGATCGCAAGCTTCGGGCGGCGCGATGACGGCGCAGTCGTCGGTGAGGTTGAGCGCGCCGGGATGGATCGCGAGCGGCCCGAAGACATGCGCGATCAGTCGCTCTTCACCTGACAGTTGCTCGTCGCGCGCCATGGTGTCACCCCGCGCCGAATTCCTCCGGCCGTGCCTGCCGCGCCAACTGGTCGAGCACGGCGTTGACCATGCCGGTCTCGTCCTTCTCGACAAAGGCGGCGGCAACGTCGGCATATTCGGCAATAACGGCACGCGCCGGCACGTCGCGGCGGTGCGTGAGCTCATAGGCGCCGGCGCAGCGCGCGCTGCTCGCGCACCACGCCGGAAACGATGTCGCGAAAGAACGCGGCCTCCACCGGCAGATACTGCGCCCCCTCGACCTCGCGGCCGAGCCAGTGGCTTTCGAACTCAGCGAGGATCTCGTTCAGCCCCGTGCCGGCAAGGTCCATCTGGTAGAGCGCCTGCACGGCAGCGAGCCGGGCGGCGCCGCGTCGGTTCGCCTTGCGCGCGTCCCTCTTAACCGGGTCTTTGGAGCCCGCAGCCTTGTTGCCCGCAGTCTTGTTGCCCGCGGTCTTGCCGGCAAGCGGGGCGTCGCTGGCCATCAGGCCCCCGCTACCGTTTGTTTGAGCGCCACCATGGCGAGCGCGGCCTTGGCGGCCTGGGTGCCCTTGTGGCCGTGGTCGCCGCCGAGGCGCGCGTAAGCCTGCGCCTCGTTGTCGACGGTGAGGATGCCGTTGCCGAGCGGAACCCGGCGGTCGATGGCCAGGTCCATCAGGCCGCGCGCGGATTCGTTCGATACCAGATCGAAATGATAGGTCTCGCCCTGGATGACACAGCCGAGCGCCACCACGCCGTCGTAGGGCTTGCGCTTAGCCTGGGCGGCGTCGAGGGCAATCGCGACGGCCGGCGGCACTTCGAGCGCGCCCGGCACGGTCAGCCGCTCGTAGGTCGCGCCGGCGGCTTCCAGGGCGGCGACAGCACCGGCAAGCAATTTATCGGCGATATCTTCGTAGTAGCGCGCTTCCACGATCAGGATACGCAGCGGCGCGGGCTTTTTGGCAGCAGTCTTGGTCTTAATGTTGGTCTTGGCGGCCGCTTTTGCGGCTGCGCGTTTCTTGGCCATGGGGTCTATTTTTCCTTGTTTCGACCGGGGTCGTAGCAAGCGCCCGCGGGCCGAACAAGGGGAGCTTTCCCTACCCCTCGCCGTCACCCTGAGGTGCTCGGCCGAAGGCAGAGCCTCGAAGGGCGACGGCCCGTGGTTCCGTGGCCGCCATCCTTCGAGGCTCGCTTCGCTCGCACCTCAGGATGACGGATTAGGCCCGCGTCTCCATCAGCCGCGCCGCGTAGCGCGCCATGGTGTCGATTTCGAGATTGACGTCGTCGCCCTTGGCCAGCGTCCCGAGCGTCGTGACCGCCAGGGTGTGCGGGATGATCAGCACCGAGAAGGTATCGCCCTCGACCGTATTGACCGTGAGCGACACGCCATCGAGCGCGACCGAGCCCTTGGCCGCAATGAAACGGGAAAGCTCCGGCGGCGCGCGCAGCACGAAGCGCGCCATGTCGGTCATGTCGTCGCGCGCGACCACGGTGGCGAGCCCGTCGACGTGACCGGCGACCATGTGGCCGCCGAGCTCGTCACCGATCGTCAAGGCGCGTTCGAGATTGACGCGCGTGCTCTTTTTCCAGCGCCCGACGGTCGTCAACGCCAGGGTCTCAGCGGCGGCGTCGACCGCGAACCAGGTGCGGCCGTCCTCCTCGCCGGTATCGACCACCGTCATGCAGACGCCAGAGCACGCGATCGACGCGCCTTCGTCGATGCCGGCGCGCGGATAGCGGCAGAAGATCGTCAGGCGGCTCAGGTTGTTGGCGCGCGCCGCCACGCTGCGAATTTCGCCCAGATCGGTGACAATGCCCGTGAACATCTACTGCGTTGTCCGTTCAAACCGCGCCACTTTACTCACCTAACATTCTCATTTCCGCATAATCTTAAATGAGAATGTTAGGTGAGTAATCCGAAAACCGGTTCCCATCCCCGATCAAAGTCGAGGACATGCTTTTCGGGATCATGCGCGTCGCTCGTAAAGTTCAAGTGTATCCGCGCCGACAGTCTCACTGCCGCGCGCATGCAGACGAGACGTCAGCACGTCGAGCGGCATGTCCTCGAGCGGCGCGATGCCGTCGTCGCCGATGAGCTTCTCAGCATAGAACAGCGCCGCCGCGTCCACCTTGTCCGCGGCGACGAACGAGGCCGCCACCATCGGCCCGCCCTCCACCATCAGCCAGCTGATGCCTTCCTTGGCGAGCGTCTTCAGCACCGCGTCGAGGTCGAGTCGGCCCTGCTCGGCATCGACGCGGAACACACGCACGCCCTTCTGCTCGAGAATGTCCTGCGCGATCTCGGACGCGTTGCGGGCGCAGAACACCCAGGTCGGCGTCTCGCGCGCGGTCCCGATCACGCTGGTCGCGAGCGGCACACGCAGGCCCGCATCGAGCACAACGCGTACCGGCGAGCGCGCCTCCAGGCCCGGCAGGCGGCAGGTGAGCTGCGGATTGTCGGCCAGCACGGTGTCGATGCCCACCAGAATGGCGTCGCTCTGGGCGCGCATCCGGAACACGCGATTGCGCGCGGTTTCGCCGGTAATCGCCACCGGCTTGCGGCCGGCGGCGCCGACCTTGCCGTCGGCGGAGATGGCGAGTTTGAGCGTCACGTGCGGGCGGCCGAGCGTCAGCCGCGCGATGTGGCCGGCGTGGGCGCGGCGTGCCGCCTCGGATTCGAGGCCGACATCGACCTGAAGGCCCTTGGCGCGCAGGCGCTCATGACCCTGTCCGGCCACCTCCGGATTAGGATCCTCCAGCGCCGAGACCACGCGCGCGAGGCCGGCCTTGATGATGGCGTCGGCGCAAGGCGGCGTTTTGCCTTCGTGCGAGCAGGGTTCGAGCGTGACGTAGAGGGTCGCGCCGCGCGCCGCCTTCTTGGCCTGGCGCAACGCCTCGACCTCGGCATGGGGCCGCCCGCCGGGTTGCGTCCAGCCGCGGCCGACGATGACGCCGTCCTTGACGATCACCGCGCCGACCGCCGGGTTCGGCCAGGTGTTGCCCAAGCCCCGCCGGCCGAGCGCCAGCGCCAGCGCCATGAAGCGCGCGTCGTCAGGGGCGGACGGGCCCGCGCCTTCCGCCGTTTGGCTTGTCGGTTCTTCCGTCATTTCGACGGCGCGACAGGACGCCCCTCTTCCACCTGCAATTCGTCGAGCGCGGCCTGGAAGTCCTTGGCCTCGCGGAAATTGCGGTAGACGGAGGCGAAGCGCACATAGGCGACATCGTCGAGCTCGCGCAGGTGCTCCATCACCAGTTCGCCAATGGTCTCCGAGGTGACCTCGTTCTCGCCCTGGCTCTCCAGCTCGCGCACGATCTTGGACACCATCTTTTCGATGCGCTCGGGCTCGACCGAGCGCTTGCGCAGCGCAATCTGCACCGAGCGCATCAGCTTGTCACGGTCGAACGGCAGGCGGCGGCCGTTGCGCTTGATGACCGTCAGCTCGCGCAATTGTACACGTTCGAAAGTGGTGAAGCGGAAATTGCAGCTCAGACACACGCGGCGGCGGCGTATCGCCGCCGAGTCCTCCGTGGGCCGGGAATCCTTGACCTGCGTGTCGAGGCTTCCGCAACTCGGGCAACGCATCACGTCCCCCTATCTCCCCCATCCGGCCCTGCCGGACACGTCCCGGTCATTCTCGTTTCTTTCGGCGTCTTCTCAAATCGAATTAATCAATAGTCCCCCACACGGACCCTCCCCCGCAAGGCGGGGGAGGGAAAGCAGGGTTACTAGTAGATGGGAAAGCGGTCGAGCAGCGTCTTCACCTTTTCCCGCACGGCGCTCTCGACCAGCGAGTCCTCGTCGGTGCCCTTCTGCGAGAGCACGTCGAGCACTTCGGTGATCATGCCGCCAACTTCCTTGAACTCGGCGACGCCGAAGCCGCGGGTAGTGCCGGCCGGCGTGCCGAGGCGCACGCCCGAGGTCACTGTCGGCTTTTCCGGATCGAACGGGATGCCATTCTTGTTGCAGGTGATGTGGGCGCGCCCGAGCGCACCTTCCGCTACCTTACCGGTAAGCTTCTTAGGCCGCAGGTCGACCAGCATCAGGTGGGTGTCGGTGCCGCCGGCTGCAAGGCCTCGCCGAAGGCCACCGCCTTGGCGGCGATGACGTGCATCAGCGGGCCGCCCTGCAGGCCGGGGAACACCGCCGAATTGATCTTCTTGGCCAGCGCCTCGTCGTTCGTCAGGATCACGCCGCCGCGCGGACCGCGCAGCGTCTTGTGGGTCGTGGTGGTAACGACGTGGGCGTGCGGGAACGGCGACGGATGCACACCGCCGGCAACGAGCCCGGCGAAGTGCGCCATGTCGACCATCAGGTAGGCGCCGACCTCGTCGCAGATCTCGCGGAAGCGCTTGAAGTCGATGAAGCGCGGATAGGCCGAACCGCCGGCGATGATGACCTTCGGCTTGTGCTCCTTGGCCAGCTTCTCGACCTCTTCCATGTCGATGCGGTGGTCGTCGCGGCGCACGTTATAGGGCACCGGCTTGAACCACTTGCCGGACAGATTGATCGCCATGCCGTGGCTCAGATGGCCGCCGGCGGCGAGATTGAGGCCCATGAAGGTGTCGCCCGGCTGCATCAGCGCGAAGAACACCGCGGCATTGGCGGAGGCGCCGGAGTGCGGCTGCACGTTGGCGAACCCGCAGCCGAACAGCTTGGTGATACGCTCGATCGCCAGGTTCTCGGCGACGTCGACGAACTGGCAGCCGCCGTAATAGCGTCGTCCCGGCAGGCCCTCGGCGTATTTGTTGGTCAGCACCGAGCCCTGCGCCTCCAGCACCGAGCGCGAGACGATGTTCTCGGAGGCGATCAGCTCGATCTCGTCGCGCTGGCGGCCCAGCTCCTTCTTGATCGCATCGGCGATCTCGGGATCGGTCTCGGCAAGCGGTGCGGAAAAGAAGGCCGCTTCGGCGGAAGCGGAAGCAGGACGGGACGTCGCCGACATCTCAATCTCCTAACGCCGTACCTGAGCTCGGCGTCACATGGTGAAAAAACAAGGGAGTGCAGCCGCCAATACCATATCGGCGGCAAGGCGCCAAGCAGTGGGACGATGAGGCTTTTTGGGCGCAATATCTAGCACTACTTTGGCAGAAGTTTGATTTTGG
>JARRQH010000310.1:0-10402 GCA_037381985.1 Pseudolabrys sp.
ATTCAGGAAAATGTACGGCTCGTTTCCGCGCCAACAAGAAAAGGCATCTACGTTTTTTGTATTCTCGGCTAAAGAAAAGACCCTGACCCCTTTGCTCTCCAATAGCTTGACCATGTGACCAATAGGCCGTTCACCAATGGCCCATTTTTGACGAATGGTTCTTGCAGCTGCCGCGGGATCATTTTCAGCGCTCAGATCCAAAATATCGGCTTCTGGCAAATTGAATTTCCCTCGCACCCAATCGGCCATCTCATAAGCCAATTCGCCTGCAGACAGTGCCGCATCTCGTTCGCGTGCAGTCATTGCCTTAAGGCTGCGAAAGCTGGCAGTAGATGCGTCAATAGGATCGATATCGTCGCGAAAGAAAAAGTCGCGAGGATATTCAAGGGCCAAAATAAGCTTTTCGATTGTATCTGGATCAGGGTCTTGCAAACCATTGACGATGCGGGAAAGCGTGACCGGAGCGATCTTTGCTTTCTCCGCCAGAATCTTTGCCGTGTACCGGCGCCGCTTGCGGGCCAGTTCTAGCCTCTGAATATTGAACATGGCTATTTGCGCGTAACAACCGGCTCGAATTCAGTGGGGCCATCATCAGCTAGCGGCTTCACATCCAACCCTGACCACTCGCCGTCGCGAATGACGAAGATGCGCTCATAGAAGCCTTCGAAGTTGCCGCCGCCGACCGAGATTGGCCGCGATAATTCGGCGCGAACATCGTCACCGTTGACGGACACGCAGTAGAACCACGTCCCCCGATCTTCAGGTGCAAACTTCGATGGCTTCACTTCTTCAGACGGGAAAAAACTCGGCTGCGTGGCCTGGATGAATCTCTCGGCCCCGGCACCTTTTCCAGAAACTGCTCTTGGTTCAACCGATATCGATGCCGCGATATCCACGCTCTGATAGATTATTCGCCAGTCCATGACCTTTGGATGACGAACCGCTTCAATGTTCTCGGAACGATGTAAACGCCAGCCTTTGGTGCGCCACAACGCGCGTGTCGCTCGCGTACCGAAGATATATGCAAACAGGCCTTCTGCCGTGACTGGGTCATTTTCGACAGTATCAGCGCGTGCACCTGCGACGATCCGGGCAATCTCAATCAATTCGCGCCGGGTAACCCCGAACGGCACCAGGCGGGCATCAATTTCCCAATCTTCCCTGTAAATCAGGGGCACAGGATAAGCGCGGGGCAGCGGGGGCATGGCATCCCTCTCGATAATTTCTCGAACCTCATTTGTGGATCAAAAAATTATCGCCGTCAACAATAACCTCGGTTGTCATTTCCCTCGTCCCTCGCTTGACGCGCAGGCATGTTCACTATATGTTCTAAACGTGTTAAGCGGTGGTGGGCGCGTCATGAGCCTCGTCGACAATGAACGCACGAAGCTGACGGCATCATTTTTCAATGCATTGGGCGCGGCCGTGCTTGCGGCAGGCGGATTTGCGCCGCTCGCCGCGCTCGCCTACGGCATTTCGGATCGGCATGTGGCGGGCACCTACCTTATCCTGCTGTTTTCTCTTTGCATCCTCGTCGGCGCGTTCCTACATTTGTTCGGTCGGTGGATGCTCCGGAGCCTCGAACAATGACGTTCCTCCAGATCATGGGCCTGCTCGGACCGGTGCTGATCCTTGTTGCCGCCCTCGCCATATATGGCCTCACGCGCTGGCAGGACGAGCACGAAGCGCGCAAGCGCGCCGCTGAAAGAGCCGCAGCGCATCGGCATTAGGTCGTTTCATATGACCCATCCGGCGCTGAGAACCTGTTGGGTGACCGGGCTGGCATTATCGGATTTAGGAGAAGCGCCCGGCGTCGCCTTCACGCCAATTACCGCTGCTCATCACCTTCTCTTCACCGGCCTCACACTCCCCCTGCTCCTCACTTTCTCTTTGACGGCTTCGCGCTACCGCGCGAACCTTTGGGCCACTTCCCCGGCCACGCCACAATATAATTCTCCAGCTCGTCGTCCGGCACATCCTTCTCGTTCGCGGTCACCCGCCCGCGCACCGAGACGCCGGCCTTGTGCACCGTGTCGGGGTCGCCGGAGACGAGCGGATGCCACCACGCCAGGTCGCGCCCTTCCGCGATCAGCCGATAGCCGCAGGTCGGCGGCAGCCAGGTCAGCCGCTTCACGTTGCGCCAGGTCAGCTTCACGCAGTCGGACACCTTGGCCTGCCGGTGCGAATAGTCGCGGCAGCGGCAGGTCCGGCCGTCGAGCAGCTCGCAGCCGACGTCGGTATAGACCGTCTCGTTGGTGTCGATGTCGGTCAGCTTGTTGAGGCAGCAGCGCCCGCAGCCGTCGCACAGGCTCTCCCACTCCTTCGCCGTCATCTCGCTCATGCGCTTTGTCCGCCAGAACGGTTCCGCGCCCGCCGCGGCTTTGGCGGCCGGCTTGCTAGCAGGTTTTCCGGCGGGTTTGGCGGCGGGTTTGGTTTTGCGCAGGGGCAGGCGGTTCACGCTCATGGCCCTTCATGTACGTTTCGGGGGGCCCGCGCGAAAGAGTTGGGCAGGGCGCTGCCCCTCCCTGTCCCTCCCCCCTTGTGGGGACGGACAGGGAGGGGGGTAAGCGGCAAACACGGCGTCTGCATCCTACCTCCCTCCCCAGCCCTCCCCCACAAGGGGGAGGGAGCGCGTCGGCAATCGCGGCCACGCCAGTGACCATGCCCACGTCCCGGAATGACCGGTCGGCGCCGCCTTTTGCCCGCATTTGGCGTTCGGCCACATTAACTCTTCGCCGCGCCGTGGCGCTGGCCCGGAGAAAGCGCTAAACAGAAGCCTGAAGCGAGTCCGGCCGCCGCCCGCGGCCGTAAAGTTCAAGCGAGATCAAAGCCTTGCGCGACCTGTTCCCGGAGGACTGGAAGCCCAATCTGCGGCGTTGGCTGCTCGGGGTCGATAGCTGGATCGACTTCAGCCTGTTCCGCGGCTTCATGGCGCTGCGCGAGGCCTACCAGCGCTTCGCCTCCTTCATGGACCGCTTCCACGTCGCCGGCTGGCGGCGGCTCACCAACGAGTTCTTCTCCGAGGGGCTGACCGTCGGCACCGCCGGCCTCATCCTGATGATGGCGCTGGCGACGCCCGCCTTTCGCGACACCGCCAACGCGAACTGGCTGAAGAAGTCCGAGATCTCGGTCACCTTCCTCGACCGCTACGGCCACGAGATCGGCACCCGCGGCATCCGCCACAACGACTCCATCCCGCTCAACGAACTGCCCGCCCACCTGATCAAGGCGGTGCTCGCCACCGAGGACCGCCATTTCTACGACCACTTCGGCATCGACCTCACCGGCACGCTGCGCGCCCTCATCACCAACGCGCGCGCCGGCGGCGTCGTGCAGGGCGGCTCCACCATCACCCAGCAGCTCGCCAAGAACCTGTTCCTGACCAACAAGCGCACCATCGACCGCAAGATCAAGGAGGCGTTCCTGGCCCTGTGGCTGGAATCGCACCTGACCAAGAACGAGATCCTGAAGCTGTATCTCGACCGCGCCTATATGGGCGGCGGCGCCTTCGGCGTCGACGCGGCGGCGCACTACTACTTCAACAAGTCCGCGCGCGACGTGGATCTCGCCGAATCGGCCATGCTCGCCGGCCTGTTCAAGGCGCCGACCAAGTTCTCGCCCACCGTCGACCTGCCGGCGGCGCGCGCGCGCGCCAACGTGGTGCTCGACCGGCTGGTCGCGTCCGGCTTCATGACGGAGGGCCAGGTCTTCGGCGCCCGCCTCCACCCCGCCACCCCCGTAGACCGCAAGAACGACCAAGCGCCGAATTATTATCTCGACTGGGCGTTCGACCAGGTGAAGAAGCTGGTCGACACATTTCCGAAATCGGTGACCGAACGCGTGTTCGTGGTGCGCACCGCGCTCGATCCGAATCTGCAGAAGGCGGCCGACGACGCCGTCGAAAGCACGCTGCGGCACAATGGTCGGCGGGCGTGACTATGGTGCCAGCCAGTTCAACCGCGCCACCGATGCCATGCGCCAGCCGGGCTCCTCATTCAAGCCATATGTCTATTCGACCGCACTCGAGCATGGCCTGACGCCGAAATCCATCGTGGTCGACGCGCCGATCTGCATCGGCAACTGGTGCCCACACAACTACAGCCGCCGTTACCGCGGCGCCATGCCTCTCATTACGGCGCTCACTTATTCGATCAACAGTGTCGCCGTACGCCTGTCGGTCATGATCGGCGACGGCAACGCCAAGAAAGGGCGCGCCGCGATCATCAAGACCGCGCACGCCATGGGCATCACCACGCCGCTGCCCGACACGCCGTCGCTGCCGATCGGCGCCGATGCGGTGGAACTGCTCGAACATGTGGGCGCCTATGCCACCTTCCCCAACCTCGGCATGAAAGTTGAGCCGCATGCGATCCTCGACGTTCGCTCCGGCAGCGGTAAACTGATCTGGAACTGGAACGACGACGGCCCGAAGCCGAAGCGGGTGCTGCCCAAGAAGGTCTCGCTCGAAATGATCCAGATGATGAACAGCGTCGTCGAACACGGCACCGGGCGCCGCGCCCGCCTCAACGGCATCGCCGCCGCCGGCAAGACCGGCACCACCAACGCCTACCGCGACGCCTGGTTCATGGGCTACACGGGCAACTTCGTCTGCGGCGTCTGGTTCGGCAATGACAACTACGAGGCGACGAATCGGGTGACGGGCGGGTCGCTGCCGGCCATGACCTGGCACGCCATCATGTCGTATGCCCACCAGGGCATTGAGATCAAACCGCTGCCCGGCATCCCGGCGCCGCCGGCGCGCCAGCAGCCCGCCCACGTCGCCGCCAAGAAGCCAGGCGCGCTTTCCCCGCCGCCGCGGCCAATCACCCTCAGCAAGCGCGGCGCCAAGATCCTTACCGGCATCGCAAATGCCATGAACAAGGCCGACCGCGCCATGCCGCCGCTGCCGACCAGCCTGTCGGCGGGCGAGGAGAAGCGGGCCCGGGCCGGCAAGCCCAGCGACGCCCTAGCGTCGACGCTGGAAGGCCAGGCGTTCGATCGGAATAATTGACGATTAGCCGCGGCCCCGCGGCCGGCGTACTCTACCCACCTTACGAATCACGCCCTCCCCTGCCAGCGGAACGAACGTGCGGCTGCTTATTGGAACGCTGTTTGTCCTCATCGTCGCCGCGGCCGGCGGCCTTGGCGCCACGTATCTCGCCCTCACCCGCGGCACCACCTTCGGCGGCCTGACGGTCGGCGCCTGGACCGCGCAGCCGAAGACCGGCACCATCGACGCCGACCCCTACGCGCGCGCCTCGATCGCGCGCAGCGGCCGCCTGCCGCTCGCCCTCGGCGACGGATTGACGTTCATCGCCAAGGGTGACGACAGCGGCCGGCCGTTCGACGGGCGCTGCGCGGTGGTTCTGTCCGGCATCACCCCGGCGGCGCGCTTCTGGACCCTGACACTCTACAACACGCACGGCGAACTGGTGGCGAATGCGGTCCACCGCTACGGCTTCACCAGCGAGGAGATCGTCCGCCGCCCCAACGGTCACTTCACCATCGTGGTGGCGCCGCGCGCCAACCCGGGCAACTGGCTCCCGACCGGCGGCATCGAGCACTACATCCTGGCGATGCGTTTCTTCGACACCTCGGTCGGCGTCGCCACCAAGGAAGGCCGCGAGATTCCCATGCCCGCGATCACGACCGGGAGTTGCCCATGATCCGCTGGCTGCTCCTGCTCATCGCCGGTGCGTTGCTCGGCGGCATCGTGCACCTCACCACCATTATCATGCTGCCGCGCACAGCCACCCAGGATGCCTATTCGCGGCTGGAGCCGATCGTGCCGGTCAACGCCGTGGTGTCACTGCCGGCGCCGACGCCGGAGAAGGCGCTCATGCCGTTCATGGATCCGGCCTTCGCCACCGCCGTCTGCCGCTACGACCTGAACGAGGGGCCGTTGCGTGTCACCGTGCCAGTGAGCCTCGCCTACAGCTCGGTCTCGTTCTTCACCCGCCACGACATCGCCTACTACGCCATCAACGACCGCGCCGCCGGCCGCAAGATCATCCAGCTCGACCTGATGACCGCCGAGCAGCACAGCGAGTTGCCGGAGGACGAGAACGTCACCGCCGCCGATCGGCTGATCGTGGAATCGCCGACGCTGATGGGCCTCGTCACCTTCCGCGCACTGGCGCCGGAGCCGGGGATGATGCCGATGGCGCAGCAAAGCGTCGATGCAGCCAAGTGCATCCGCTGGCAAGGCCCGCCGCCGTCCCAGTAATCGGCGCTGGAACGTGGCCTCGTTAGCGCACAGCCACGAGCTGTGCGGCCTCTGGCTGGAAAAACGCAAGACAGCCGGCAAGGGCGCGGCTATGGGCACGTCGGCTTTTGACGCATTTCGGACCTGCCGCAATCCTCCAACTGTCGTCAAGCCGTCAACCGCGCCGCACCAACTGGCATTTCAGGTAGCGGAATTCGTGCCACGTCAGGACGATGACGATGAGATCGACGACCGTCAAAAAGATGAGAAAGAGAGAATGCGTGAAGCTGAAGCGGTAGAGCTGGTAGGCAATGAACGCCCCGAAGACGATCGGCGCCGTCGGGTAATACCACACCCGCTCGCGCAGCAGCCCGACGATCAGCCAGAGTTTCACGGCGCCGTGGCTCAGGAGATGAAGCGCCGCGAAGGGCGACCAGCACCGCCATCAGGCCGCCAAACGGCGGCGTGAACCACAGCATGCAGAACGGATAGTCGGACTCGGCGACCGCGATCTGTCCGATGACGGCGCAAGAGCCGAGGCCGATGCCAAGCACCACGCAAGAGCCCGCCTGCCCGAGTATTATGGTCAGCAGCAGCCGCGGGGTGGCGCCCGCGGGTCGTGGGTGACGACGATCACGGCGCGGTCGGGGCTGGTGGCGTGCCGCTTCAGGATGTCCATGACGCTGTGTCCGGTGTCATGGTCGAGGCTGCTGGTCGGCTCGTCGCAGATGATGAGCTGCGGATCGCCGGCAAGCGCCCGCGCGATCGCCACCCGCTGCTGCTGGCCGCCGCTCAGTTCAGTGGGGCGCATCCGTCGGCGCTCGGCAAGGCCGACGCTATCGAGGAACTCGGCGGCACGCGCCTCGGCCTGCTTGCGACCGAGCCCCCTGGATCAGCAGCGGCACCGAAATGTTTTCCAGCGCGGTCAGCGCCGGCAGCAGGTTGAACAGCGGTCGAGCGGGCCGAGCGCGTTGAGGTCCTGGCCCAGCACCTCGCAGGAGCCGGCGTCCTGGTCGAGAATGGCGGCGATGATGGAAATGAGGGAGGTCTTGCCGCAGCCGGACGGGCCGACCAGCATCAACAGCTCACCACGCCGGACGTCGAAGTCCAGGTCACGCAGCGCCGCGACCTGGTTCGGCGGCTTTCCATGGGTCTTCATCACCCCTCGGCAACGAACCGCGAAATCGGCAGCCTCTTGCATCGGCGTAAAGCCTCATCAATGAGATTGCGCCCCCGCGAGCTTCGTCTTCGCCTTCATTCACCTCGGTTTTCTTCGTGCGCCTCGAAGACCTGCTGGGCATAGCTTTCGAGTAGCTCTTCGCAGATCCGAAGCCTCGCTTCCGCCTCCTTGGCGAGAGGCGCGCCGTAGAAATCAAGTTTCCGTATCTTTTCGAGCCAGCTCTGCATCTTCTTCAGATCTGTTTCTTCTTCGTCGAGCTCGGCATACGTGAACTTGTTTGTCCGCCGTTCCTTGGCGATCTCGGCTTCATAGTCGTCGCAACGGCGGATGAACTCCTTGTACTGCTCGTCGCGATCCTCTTTGAACCGCGTTACAACGAGTTCCTCGTGCGTCTTGTCGAGCGCAGCCGTCTCGAGGGCAAAGGCCACGCCGCCCATATCCGTTACGTCGTTCGCCAAGACCTTGAGCCGCCGCACATGCTCCGGCGTCTTGGGAAAGAGGCAGACCCCATTCTGCAAATAGACTGCGCCAAGGCTCTTCAGCTTGCGCCACAAAGCGATCCGCTTCGCCGGCGGGTCGGGCGGCACCTTGTAGGCGAGCATCAGCCAGGAGAGCGGGTCAGTCATGAGAGTAACGCTATAAATGTTACGGCCGTTACATGTAAAGCGACCCTGTATCGCCCCTGCCCTCAGCGTTCGTGGCTAACCGAACTGGGGGTCGGTGGCCGTGCCAATCACGATTACGGATCAGGGCGGAAGCGAACGGAAATGCAGCAACGGCGGCGAGTGGGCCGGCTCAAGGGGTAATAGGGGCTGACCGCCTTCGCGCCGCGATCGGCGTCGTGCCGGACCTCGGTGGCGCCTTCGCGGAACCGCCGCATGATTCATGAATTCGGCGGCCTAGCCGGCATTCGAACGTCAGCTGCTGGAAGCGAGGCTCTTCTGGCGCTGCCAGGTGGGCGTCGGCGCCTCTTCGTGGCGGGCGATATCGGCCTTCAGCGTGTTGAGCGCGCGCTCGACCTCGGCCGCCTGCGGCGACGGCGTCCGCACCACGAGTTGCTCGAGCGCGTAGCGGTAGCTCACCGTACGCTGGCGCAGCCGGGTGTCGACCAGCGATATGATGGCGGCGTTCTCGCGGATGCGGCGCAGCGCATTGACGCGCTCCGACTTCGGCAGATCGGTGATGTAGTGCAGGCTTTCACGGCGCTTGCCGTCGATGTCGGCCACGCGCGTGGCGGTGGCGTAGAAATCGGGCAGCCGCTGATCGTCGTTATGAATGTCGTCGAGCAACTTTGCGTAGAGCGACGTTGGCGAGCGAACCTCCGGTCCGAATGGCGGCTTGTAGCCCCTCAGGTGCTTGAAATAGGCGGTGCGGTCGGCGGCCTCGGTGGCGAAGGTATTGCTCAGACCATATTCGCCGGCGACCGAGTACCATTGCTGGCGATCGTAGGGCGGCTCGATATACGGATAGGCTAGATCGCGCAGCCGGCGCTCATCGTCGGTCAACGGAAATGTCGATGCCGTGTCATGGCGTTCGATGGCCGCCGCGGGGCCCACCCAGTCGTGGATGCTGTCGCTCACAAGGTCCGGTCGCACCCGGCCGAAATCGCCCCCGGAACCCATGTTCGCGCAACCGGCCAGCATGGCCGCAGCCGCGACGATCAGTGCATGCCGCCAGAGGGAGCCCGCTCGCGGTCGCGGCGACGAATTCTGCATTGAAGAGGTCGGTTGTCTCGGCTCAGCGTGCGGTCCGGCGCCGGCGGCGCTTGGCGCTGCTGCCGGAGGTTGGATCGGCGCTGGTGTCGCCGGAGCCGCGTTCCACACGGATCACCGGAAGGATGATAACCATCGCGGGTTCCGTACTGGAATCCACGCATCGCCCGCCACGCGTCTCAGCCGCGTCGTCTGGGAATCGGATGACTTCGCCCATTGCAGTCCCCTTTCCGCCCCGGCGTTACGCCGCACACTTCAGGACCTGCCGGATCGGCTCTTGGGTCGATTAAAGAGGCCCCAAGGTTAACGCTCCGCTAACGCTGGCGGCCTAATGTGAGCCATCCCAAATTTGTGCTCCGTTGGCCACATGGCGCAGTCTTCTGCCACTTCCCCCCTTGATAGCCTGGTCGATCTGGCCTGCCGCGACGGCGTCGACATCCGGCCGACGCTGCTGCGGGTCATTACCGACCTCTACGTCCAGAAACCGGCGCATACCGACGAGGAAGAGACACAATACGTCGAGCTCGCGCTCGGCTTGATCGGCGCGGTCGGCGAAGGCACGCGGACGGCCGTCGCGGCCCGGCTCGGCAGCTATGCAAACGCGCCGCGCGCGGTGCTGGATCGTCTTGCCGGCGCGCCGGCCGAAGCGGCGGCCTCGCCCCGGCCGCAGCCGCCGACCGCTTCCAAGCCGGCCGCCACAAAGCCGGCGACGCCCGAGCCGCTCGTCGAGGCCTCACTCCAAGCCGCACCGGAGCCGGCCTCGACATCCGTCCCCATGGACCCGGCAGAGATGGACCCGGCAGAGATGGGCCCGGCAGAGATGGGCCCGGCAGCGCAAGAGTTGATCGAGGTGTTCTTCACCGCCAGTTCGGAGGAACGCCGCCTGATCCTCATCAATCTCGACGTTGCGGCGGCGCCCGCGCCGCAGCGGCAGACGCAGCCCGTCGAAGCGGTCATCCGCCGGCTGGAGAGCACCGCCCTGCAGCGCAACGTCAGCGAGTTCGTGCGCATGCTCGAACGCGGCCTGGGCGTCAGCCGCCAGGTCGCCACGCGCATCGCCCACGATCCGTCCGGCGAGGGCATCGTGGTCGCCGCCAAGGCACTCGACATGAAAGCCGACGTGCTCCAGCGCATCCTCTTGTTCCTCAACCCGGCGATCGGCCAGTCGGTCGCGCGCGTGTTCGAGCTGGCGCAGCTTTACGAGGAGATCACGCCGGGCGCGGCGGCACACCTAGTTTCCATCTGGCGCCAGTCCGCCGAACGCCTGCGTCCGCGCCACGCGCCGATGCTGTACGCCGACGACCG
>JARRQH010000311.1:0-3911 GCA_037381985.1 Pseudolabrys sp.
TGTAGCTCTTCGGCACCTTGAGGCTGATGGTGGAGGGGTCGAGCGGCTCGGCGGTCGGGGCGCCGATGAAGTCGTTGATGGCCGCCGCCATGCGCTTGGCGGTGGTGAGGTCAGGGTTGCGCAGCGCCAGGCGGACCTGGTGCAGCTTGTTGAGCTGGAAGTCGATCTCGCGCTCCACCAGCGCGCCGTTGACGATGCGGCCGACGGTCGGCACGCCCTGGGTGATCGAGGCGGCCTTGCCTTGCGCCGAGAAGCCGCCGACGGCAACCGCGCCCTGGCCGACGGCGTAGACGTTGCCATCGGCGCCGAGCAGCGGCGTGACCAGCAGCGTGCCGCCCGAGAGGCTCTTGGAGTCGCCGAGCGCCGAGACGGTGATGTCGATGCGGGTGCCTTGCGTCGCGAACGGCGGCAGGTTGGCGGTCACCATCACGGCGGCCACGTTGCCGGTGCGCAGGGTCTGGCCGCGCACGTTGACGCCGAGGCGTTCCAGCATCGCCTGCAGCGATTGCTTGGTGAAGGGGATGTTGTTGAGGGTGTCGCCGGTGCCGTTGAGGCCGACCACCAGGCCGTAGCCGATCAACTGGTTCTCGCGCACGCCCTCGACATTGACGAGGTCCTTGATGCGCGACGACGCGCTGGCGGCCACCGGGACCGCCGCGTAGGCAAAGAGTACAAGGGCCATCAGCACGAGGGCCCGCGCCGCTGCGACGCATCGCGTCGGCAGGGCGGCCTGCCACGTCTTCGTCATCACTCTCCCCAATGTGACGTTCGACTGCCATCTCTCTTGCGAACGCCGTGCCAAGTCGGGCTGAGGTGCTAACAGACTGATAAAGCGCGTGTTTTTGTTTCGTGCGGGGACGCCGGGGGCGGTTGCGACCCGGCAGGAATGGTCGGGGGCGGCAAATTTTGCCGGCGCCTTTACGGCGCGTTAACCATGGCGGCCCAGGTTGCAGGGTACCAGAGTGTTTCCAGGCGAAGTGGGAACCGGTTCGCCGTCCGGAAACACGACAAAATGAAAGATTGGCGGCCGAATTCGGCTGCCGGTCGGAGGCCATGCCATGCGCATCAACGGGACTAATGGAACCGCGGCAGCCAAGGCGTCTGCCGGCGCCCGGCGCACGGCGGGCGGCGGATTCTCGGTGAGCGAGCAGGCGGACGCCCGCAAGCCGGCGGCGGCCGGTTCGCTGCGTACCATCTCGAGCCTCGAGGCGCTCCTGGCGCTGCAGGGGGTGGAGGACTTCACCCAGCGCAAGAAGCGGGCGGTGGCCAAGGGCCGCAACGCGCTCGACGCGCTTGATTTGCTGAAGGCCGGGCTGCTCGGTGGAACTCTGGACGGCGCAACGCTGGGGCGCCTGAAAGTGGCCGCCGACGGGCTTACCGAGGAGACCGGCGACGCTCACCTCGACGAGCTTATGCGCCAGATCGACCTGCGGTTGGCGGTGGAACTCGCCAAAACCGGCGCGCGTTAACCGAAAGGGCATCCGCGCGCTCGCCCCGCTGCGGGGGCGTCCCGGCTCAAGTCATTGAGCTGTCACCGGAATCTGCCAAACGCACAGGCCGTATTCGGTTATTGTCCGGATCGCGGTGCGCGTATATAAGCCTGCCGCACCGGGAGGGTGGACTTCAGCGCCAAGAATATAAAAAGACACATGGGAGTCGGTGGGATGTTGGCCAAGAACAAGAGCTATCGGCCGTCCGAGAAGGAGCCGTTCATGAACGAGCGCCAGCGCGAGTACTTCCGTGCGAAGCTGCTGGCATGGCGCGAGGACATCCTGAAGGAATCCAAGGAGACCCTGCAGCACCTGCAGGAGGAGAATCAGAACCATCCGGATATCGCCGACCGGGCCTCGTCGGAGACCGACCGGGCCATCGAGCTCCGGGCGCGCGACCGCCAGCGCAAGCTGATCGCCAAGATCGACGAGGCGTTGACCCGCATTGAGGACGGCACCTACGGCTATTGCGAGGAGACCGGCGAGCCGATCTCGCTGCGCCGGCTGGAAGCGCGGCCGATCGCGACGCTTTCGGTCGAGGCGCAGGAGCGCCACGAACGGCGCGAGCGCGTCTACCGCGACGATTGACGCGCGCGCGGCACCGGCCGCGACGGCGCACGAACAGAATTCGCAGATGTGAGTTTGCAATGCCCGGCACGCGGGTCCGGCTTCGCCGGACCGAGCGAGAAACGTGTGCCGGGCATTGTCGTTTTCGGCGCGCCGGCGGCCCGTCACCGCGATCAGCCGGAGGATCTCGGCATGTATCCTGTAGCGGTCGCTCTCCTGCGCCTCCACGAGAATGCTACCGAGAGCCCGGTATTCGGCTTCGCTGAGCCGGCGGTCGCGGACCTGGTATTTCGGCTTGCGGGGACCATGCGTCGGGCTGTGCTCGATGACGCCAGCTTCGACGACATAAGAGAAGATTCCGCCAAGCAAGCCCATCGTCCGGATCGCGGTGCCACGACCGCCGCGAAGGATAGCCTTTCCGCGCAGTTTTTCGGTCTTCATGGTCACGCGTGTCTTGCCGGCGATGATGTCGTTCATCAGGTTATTATTGCTCGCAGAGTTGCTTGATGGTCGGCGCCTTGCGACCTTCCTCGCGTTCTTCAGCAGGATCGCCGCCATGGGCGACCTTTCCGAGCAACGCCTTGGCTTCGCGGCGCGCAGTCTCCGGAGTTCAGACACCATGAAGGCCGATCGTGTAGCGACGTGAACGGCCACGAGACCGGGACTGGACGATGTAGCTGCGCTTGCCCGAGGGACAGACACGAAGACCGAAGCCCGGCAGTTCATCATCCCAGATGACGCGACCTTTACGCTGTGTCTCGACGGCTTCTACAAACCGTTTGGTCAGTTTGGTCATGCTTCCGTCGCTCGGAAGCCTTGATTTCGAGTAAGCACCACGCAAGCACGCGGGCGGAAATCAAGGCGTATTCGCGGATAGCGACTTCGGAGAGCCGATTCTGAAAATCAATATATTTTAGGTGGTTACCGCGCTCTGGCGTACCCTATCGTGCAATTCGGATAGGCCGTTAGACCAGCTCCGAAGGGCGGCGGCCAAGACGTTCGAGAATTTGGCTTGTCATCCTTCGAGGCTCGCGCTCTCGCGCTCGCACCTCAGGATGACGGACAGTGGCTATTCCCCCAGCGCCGCGCCCGCCTGCAGGATGCTGTCGGCGCCCGCGGTGACGTTCATCTCCAGCCCCGGCGCTTGCACCGCGACGTTCTCGGCGAAGAAGCGCGCCAGCGCGGTGCGGCCGGCATCGTCGCCGCCGTCACGCAAGGCGGCGAGCGCCTGTTCGGCGAGCAGGCAGCCGCCGGCGGCGTTGCCGAACAGCCGCAGGTAGGGCGTGGCACCGGCCAGCGCACTTTGCGAACCCTTCTGCGCCAGCAGCCATTGCGTCGCGCGCTCCAGGCTGTCGATGGTCTCGCTCAGTCGCGCGGCGGTCTCGCCGAAGGCCGGCGCGTTGCTCGCCTTCACACCGGCCACGGTGGCGCGCAGCTCGTCGAGATAGAGCGCGATGGTCTTGCCGCCTTCCAGCGGCACCTTGCGCGTGACCAGATCGAGCGCCTGAATGCCGTTGGTGCCCTCGTAGATCGCGGCGATGCGGGCATCGCGGTAATGCTGGGCCGCGCCGGTCTCCTCGATGAAGCCCATGCCACCGTGCACCTGCACGCCGAGCGACGCCACCTCGATGCCGACGTCGGTGGAGAACGCCTTCGCCACCGGCGTCAGCAGCGAGGCGCGCTCGTAGGCGGCCTTGCGCGTGGCCTCATCCTTGCCGCGCAGCGAGCGGTCGATGGCCACGCCGGTGCAATAGCAGATCGCGCGCGCCGCGCCGGTGAGGCTGCGCATGGTCAGCAGCATGCGCTTGACGTCAGGATAGTGGACGATCTCGCCGGCCGCGCCCTGCTTGCGCT
>JARRQH010000312.1:0-6427 GCA_037381985.1 Pseudolabrys sp.
CACGGAACTGGTCTTCCGGGCGGCCGAAGCGCACCGCGCGCATTTCGACCCGACCGAGGTACAGATCTCGACCCTGCTGTCGATCAAGACCGGCGGTTGTCCGGAGGATTGCGCTTATTGCCCGCAGGCGGCGCAATACGACACCGGGGTGAAGGCCGAGAAGCTGATGAGCCTCGAAGCCGTGCTCAGCGAGGCGCGCGCGGCCAAGGCCGCCGGCGCCCAGCGCTTCTGCATGGGCGCGGCCTGGCGTTCGCCGAAGGACCGCGATCTCGACCAGGTCTGCGCCATGGTGGAGGGCGTCAAGGCGCTCGGGCTTGAGACCTGCGTGACGCTCGGCATGCTGGAAGCCGAGCAGGCCAAGCGGCTGAAAGGCTCGGGCCTCGACTATTACAACCACAATCTCGATACCTCGCCGGAATACTACGGCGAGATCATCACCACGCGCACCTATCAAGACCGGCTCGATACGCTCGACCACGTGCGTGAGGCCGGCATCAACGTGTGCTGCGGTGGCATCGTCGGCATGGGCGAGGGCGAGGACGATCGCGTCGGCATGATCGCGACGCTCGCGTCGCTGCCGGTGCATCCGGAAAGCGTGCCGATCAACATGCTGGTGCAGGTGGAAGGCACGCCGCTGTCGGGGCATGCGCCGCTCGACGTGCTCGATTTCGTGCGCACCATTGCGGTGGCGCGCATCACCATGCCGGCGTCGGTGGTGCGGCTGTCGGCCGGCCGCGAGGACATGACTGACGAGGCGCAGGCCCTGTGTTTTCTCGCCGGCGCCAACTCGATCTTCTATGGGCCGAAGTTGCTCACCACGCCCAACCCCGGCCGCGACCGCGACATGCAGTTGCTCGACAAGTTGGGCATGCGGCCGATGGAGTGAGGCCCTTCTCGTCATCCTGAGGCGCGAGCGACGCGAGCCTCGAAGGATGACAAGGCAAGGCCGCTCATCCTTCGAGGCCCGCCTTCGGCGGGCACCTCAGGATGACGGAGAAGATTCACGCAAAATTGCGGATCAGCGCCATGCCGCCGAACAGGCCGAGCAATCCGGCGGCGACCGACACCACGACATATAAGGCCGCCATTCCGACCTGGCCGCGCTCGTAAAGAAACGCGGTGTCGAGCGAGAAGGTCGAGAAGGTGGTGAAGCCGCCGAGCATGCCCGTCGTCAGGAACAGCCGCCAGTGCTGCGAGGGGCCGCCTTCGAAGGCGAACCAGGCCGCCATCAGCCCCATGAACAATGAGCCGAGCACGTTCACGGTCAGCGTGCCGTAAGGGAAGTGGGTGCCGAGCAGCCGGGAGGCGCCGAGATTGACGCCGTGACGGAGCGTGGCGCCGACGCCGCCCCCGAGAAACACGAACAGATAACCCATCGATCCAAATCTCCTGATGTTCCGGGCGACAAAAGCCACCTTGCGGCGGAGAAGCCTCCTACCGCGGATGCCACAATCGGCCACCGGTGCCTAGGTGTCGGTGATCCGACGCCTGAATTTCCGGCAGAATCATGCGCAAACGATACGCGGTAGGAGTCATCAGCCCGGAACCGGGTGATTTGGGCGATTATCGGGGGACTCCATCCCCATCGGGCGCCAAATTATGGCCGCTTCCGGAGCCGGTCAACTGGCCACGGTCGGGGCCACCAAAAGGATAAGCCCGCCGCTACTTGACGGGTCCGCATGGTGGGTTTATTTGAGAGCGAACGTTCATTCGCTTTATGCTGCAGCGCACCTATCGGGGGAGACATGCGCCGCGCCAACGCCCAGCTCCAGTCCGACCGCCGCACCGAGATCCTCGATGCCGCGGAGCGCTGCTTTGCGCGCTCGGGTTTCCACGGCGCTTCGATGCAGGAGATCTGCACCGAGGCCGGCATGAGCCCGGGCAATCTCTATCGCTACTTCCGCTCCAAGGAAGACTTGATCGCCGGCATTTCCGAGCGCAATCGCGCCGATGCCGTGGCGAGCTTTTCGGCCGTGGGCGAGGCCGAGAACTTCTTCGACGCGCTCGCCGCGCTCGGCCGCCACCATCTGGTCGACCGCAGCGAGGATGACGTCGCGCTCTGCGCGGAGATTATGACCGAGAGCCGACGCAACCCGACCATCGCGCAGCTTAACCAGGATATCGAACGCGACATCAAAGCGCGCATGGCCGAGATGCTGAGGCTCGCGATCGAGCGCGGCGAAATCCGCGCCGATCTCGACATCGACGCTGCGGCTTCCCTGTTGATGATGCTCGGCGACGGTATGTCGTGGCGGCGCGCGGTGGCGCCGGACTTCGACGCCGAGCGCGTGCTGCCGATGATCCTGAAAATGGTCCACTGCCTGCTCACCAAGTCGGACGCCGAACCGGCCGAGAATGTGCCATGAAAGCAAGCCGTATCACCGCCATCGGGCTGGTCGTCGCCGCGGCCGCCTGGATTTTCTCCGGCCAACTGCTGCCGCAAGAGCGTAGCGACAGCGAGGCGGCCATTCGTCTGCCGGCGCAGAAGACTCAACCGGCGTTCCGTGTCTCGGTCGCCCGCGCGCGAGTCGAGCAGCGCAGCCCCGTGCTGACGTTGTCCGGCAGCACAGAGGCCGACCATAAGGTCAGGGTCACCGCGCGCGCCGGCGGCGTGCTCACGAAATTGTACGTCAAGCGCGGTCAGCACGTGAAGAAGGGTGAGATCCTCGCCGTTCTGTCCGACGAAGCGCGCGAAGCGAAGGTCGCGGAGGCCAAGGCCTTGCTGGCCCAGCGCAAGGCCGAACTCGACGCCAAGCGGATACTGATTGAAAGCGGCTCGCTGCCGAAGCTCAACCTGGTCAATCTGGAGGCGCAATACTCGGCGGCGCAGGCCGCGCTCGCCTCGGCGCAAGCGGAATACGACCGCGGCACCGTGCGCGCGCCCTGGGCGGGCGTCATCACCGATGTGCCGGCCGAGGTCGGCGGGGCCGCCTTCTCCATGGCCGGCAAGCAGATCGCCGAGCTGGTGTCGCTCGATCCCATGCTGGCGGTGGTCGAGGTTTCCGAGCGCAAGCTCGCCGGCATCAAGGTCGGTGAGCGCGCCAAGGTGACGCTCGTCACCGGACAGACCGTGATGGGCCACGTACGCTACGTGTCCAAGGTGGCGAGCCCGACCACGCGCACTTATCGCGTCGAGGTCGAGATTGCCAATCCCGACGGCAATATCCCGGACGGCATCACCGCCGAGGTGTCGCTGAAGCTCGAGCCGGTGGCGGCGGCGCAACTGCCGCGCTCGGCGCTGACCATCTCTTCGGCCGGCGACATCGGCGTGCGCGTGGTCGGTGCGGGCGACGCGGTGAAGTTCGTGCCGGTCAAGCTGGTCGAGGACCGCCGCAGCAGCATGTGGGTGTCCGGCGTCGCCGACGGCGCGCAGGTGATCGTGCGCGGCCAGGACTTCGTGCGCGAGGGCCAGGTCGTGGCGCCGGTCGCCGTCGGCCGCAAACAGGCGGCGCGGTGATGATATTCGTTGCAGTCGAATGGTTCACTCTCAATCCGTCACCCTGAGGTGGCCGCCGAAGGCGGCCCTCGAAGGGCGACGCCCAAGGTCTTTGGGGTTTTGGCCCGTCATCCTTAGAGGCTCGCCCTTCGGGCTCGCACCTCAGGATGACGGCGCATTGGTGTGCTAAATGTCCCGTCTCATCAATTTTGCCATCGATCACGCGCGGCTGACGCTCGCCACGCTCGCCTTCCTGCTGGTCGCCGGTCTCGTCGCCTACCAGACCATCCCCAAGGAGGCGGAGCCGGACGTCAAGGTGCCGATCATCTACGTCCAGCTCACCCAGCGCGGCATCAGCCCGGAGGACGCCGAGCGCCTGCTGCTGCGGCCGGTCGAAACGCAGTTGAAGCAGGTCGGCAACGTCAAGGAGATGCGCGCCACGGCTTACGAGGGCGGCGGCTACGTGCTGCTGCTGCTCGAGTTCGAGGCCGGGTTCAATTCCGACGCCGCGCTTGCCGACGTGCGCGCCAAGGTCGACCAGGCCAAGCACGACCTGCCCAAGGACGCCGACGAGCCGACGGTCAAGGAAGTCAACCTTTCACTCTATCCGGTGCTGGTGGTGACGCTTGCCGGCGAACTGCCCGAACGCACATTGCTGCACGTGGCGCGCTCGGCCAAGGACGCCATCGAGCAGGTGCCGGGCGTGCTGTCGGCCGAATTGCGCGGCGCGCGCGATGAGGTTGTGGAGGTCACCGCCGAGCCGATGCTGATGAAGAGCTACGGCATCTCGCTCGACCAGCTCGTTGCGGTGACGAACGCGTCCAACAGCCTGATCGCCGCCGGCGCGCTGGAAGGGCAGAGCGGGCGTTTCGCCGTCAAGGTCCCGGGCCTGATCGAGCGACCCGAGGACATGCTGAAGATTCCGGTAGCGTCCACTGCCGGCGCCACGGTGACGCTCGGCGACGTCGCGACCGTCAGGCCGACCTTCAAGGACGCGACCTCCATTACCCGCGTCAACGGCAAGCCGGCGATGACCATCGAGGTCTCCAAACGTACCGGTGCCAACCTGATCGAGACCGTCGACGGCGTGAAGAAGCTGGTCGCGAAGCTGCAGAAGACTTGGCCGCAGGGTGTGCAGGTTGGCTACACCCAGGACAAGTCGAAGCTGATCCGGCAGATGTTGTCGGACTTGCAGAACTCGGTCGCCACCGGCGTGCTGCTGGTCGTGGTCATCATCCTGTTCGCGCTCGGCTTCCGCGCGTCACTGTTCATCGGCATCGCCATTCCCGCCTCGTTTCTCGCCGGCGTGCTGGGGCTCGAGCTCGCGGGGCTCACGATCAACATCGTGGTGCTGTTCTCGCTCATCCTCGCGGTCGGTATGCTGGTGGACGATGCCATCATCGTCTCCGAATATGCGGAGCGCCGCATGGGAGAGGGCGTGCCGCCCAAGGCCGCCTATGCGCAAGCAGCGCAGCGCATGTCCGGCCCGGTGATCGCTGCGACCTTGACCCGCATCGCGGCCTTTTCGCCGCTGCTGTTCTGGCCCGGGGTGGTCGGCCAGTTCATGAAGTACATGCCGATCACCCTGATCGCGACGCTATCGGCGTCGCTGGCGGTGGCGCTGTTCTTCACGCCGACTCTCGGCGCGATGCTCGGCCGCGCGGCGCCGGTGCTGCATGACGATCGCGCCTCCGAGCGGGGGCTCTACATGCGCACGGTGAGGGCCGCGCTGGGCCATCCCGGCAAGACCATGCTGCTCGCCGCCGTCATGCTAGCGGGGGTGATCGTCGCCTACGGCAAGCTCAACCACGGCGTCGAGTTCTTCCCTTCGGTCGAGCCCGACTACGGCCTGGTGATCGTGCATGCGCGCGGCAATCTCTCGCTTGCGGAAAAAGACAAGGCCGTGCGTCAGGTCGAAAAGGTCGTGCTGGCGACCAAGGGTCTGAAGACGGTCTACACCCGCGTCGGCGAACAGCCGCACGGTTCCTCCGACATTTCCGAGGATACGATCGGCGTCATCCAGTTCGAGTTTGCCAACTGGCAGACGCGCAAGCCCGCCCATGCCATCATGGACGAGATCCGCAAAGAAACCCGCGACATCCCCGGCATCCTGGTCGAGGTGACGGCGCCGCGTGCCGGGCCGCCGACCGGCAAGCCGGTGCAGGTGCAACTATCTGCCACCGATCCCGCCAATCTGCCGGCCGCCGCCAAGAAGGTTGCCGCGATCCTGTCGAAGATGCCGGCGATCCGCGATCTCGACGATGGCCTGCCACTGCCCGGCATCGACTGGAAGATCGAGGTCGACAAGGCGGAGGCCGCAAAATACGGCGCCAATATCAGCACGGTCGGCACGGCGGTGCAGCTCGTCACCAACGGCGTCAAGGTCACCGAATATCGTCCGACCGATTCCGACAAGGCGGTCGACATCATCGTGCGCTTCCCCAAGGACCGCCGCAGCCTCGACCAGCTCGACGAGCTGCGCGTGCAGACGAAATCCGGCTACGTGCCGATCGGCAACTTCGTGCACCGGGTGCCGGCGCACCGCGTCGGCTACATCAACCGCGTCAATGCCCACCGGGTGATCACGGTTGCCGCCAACATCGCCGACGGCGTGCAGAGTGCGGCGTTGCAGAAGGAAATCACCGAGAAGCTCGACAAGACCGATCTCGGCCCCGGCGTCACATTCAAGCTCAAGGGCGAGGACGAGGAGCGGGCCAAGGCCGGCGCCTTCCTGTCGAAGGCCTTCGGCGCCGCGCTGTTCCTGATCTTCGCGATCCTGCTGGCGCAGTTCAACCGCTTCACCTCGGTGGCGCTGGTGCTAACGGCGGTGCTGCTGTCGACCATCGGCGTGCTGCTCGGCCTGATGATCATGGGCCAGCCGTTCGGTGTGGTGATGACTGGCATCGGCATCATCGCCAACGCCGGCGTGATCGTGAACAACAATCTGGTCCTGATCGAGACCTACGACCGGCTCAGCCGCGAAGGGCAGGA
>JARRQH010000313.1:0-8385 GCA_037381985.1 Pseudolabrys sp.
TGCCGCGCCATCCGTTCCGCTATGGCGGCGCGGTGCGGCCGGCGGCGTTGCGCGAAAATCTGGCGCAGGCCATGACGGCCGCGCTGACCCGGCTGACTGCGCGGCTGCCGCTGACCGGGTTGAGCAGCGCCGATTTCCTGGTCGATGGCGACCGGTTTCATCTGCTCGAGATCAACCCGCGCCCGGGCGCGACCTTCGACCTGTTCGAGCCGGAGCGCGGGCCGTCGCTGTTCGCGCTGCACGTCGATGCCTGTGCCGGTCGTTTGCCGGATACAGTCCGGCGCCTTGAGGGTGCCACGGCCGGCGCCATCCTCTATGCCGCGCGCGATATCGAGGATATGCCGGCGCTCGATTGGCCGGACTGGGTGAGCGACCGGCCGGTGCCGGGAAGCGCGGTCAAGGCCGACGCGCCGCTGTGCTCGGTGTTCGCCCGCGCGGAGACGGCAGCGCAAGCGCGGCAATTGTTGGAGCGGCGCATGGCCGAGATCGAAGCGCGGCTATGGGAGCCGGTGACATGAATGGGGCAGGTTTCATCAGCGTGAATGCCAAGGCGGCGACGTTGATCGCGGCGCTTGCTGCGTCGTCGGCCACGCTTAAGGTCGCCATGGGTGAGGGCGCGAGCGGCGAGACCCTGATCGACGCCGGCAGCGAAGTGCAGGGCAGCATCATCGCGGGGCTTCGTATCGCCGAAATCTGCATGGGCGGCCTGGGCACGTTGCAGCTTTCCGCCAGCGCCGCGACGCCGCGTTGGCCGTGGACGCTGCTGGTGCATTCGGCCCAGCCGGTGATCGCCTGCCTCGCCAGCCAATACGCCGGATGGCGGCTCACCGACGGCGAAGGCAAGGGCGCCTTCTTCGCGCTCGGTTCGGGGCCGGCGCGGGCGCTGGCACGGAGCGAGCCGCTGTTCGAAACGCTAGCTTACCGTGACAGCGCCGGTAGCGCCACCTTGGTGCTGGAAAGCGCGCGGCCGCCGCCGGCGGCCGTCGTCGACAAGGTGGCGCAGGCCTGTGGCTTGACGCCCAAGAACGTCAACATCGTCTACGCGCCGACGCAGAGCATTGCCGGCGGAACGCAAGTCGTGGCGCGCGTGCTCGAGGTGGCGCTGCACAAGGCGCACGAGCTGAAATTCCCGCTTGAGCGCATCGTCGAGGGCATGGGCGCCGCGCCGCTGGCGCCGCCGCATCCCGACATGATCACCGCCATGGGTCGCACCAACGACGCGATCATCTATGCCGGCCGCGTGCACCTGATCGTGTCCGGTCCGGCGGCAGACGCTCGGGCGCTCGCCGAGCAATTGCCGAGCGAGGGCTCGCGCGATTACGGTCAGCCGTTCGCGGAGATCTTCAAGCGCTTCAAGGGCGATTTCTACGCCATCGATCCGATGCTGTTCAGTCCCGCCCAGGTGACGGTAACTGCGCTCGAGACCGGTGAGACCTTCCACGCCGGGCGTCTCAACCTGGACCTGCTCGATGCCTCGTTCGCTTGAGCCGATGGCGGGTGGCGGGGACGCTGTGGGGCCGGTGATCGGCCTGGTCACCGACACGATGGATTGGCACGCGCGCGGCTTGCGCAAGGCGTTTACGGCGCTGGGCGCGCGCACCGTGCCGTTCGATCTGGCCAATTGCCGCATCGAGACCGGGGCCGCGCACGGCCTGTATCTGCCGGGTTTCGACGGACGACTGCCGGATGCGGTGCTGGTGCGCACGCTGTCGGGCGGCAGCTTCGAGGCGGTAACGCTGCGGCTCGGCGTGCTGCATGCGCTGAGCGCACTCGACGTGCCGGTGTGGAATAACGCCCGCGCCATCGAGCGCTGCGTCGACAAGTCGACCACCAGCTTCCTGCTCGCCCGGGCCGGCCTGCCGACCCCGCCGACCTGGACGGCCGAATCCCGCGAGGCCGCGGCGGTGATCGTGCAAGGCGAGGGCGGCCTTTTCGTGCTCAAGCCGCTGTTCGGCTCGCAGGGGCGCGGGCTTCGGTTGGTGCGCGGCGCGGACGATCTGCCGGCGCCGGCCGAGGTGGCGGGCGGGGTTTATTACCTGCAGCGCTATATCGGGGTCGACCGCGGCGGCTTCCACGACTTTCGCCTGCTGGTCTCGCACGGCGCCGTGGTCGGCGCCATGATGCGCCATTCCACGCACTGGGTGACCAACGTCAAGCGCGGCGGCAAGCCGGTCGCCGCCATGGCCGAAGGCGCCATGAAGGATATCGCCATCGCCGCCGCGGCTGCCGTCGATTGCCGACCGATATCGCTGGGGTGCTCGCGCGCGATCTGGTCGCGGCGGTGGCGCGCCGGACGCGACGCGGGGCCGCCGTTTGACGGCGCTGCGGCAGCGTATCGCCGAGGCCTTCGTCGCCGCCTGTCGCGATGAGCTGCAGGCGCCGAAGCCCGGCAACGTGCATGTTTTCGCCGACGGCCATCGCATGACAGCGGCCGATTTCGAGCGCAGCGCCGTGGCCGCGGCGGTGCCGCTCACGGCGTCAGTATCGGTGGGCGCGCGTATTCTCGGCGCGGTGCAAGCGACGTTCGAGACGGTTGGTACCAACACCAATCTCGGTATCGTGCTGTTGTGTGCGCCGCTCGCCGCGGCGGCTGAAGAAGCGCTCGCGTCCTACGATCTCAGAAGGAGTTTGGCAGGAGTTCTGGCCCGCCTCGACGTCGAGGACGCAGCGCTGGCGTTTCGCGCCATCGCGCGGGCCTCGCCCGCCGGCCTGGGCCACGCGGAACACCACGACGTGTTTGCGCCGGCGACGGTGTCCTTGCGCGAGGCTATGACGGAGGCCGCCGGCCGCGATCGTATTGCAAAGCAATATGTTGATGATTTTACCGATGTTTTTGAAATGGGCACGACGTGGTTGCACGCTGCTTCGGTGGAGTCGTCCGATCGACGGATGGCCACGTTGCAGGTCTATCTCGGTTTTCTCGCCGCCTTTCCCGACAGCCACATCGTGCGCAAGCACGGCGCGGCGGTCGCCGAGCGCGTACGCGCGCACGCGGCGATGCTGCGGGGCGGAATGGCAAGCAATATCGACGACTTGCTGCCCGAAGTCATGGAGTGGGATGCCGCGTTGAAGCAGGCCGGTATCAATCCCGGCACCAACGCCGACCTGACCGTCGCGACGCTTTTCGCGGATCGGCTTCACAACATCTTGCTCGCGGCGCGCAAGAGTGATTGACTGCGGTCGCGGAAGAGACTTCTGCCGCTATCTGGCAAACCGGTCCGGGACCCGGACGCTGACAACAAGGATAGCCGTTCGGCCGGCCGCCATAGGTTGGCGTCCGGTGTGTTGTTCCTTGGGAGGAGATGGCGATGGCTAAAGTTAATGGATTGTGCGTCGGGGAATCTTTGGTTGGTGAAGGCAATGAGGTCGCGCATATCGATCTCATCATCGGGCCGCGCGGCAGTGCTGCCGAGACCGCGTTCGCGAATTGCCTGACCAACAACAAAGATGGTTTCACCGCGCTGTTGGCGGTGGTCGCGCCGAACCTGCTGTGCAAGCCCGCGACGGTGATGTTCAACAAGGTCACCATAAAGGGCGCCAAGCAGGCCGTGCAGATGTTCGGCCCGGCGCAGCACGGTGTGGCCAAGGCGGTGGCCGACAGCCTCGCTGACGGCGTGATCCCGCAGGACGAGGCCGACAACCTGTTCATCTGCGTCGGCGTGTTCATCCACTGGGAAGCGGCCGACGACAAGAAGATTCAGGACTACAACTACCAGGCCACCAAAGAGGCGATCGCCCGCGCCATCGCCGGGGAGCCGAAGGTGGCCGAAGTCATCGCCAAGCGCGATTCGGCCAAGCATCCCTTCGCGGCTTAGGAAGAAAGCAGCCGCGGGGAGGCGAAGCCTCCCGCCGAGTCGGGCGGCCTGCTTCGCCGGCCGGCCAGGATGCTGGGACTGGGATAATATCCGTAGCGGCCGCGTTGCGCGGCCGCCCGGAATTCACTGCAACTGCAGCGGCTCATCAGATGCCGGCGCCGACGCTGCGCCGGCTGCGGGTCAGGCGTTGGCGCTCACCCGCTGCAGATCGGCGGCCGTGATGCGGCCGTCGTGTAGTCCGGAAGCGACCAATGCCCCGGCGATGCCGGCTCGCGTCAGCGCGCGCAGGTCGTCGCCGTCTCGCACGCCGCCGGCGGCATAAACGTCATGCGTTGCGGCCGCCGCTTTGACCGCCGCAAGGCGGGCGAGGTCGGGACCTGAGCCGCTGCCGACGCGATGCAGCGTCATGGCGATCACGCGTTGCGGCCAGTGCTCGGCCTGCGCCAGCAGGGCGGGTGGTCCCTGGAAGTCGTCGCCGCGGAAGTCGAGCGACAGCACGACGCGCCGGTTGTCGGCCAACTGCTGGGCGAGGGTGGCGTCGCTTTGTGTCTCGCTGCCGAGCACCAGGTGGCCAAGGCCCTGCTGCAACCAGTCGGCCGCGGCCTCGAAGTCGGCGATGCCGCTGTCGACCCAGAGCGTGAGCGCGGGGAAGGCGCGCGTCACCCGTTGCAGCGCGGCGCGGTTGTCGTCATAGCCGGTGACTTGGCCGGCGATGGCGTCGAGGTCGGCGACATAGAGCGTCGAGAACGGGTGCAGCGACATCAGTCCGGTCACCACGTCGACGGGGTCGTTGCCGCGGGCGAGCGGCGTTTCTATGGGCCGGTAGCGGTCGCGCTCACCCATGCGGGCGTGCACGACGGTGCCGCCCTTGAGGTCGATGACGGGAATGACATCCATGTCGGCTCCTGGCCCTGTTGCGGTTTTCCCGCCGGTGGGGTCTCGTTCAGGCCAATATAACCCATAAGCGTAGGACAGTGCGATGGCGATAGTCGTGGGATGGGATATCGGCGGTGCGCATCTCAAGGCCGCGCGCGCCGAGGACGGCCGCATCGTCGCGGCGGTGCAGGTGGCGGCGCCGCTCAAGTTCGGCGTCGCGCGGCTGGCGGAAGCCTTCGCGGAAGCGAAGGCCGGTGTCGGCGAGGCCGATCGCCACGCCATCACCATGACTGGTGAGCTTGCCGATACCTTCGCGTCGCGCGCCGAAGGCGTGGCCGCGCTCACGGCCGCGGCACAACAGGAGCTCGGCGCCGACGTGCGCGTATACGCCGGCCGCGCCGGCTTTATCGCGCCGGACGAGGCCGGCAACCACGTCGTCGATATCGCCTCGGCCAACTGGTTCGCCAGCGCCTCGGTAGTCGCAAGAACCCTTGATTCAGTGCTGTTTCTCGACATGGGCTCGACCACCACCGACGTCATTCCGATCGTCGATGGCGCGGTCGCCAGCCATGGCTATACCGACGCCGAGCGGCTCGCCTCCGGCGAACTGGTTTACACCGGTCTGGTGCGCAGCTTCGTGATGGCGAGCGCGGGGCGGGTGCCGTTCGCCGGTAGCTGGACCGAACTGATCCGCGAGAACTTCGCCAACATGGGCGACGTGCACCGCATTCTCGGCAGCCTGCCCGACGGCGCCGACCAGATGCCGACCGCCGACGGCCGGCCGAAGACGGTCGCCGCGTCGCGCGCGCGGCTCGCCCGCATGGTCGGCCGCGATGTCGACGACGCCGACGAAGCTGCCTGGACCGCGCTGGCGCGATGGTTCGCCGAAACGCAGGTGCGCGCCGTCACCGATGGCGTGTCGCTTGCGCTGTCGCGCGTTCATCTTGCGGCAGAGGCGCCGGTCGTCGTGGCGGGCGTCGGCGTCGGTATCCTGCGCGAGGTCGCCCGGCGGCTTGGCCGCGACGTCGTCGATTTCAACCTACTGCTCGACGCGACGCCGGCCGCGCGCGCGGCGGTGTCGCTGGCGGCCCCGGCGGTCGCGGTCGCCGTGCTGGCGTCCGCGATCGATGCACGCGAGTCCGGCGGCACAGCGAAACAGTCGGCCGGGGCGGCGTTCTAGGAACGAGCGGCCACGCAGGACTTCACATAAGCAGCTTCTGAAGCGTCATCGACAGCGCCGGGATGCTGAAGAGAAAGGCCACCCTGACATAGTCCTCGATCAGGAACGGCATCCTATCACGTAGAGGTTCATGCCGAGCGGTGGCGTGATCAGCCCGATCTCCACCACCGACACCACCAGCACGCCGAACCAGATCGGGTCGTAGCCGAGGTGTGTGATGATCGGGAACACGATCGGCAAGGTGATCAGCATCATCGACAGGCTGTCGAGGAAGCAGCCGAGAATGACGTAGATGAGAAGGATGACGACGACAACGCCGATCGGCGGCAGGCCGAGATCGCCGATCCAGCCGACGATGACGGTCGGCAGGGTCGAGGTTTCGATGAAGAACTGCAACACCGACGTGCCGATGAGGATCATGAACAGCATGCCGGTGGTGGCGGCGGTCTCGATCAGCGCGTCGCGGGTCACCTGCCAGGTGAGTTGACCGCGCAGCGCCGCGAGCACGATGGCGCCGAAGGCGCCGACGCCGGCCGCCTCGGTTGGCGAGAAGATGCGGGCGTAGATGCCGCCCATGACCAGCAGGAACAGGCCGAGGATCGGCGTCATCTGCCGGATGGCGGCGAGGCGGTTGATTTTGTCGGGCCGCGTCGTGCGCGGCGCCCAATCCGGCTTCAGGGTGGCCATGACATAGATGGCCAGCATATAGAGCCCGGCCGCCAGGATGCCCGGGATCATGCCGGCGAGGAACATCTGGCCGATCGATTGTTCGGTGAGCAGCGCGTAGATCACCATGATGATCGACGGCGGGATCAGGATGCCTAGCGTGCCGCCGGCGGCAAGCGCGCCCGACGTGAGACGGCGGTCGTAGCCGATCTCGGTCATCTCGGGCACGGCGACCCGCGCCATGGTTGCGGCGGTCGCCAAGCTCGATCCGCAGACCGCGCCGAACAGCGCGCAGGCGCCGATGGTGGCGGAAGCCAGGCCGCCGCGCCAATGGCCGATCAAGGAATGCAATGACTGGTAGAGGGAGGCGGACAGGCCGGCGCGTGAAGCGAAGGCGCCCATCATGACGAACAGCGGAATGACCGACAGCGCGTAGCTCGACGTGGTGGTGTAGGGCTGTGAGCCGAGCACGAAGCCGAGGCTGACCCAGCCGTTGAGCACGACGCCGCCGACAATGCCGACGATGCCCATGGCGATGGCAATCGGTATGCGCAGCCCGATCAGGATCAACAGCGCGACGAGGCCGGCGACGCCGACGAGGGGAGCGGACACGGGGATCTACCTCGCGTTCGGCGAGCGCAGCTCGCGGACAAATAGCCAGACATTGACGAGGGCGGCCAGGCCGATCCCGATCAGCAACGGAATCCAGTACCAGACCAACGGAATGCCGATCGACTGGCTGCGCGTGCCGTAGGCGAGGGCGCTCATCATCTGCTCGAAGCCGAACCAGGCGGCGCCGGCGAGAAAGGCGAAGGACAGGACGGCCGCCACGAGCCGCAGCACGCGCTGCGCGCTCGGCGGCATGCGGCTGGTGAACACGTCGATGGAGACGTGCTGGTCGGCGGCAAAGCCATAAGGGATCGCTAGCATCGAGCCGACCATGGTGCACAGCGTCACGATATCGGTGAGGCCCGGCACGGTCAGCGTGCTGACGGAGCGTAGCGCGATGTCAGTGACAGTGAGCGCGACGGCGACGAGGAAACCGATCGTGCCGACAAGCGCCAACAAGAGCGTTGCCCGTTTCAAGGGATGACTCCGGCTGGAAGAGGCGGGAACGGCGGCGAGCGCCGCCGTTCCCATCATGTCAGATTATTTGCAGGCCGAGACAGCCTGGCGGATATCGCCATAGATATTCTTGGCCTTGGCTGGCTGAAGACCCGAGGACTTCGTCAGGTAGGTGTCGATGACCGGCTGCAGGCGCTTCTGCCATTCGGCGCGCTTGGCGTCCGACATGGGCACGATCACGTTGCCGTGCGCCTTGGCGGCCTGGATCGCCTGCTGGTCGGTGTCGTGCCACCACTTGCCCCAATGAGAGAACATGCTGGCGCTGACGTCGTCGATCACCTTGCGGATGTCCGGCGGCAGGCCGTCGTAACGGCGCTGGTTCATCACGATGTACATCGCGACCGGGTTGATGCGGGCGTCGAGGTGATAGTGCAGCACCTCATAGAGCTTGAACGCGCCCACCGGGCCCCACGGCATGATGTTGCCGTCGACCACGCCGCGCTCGACGCTCTCGTAGATTTGGGTCGGCGGCATGCCGACCGGCGTGGCCCCGATGTAGTTGAGCATGGCGGTGATCGCCGGCGTCGGGGTGCGGACGCGCATGCCCTTGAGCTGGTCGAGGCTCGTGATCTTCTTGGTGGTGTGCGCGGCGCTCGGTTCGGTCACCGTCAGATAGAGAATGTGCGTGCCGGGATAGTCTGGCTTCAGCTCGTTCTCGACCTTCATCAGTGCACAGGTGCCGATGGTGGCGTTGGGCACGGCGAAGGGCAGCTCGGCGAGCAC
>JARRQH010000314.1:0-3893 GCA_037381985.1 Pseudolabrys sp.
CTGGCCTTCGGCCAGCGACCTCCCCCCTCCAGGGGGAGGTGAAGAGAGAGTGCGGCGTGGCATTCCCATTCTCATCCGTCCAATACCCAGGTGTCTTTCGTGCCGCCGCCCTGGCTGGAGTTCACCACCAGCGAGCCTTGCTTCAGCGCCACGCGCGTGAGCCCGCCCGGCACGATGCGCACGCGGTCGCGGCCGGTCAAAACGAACGGCCGCAGGTCGACGTGCCGCGGCGCCACGCCGGCTTCGACGCAGGTCGGGCAGGTGGACAGCGCCAGCGTCGGCTGCGCGATGAAGTTCTTGGGGTGGGCTTTCAACTTGGCGCGGAACTGCTCGATCGCAACCTTGCTGGCGCTGGGGCCGATCAGCATGCCGTAGCCGCCGGAGCCGTGCACCTCTTTCACCACCAGCTCGTTCAGATGGTCGAGTACGTAGGAGAGATGGTCCGCCTCGCGGCAGCGCCAGGTCGGCACGTTCTTCAGAATCGGTTCCTCGCCGAGATAGAACTTCACCACCTCGGGCATGAAGCTGTAGATCGCCTTGTCGTCGGCGATGCCGGTGCCGACGGCGTTGGCGAGCGTCACGTTGCCAGCCTGGTAGGCCGACATCAGCCCAGGCAGCCCGAGGATGCTGTCGGGGCGGAAGGTGAGGGGATCGAGGAAGTCGTCGTCGAGGCGGCGATAGATGACGTCGACACGCTGCGGCCCTTGGGTGGTGCGCATGTAGACGGTCTCGTCCTTGACGAAGAGATCGCGGCCCTCGACCAGCTCGACGCCGAGCTTGTCGGCCAGGAACGAGTGCTCGTAATAGGCCGAGTTGTAGACGCCGGGTGTCAGCAGCACGACGGTCGGCTCGCGCGAGGCGGTGAGCGGCGCGATCGAGGTTAGCGTCGCCAAGAGCTCGTCGGGATAGTTCTCCACCGGCGCGACGCGATGGCGGGCGAACAGCTCGGGGAACAGTCGCATCATGATCTCGCGGTTCTCCAGCATGTAGGAGACGCCGGAGGGCGTGCGCGCGTTGTCCTCAAGCACGTAGAAGGTGTCGGCGTCGACGCGCACGATGTCGATGCCGGCGATGTGCACGTAGATGTCGTGCGGCACCCGCTGTCCGCTCATCTCGGGGTGGAAGGCGGGATTGCGGAATACCAGGTCGTCCGGCACGACGCCGGCGCGCAGGATCTCGCGCGCGCCATAGATGTCCTTGATGAAGGCGTTGAGCGCGCGCACGCGCTGGGTCAGACCTTCCTCCAGGCGACGCCATTCCGGGCCGGCGATAATGCGCGGGATGACGTCGAAGGGGATCAGCCGTTCCTGCGCCTCGGCCTCGCCGTAGACCGCGAAGGTGATGCCGATGCGGCGGAACAGCAGTTCGGCCTCGCGCCGGCGGTGCTCCAGCGCGTCGGGCGGCACCTCGCCCAGCCATTTGGAGAGCTCGCCATAGGGTGGGCGCACGGCCCCATTGAGCCCCATCTCGTCGAAAGCGGTCGTCATGCGCGAACCCCCCGGCGGTTCAATGGCAAGGCTTGTCCCCAAGTTCCGCAGCGGCGTCCGCGTCGCCGGGGTCCAGCGCTTGCCGTCCTTGAGCTTCGATTTGTTCGGTTTGCAAGCTTCAGGCCAAATATAAACTATTGAAAATAAAAGAATTTTCATAGGCTGCCGGGCACGATTGCGACCACTTGCCCAACTTTTGTGCAAATCGCGCCGAAACGCCATGAGGCGTGGCGCGGCCCCCCGCTTGAGCGGGTGACGGCGGCGGGCTAGGTGTTCGAAACCAGCAAGGCAAGAAACGAAGACCGCCATGACCCGTGCCACGCCAGAGATCGTCACCGCGGCCGTGCTGGTGATCGGCGACGAGATCCTGTCGGGGCGCACCAAGGACAAGAACATCGGCTATATCGCCGATTTTCTGACCGCGCTCGGCATCGACCTCAAGGAAGTGCGGGTGGTCTCCGACGACGAGGCCGCGATTGTCGCGGCGCTCAACGCGCTACGTGGCACATATACTTACGTCTTCACCACCGGCGGCATCGGCCCCACACACGACGACATCACCGCCGACTGCGTGGCCAAGGCTTTCGGCGTCGCGCTGCCCTATCACCCGGAGGCAGTTGCGATCATGAAGGAGCGGATCGCCAAGAACGGCGGCGAATTGAACGAAGCGCGCATGCGCATGACGCGCGTCCCCGAGGGCGGCGAACTCGTCGCCAACAAGGTGTCGGGCGCGCCCGGCTTCTGGATCGGCAACGTCATCACCATGGCGGGCGTGCCCTCGGTGATGCAGGCCATGCTTGACGAGGTCGGGCCGAAGCTGAAGACCGGCGCCAAGCTGATGTCGGAAACGATCCGCGGCGACGTCAAGGAAGGCGACGTCGGCACCGAGCTTGGGCTGATCGCCAAGGCCCATCCCGGCGCGCTGATCGGCAGCTATCCGTTCTTCGACGAGGTGCACGGGCCCAACACCAACATCGTGGTGCGCGCGCGCGATCCCGAGGTGCTGAAGGCGGTGAAGGCCGCGGTGGAAGCCATGCTGCTGTCGGTGCGCGCGCGGGTGGCCGCGACGGCGGCGGTGTAGAGGCTTAAGGTCTTAAGAGAGCGCGATCATGCCACAGAGCATTCCCCTGACGCCGGAAAAGGCGTTTCCGGTTTCCTGGGACCAGTTCCACCGCGACGCGCGCGCGCTTGCCTGGCGGCTGCACGCGGCGGGGCCGTTCGACGCCATCGTCTGCATCACCCGCGGCGGGCTGGTGCCGGCGGCTATCGTGGCGCGCGAGTTGAACGTGCGGCTGATCGAGACTGTCTGCATCGCCAGCTACCAGGACTACAAGAACCAGGGCGAACTGCAGATCTTGAAGGGCGTAGCGCCGGAGGTGACCTCCATGCGCGGCGAGGGCAAGGGTGTGCTGATCGTCGACGACTTGGTCGACACCGGCAAGACCGCGCGCGTGGTGCGCGACATCCTGCCGGCGGCGCACTTCGCTACCGTCTACGCCAAGCCCATGGGCCGGCCGCTGGTCGATACCTTCGTTACCGAGGTGTCGCAGGACACCTGGATTTATTTTCCGTGGGATACGGGGCTCGCCTTCCAGCCGCCGATCCGGCCCGGCGGGGACTGAGGCGACGGGCACTACCTCGCCGTTGTCATGCGCGGGCTTGACCCGCGCATCCCGCTTAGGAAGGCAAGGCCTTGCGTCCCTTATCGGGATGGCCGGGTCAAGCCCGGCCATGACAAGGTGGATGGTTCGCGTTAGAATTTGCAGGTCCAGGTTTTATGAGGATGCGCCCATGACCGCCGCCACCGCACAGAAGGCCGAACCGCAGGGCCTGCTCTCGCGCGTGGTGCGCGCCAACGACATGCCATGGCAGGCGACACGCTTTCCCGGCTGCTACACCAAGGTGCTGATGGCCGACCCCAAGAGCGGGCTGGCGACGCTGCTGTTCAAGATGGACCCGGGCGCGGAGCTGCCCGACCACGAGCACGTCCTGATCGAGCAGACCTACGTGCTGGAAGGCTCGCTGGTCGACAAGGAAGGCCCCGACGCCGGCACCGAGGTGAAGGCCGGTGACTATGTCATGCGCCCGGCCGGCAGCCGGCACTCGGCGTGGTCACCGCAGGGGGGCATCTTCGTCGGCATCTTCCAGATCCCCAACAAGTTCTTCGAGCAGGACGGCCGCGTGACCGATTCCAGCGGCAAGGACTGGGACGAAGTGTGGGGCGCGTTATTACCGAAGTGAATTGAGACGCCGCCCGCGTGGTTCTGCCGCCGCGCGCCGGCGGCGAAGCGAAGCTGCTCACGCGGACGTGGCGGAATGGTAGACGCAACGGACTTAAAATCCGTTTCTCGTAAGAGAGTGAGGGTTCGAGTCCCTCCGTCCGCACCAAAAACGTGAACCGATGAT
>JARRQH010000315.1:0-5847 GCA_037381985.1 Pseudolabrys sp.
ACCAGTCGCCGGTGGTCGAATCGACGCGGGTCAGCGCCTGCTCGTAGCCGAGCAGCAGCGCCTCGTGGCTGGTGTAGAAATCGGTGGTGCCGAGCGCGGAATCGACGGCGAAGTCGAGCCCGCAGGCGTGCATGAAGTCGAGCGCGCCGGAAACGCGGTCGGCGAGATCGGCATAGGCCTTCGACTGCGGCGAGCCGTTCACCGACTTGAGCATCCACTGATGCACGTTCTCGACGCTGGCGTAGCCGCCCTTGGCGAAGGCGCGCAGCAGGTTGAGCGTCGCCGCCGCCTGGCGATAGGCGGCGACCTGCCGGCGCGGGTCGGGAATGCGCGCGTCCGGCGTGAAGGCGATGTCGTTGATGATGTCGCCGCGATAGCTCGGCAGTTCCACGCCGTCGCGCTTTTCGGTCGGCGACGAGCGCGGCTTGGCGAACTGACCGGCGATGCGGCCGACCTTCACCACCGGCAAGGCGCCGGCATAGGTCAAGACGATCGCCATCTGCAGGACCACGCGGAAGAAGTCGCGGATGGTGTCGGCGCCGTGCTCGACGAAGCTCTCGGCGCAGTCGCCGCCCTGGAGCAGGAACGCCTGGCCGTTTGCGACTTGGCCGAGGGCCTTTTTTAGGTTGCGCGCCTCACCCGCAAAAACCAGCGGCGGGAAGGTGGCAAGCTGCCTCTCGGTGTCGGCCAGGGCCTGCGGGTCCGGATAGTCCGGAACCTGCAAAATGGGCTTGTTGCGCCAGCTATCGGGCGACCAACGTTCGGGCATTACACAACACTCCAGCGAATGGCGGGGGTTATACACGACCGCCCCCGGTCGAGGCCAGGTTTTCCGGTTCTGCCGCTAATTTAGGCTTACTCGGCCGCGGCCCGCCCGTAACTCATGGCTTTTTCGCGCAAAGTCACGAGTTCCTCGGCCGCTGTCGGGTGGACCGCCATGGTGGCGTCGAAATCGGCCTTGGTGGCCCCCATCTTCACCGCGATGCCGACGACCTGGATGAGCTCCCCAGCGTCGGGGCCCATCAGGTGGCAGCCGACCACCCGGTCGGTCACCCCGTCGACCAACAGCTTGAAAAAGGTGCGGGTGTCGCGGCCCGAGAGCGTCGCCTTCATGGGCCGGAAGGTGGTCTTGTAGACGTCGAGCTTCTCGCACTGCTCGCGCGCCTCGGCCTCGGTGAGGCCGACGACGCCGATCTCCGGCTCGGTGAACACCGCGGTCGGCACGTTGGCATGATCGACGCGGGTCGGCTTGCCGCCGTAGAGCGTATCGGCGAAGGCGTGGCCCTCGCGGATCGCCACCGGCGTCAGGTTGATGCGGTGGGTGACGTCGCCGACGGCGTAGATGTTCATGACCGAGGTGCGGGAATATTCGTCGACCTGGATGCCACCGTGCTCGGCGATGTGACAGCCGACGTTTTCTAGCCCCAGCCCCATGATGTTGGGGCGGCGGCCGATAGCGAACATCACCTTGTCCGTGGTAACCTCGCTGCCATCCGATAGACGCGCGACGAACTCGTCGCCCGCCTTGTCGACGGCGGTGACCGTGTGCCCGCAGGTCACCGTGATGCCGCGCGTCTGCATCTCGTTGCGCAAATGCTCGCGTACGTCGTCGTCGAAGCCGCGCAGGATGTTGTGGCCGCGATAGACCAGCGTCACTTCGCTGCCGAGGCCGGCGAAAATGCAGGCGAACTCCACCGCGATATAGCCGCCGCCCTGGATCAGGATGCGCTTGGGCAGTTCGGGCAGATGGAATGTCTCGTTCGACGAGATGACGTGCTCGAGGCCGGGAATATCCGGCCCGTAATGCGGCCATCCGCCGGTCGCGATCAGGATGGTCTCGGCGCTCACCATCTCGCCGGTCTCGGTGAGGCGCACCGTGTGGGCGTCCTCGAACACCGCGCGGCTCCTGGCAAGCGTCACGCCCCATTTGTCGAGCGTATTGGTGTAGGCGGCTTCGAGGCGCGCCACCTCGCGCGCCAGGTTGGCAGTGAGCGATGGCCAGTGGAAGGTCGGCTGCGGCACGGTCCAGCCGAAGCCGGCGGCGTCCTCGAATTCCTCGCCGAAACGGGAGGCATAGACCATCAGCTTCTTGGGCACGCAGCCGCGGATGACGCAGGTGCCGCCGACCCGGTATTCCTCGGCGATCATGACGCGCGCGCCGTAGCCGGCGGCAACCCGCGCCGCGCGCACGCCACCCGAGCCGGCTCCGATTACGAAGAGATCGACGTCACGGTCCGCCATCGCCTGATCATCGCTCCATCAAATCCGGGATCGTCCCGCGCCATGCGCGCCGCAACGCGCCTGCCGCGACTTACATGGGATGACCGCGCTTCTTCATGTCCGCGCGCATCTTCTCGATCACCTCGTCGGACAGCTTGTTCGCCCAGTCATGCGCGAACTTTCCGCTATTCTGGACGATCTGCGGCAACTGATTCTGGTACTTCTTGCCGATCGGCGACGTATAAAATGCGATGACCTGTTTCATCTCGGCCACCGTGAAGCGCTGGGCGTAGAGCTCGGCCACGTAGTTGGTGAGCTCGGAGACGCGCGGCGCGTATTCCTTGCGCACTTCGGCCGCGACTGCGTTGAGGTCGCCGGCGAGATCCGGGTTCTGCTGCAGGAACAGAAGCTTGGCCTGCTCGACCACGCCGGGAACGAGTGACTGGAACGCTTCGGCTGCACCGGTGATCTTGACTAGTTGCTGGGCGGTCGCCATCGCCGCCGCTGACGGCTTCGGCTGCGCGTTGGCGGTCGCGCCCAGCGCCACCAAGGCGACGGCGACGACCGCGGCGCGCGCCGAACAACGCAGGCCATGGGTGAATTTCGTCATCAACATCAACTCCGTTTGGCTCAAGATTAAGCTGGCAACACGACTTGACGCCCAGATCAGGACCGCTCGATCAGTTCGGTACCGTTCGGTCCGGCAATAATGACCATCTGCGCATAGCCGATGAAGAGACCGTGTTCCATGACACCGGGAACGTCCGCGAGCGCATGGGCCAAGGCTGCAGGATCGTCGATCCGCCCCAGCGCCGCGTCGACGATCCAGTGGCCGCCATCCGTGACGAAAGCATGGCCGTCCGCCCCGCGGCGCAGGGTCAGCGGCCCGCCGGCCTGCACCGCGGCGATGGCCTTTTCCAGCGCGTTCAGGGTGGCGCCCAGGCCGAATTGGGCCACCTCAATCGGCAGCGGGAAACGCCCGAGCGCGGGCACGAACTTGCTTTTGTCGGCGATCACGATCATTTGCGCGGAGGCGCCGGCGACGATCTTCTCGCCCAGCAGCGCCCCGCCCCCGCCCTTGACCAGGCTCAGGTCGGGCCCGATCTCGTCGGCGCCGTCAACCGTCAGGTCGAGCGCCGGCGTGTCGTCCAGGGTGGTGAGCGCAATGCCGCAGGCTTCGGCCTGGGCCTGGGTCTCGCGCGAGGTCGGCACGGCGACCACGTCCAACCCGGCCCGCACCCGCTCGCCCAACAGGTCGACGAAATGCCGCGCGGTTGAGCCCGTACCGAGGCCAAGCCGCATGCCCGGCCGCGCGAACTCGACGGCGCGCGCGGCGGCTGCGCGTTTCTGTGCATCGACATCCATGGCGGTCGACCTAGCTTTCGCGAAGGGTACGGGAGTAGTCTGAAGTCCCGCCTATCTAACCTCGATCGCCTCGCCTGGATAGTCGGGGATCGGGAATTTTCCGAGGCCTCAATGAACCCTTTGGAGCCCCAAATCCTCTCGCTTGCATCGGCGCGACACGGCGGCTACAGCCTCCGGACCCAACATCCGGCCCCCATGACCAATCCGCTCATCGTCTTCGATCTCGACGGCACCCTCATCGACACCGCGCCCGACCTGATCGACACCCTCAACGTGGTGTTTGCCCGCGAGGGCGCACCATGATCATGCGCGGCGCCGAGGCCGAGGGGCGCGACCTGCCGCCGGCCAAGGTCGACCAGATGTTCAGCGATTTCATCAAGCATTATGGCGAGCACATCGCTGACCGCTCGAAGCCCTTCCCCGGGCTGATCGACGCGCTCGACGAACTCGCCGCCGGCGGCCATCGCTTCGCCGTCTGCACCAACAAGCTCGAACGGCTGTCGCTGCTGCTGCTCGACGCGCTCGCGCTCAGCCACCGCTTCGAGACGATCTGCGGCGCCGACACCTTCGGCGTGCACAAGCCGGACCCGGAGGTGTTGCGGCGGACCATCCACGCCGCCGGCGGCGACCCGCGCCACGCCATCATGATCGGGGATTCGATCACTGACATCCGCACCGCCCGCGCCGCCGAAGTGCCGGTCATCGCGGTCGACTTTGGCTACACCGAGCAGCCGGTCACGGAGCTCGGCCCCGACCGTATCATCAGCCATTTCGGGCAATTGCCGGCGGCGATCGCCGCCGTCGCGCCGGCGGCCTGACGCCCGCAGCCGCGGCTCCGGCCGCAATTATGGTTAACAACGTTAACGTTAAACCCGTCGTCCATATTGCACCGATCTGACAGCGTCCCTATCCTTCGGCGTCTATCGGACACGGCATGTCGTCCACGCTGGACGGCCGGGACTCCCGGGATATCAAGGACGGACCGCAACGACAATGTATCGGGTCATCGTGATCGTGATGAGCGCGCTGGCGCTTGCGGGATGCTCATCGAATGCGGATTGGCTCAGCATCGATGCGTTCAAACCGAAGCCCCCGGTCGAACCGGTGCGCTTCGAGTCCACGCCGCCGGGTGCCACGGTCACGCTGCCGAACGGACAGACCTGCCTGACGCCCTGCGCCTCGCCTTTCAAGTCGAACGGCACCTATACCGTTCAGTTCGCGCTCAGCGGCTATCAGCCCGCAACAGAGACCATCGCGCCCATGACCATGGGCGACGGCACCGCCAAGCTGCAGCCGAACCCGGTGACGGTCGCGCTGACGCCGATGGCGCCGCCGAAGAAGGTGCGCCACCGTCGCCGCGCCGTCCACAAGCGGGCGGTGAAACCCGCGCCGAAGCCCGTGCCGGTCGCGCCGACGCAGGCGCCGTCGCCGTGGCCGCCGTCGCAGCCGCCTCAGCAATAACAGCAACAGCAGAAGCAGCAGCAATTGCGGCGCTGCAACAGGCACCGCCGCCCCTTTTGCCGCAGCGGAACCCGCGCGGCTTTACGGTATCGCGAATATCCGCCACACTTCCTATATCAAGCCGACGATATGACGATGCGCGGGCCTGTTGGAACCCGCCACGCAGGAATGAACGATGGCTTTCACCACTGACGCCCCCGTCCGCGACGATCTCGATCGCGACGCCGCCCGGCCGCGCCCCCTGGTCGACCCCTTTGCGCGCGCCATCACCTATCTGCGGGTGTCGGTCACCGACCGCTGCGACTTCCGCTGCGTCTACTGCATGTCGGAGCACATGACCTTCCTGCCCAAGACCGACGTCCTGAGCCTGGAGGAACTCGACCGCCTGTGCAGCGCCTTCGTCGCCAAGGGCGTGAACAAGCTGCGGCTGACCGGCGGCGAGCCGCTGGTGCGGCGCGGCATCATGAACCTGGTGTCGTCGCTGTCGCGCCATCTCGACAGCGGCGCGCTCAAGGAGCTCACCCTCACCACCAACGGCTCGCAGCTCACGCGCTACGCATCCGAGCTGAAGGGCTACGGCGTCGAGCGCGTCAACGTGTCGCTCGACACCCTCGATGCCGACAAGTTCCGCGCCATCACGCGCTGGGGCGATCTCGACAAGGTGATGGCCGGCATCGACGCGGCGCAGGCCGCGGGGCTCAAGGTGAAGATCAACGCCGTCGCGCTCAAGGGCGTCAACGACGACGAACTCGCCGATATGGTGGCCTGGGCGCACGGCCGCGGCATGGATATGACCGTGAT
>JARRQH010000316.1:0-5918 GCA_037381985.1 Pseudolabrys sp.
GGCCGATCTGGATTGCCGGCAGCGTCGGGGCGGCGTGCGGCGACTGGCTGTCCTACTGGATCGGTCTCAAACTCGAATATTCGGTGCAGCACATCTGGCCGCTGTCGCGCCATCCCGACCTGATCCCGCGCGGCGAGCGTTTCGTGAAACGCTGGGGCGTGCTGGCAATTTTCATCGGCCGCTTCTTCGGGCCGTTGCGTGCCTCGGTACCGCTGGTCGCCGGCATTTTCGAGATGCCCCATTGGCGCTTCCAACTCGCCAATTTTTCATCTGCCTTCGTGTGGGCCGCGGTGCTGCTCACCCTCGGCGACGGCATCTTGTTTCTGGTGAAGTGGCTCTGGGGATGATCTACGGTCCGAGTTGGATGAGATGGATTTTGCTGGCGACCAGGTCGGGCAGCGCCACCAGATAGCCCTTGTCGTTGGGCACAACCGCGATGTCGGCCGGACCCTTGACACTGGAACAGCGAGCCGCTGATCCAATCGGTCGCCAACAGGTCGCCATCTTTCAGTTGATAGAGGCCGTCGAGCATGCCGAGGGGCTTTGAAATTTCCTTCGGCCGGCCGCCCGGCTTCATCTCGTAGAAGCCTTGCGGGTGGTCTTTGCTCTGGTAGCCGACAATCAGCAGATCGCCGTTGCGGGCCGGGTAGAGACCGTTGGGGAAAACGCCCGCACCGGAAAAGACGGTGGCAATCTTCGGCACGCCCTTGATGTCGAGAAAGTCGGCCGGCTCGATGCTGACCAGCCTGTCGGATGCGCTGTCGCCGACATAGAGCGCGCCGTTGAGGACGGTGCAATCGTTCGCGAACGTGAAGCCGGGCAGGGCCAGGTGCCGGCTCTTGCCGGTCTTGAGGTCGAACTCCCAAACCGAGTCGATATCGGTGACCCAGAGATGGCCGTTCTCGATCCAATTGCCCTTCGGCTTGTTCATCGCTTCGCCGTGGGCCGGCGGCGCCCGTTCTTTCAGGATCGTGCCGTCAAGCGACATCGTGGTCATGTGGCCCTTGCCGTCCTTGCCGGTCGGCTTCAACGCCGGGCCGAAATTGCTGAGGTAGAAGATATTGGCCGCCGCGTCGTAGCCGACGGACTCGACGTGGCCGGTGGCGTCGACGCTCTTCTGCGACAGCACCTTCAATGGTGTGGCGTGGGCGCTAGGCACAACTGCGAAAGCGAGCGCGCATGAAAGCGCCACTGCACATGCAATCGTTCGTTTCACGGTAAGCCCTCCCCTCCGGATGTTCGTTTGCTGGCGGCCGCCGCGCGGGGCCGGCTTCGGGCGACCGCGAGCCTAGCGAAGACGCATGGCGTCGCCTATCGGGGTGGCGGAGCGGCGTTCGTCTGGCGCGCCCCGCTTGACGGGCCGGGGCGTGCGCCTTATATCGCGCGCCCATGAACAGAACCGTGACAGCGCAAGTCCGCCGCCGCCGTGCCACCCCGGCACGGGAGAGGCATTAGCCGTCACCCGTGCCGCCGGACGAGGGCCGCGGCACGTTTCCCCTGAACATTCCGCGATTGGCCTTCTTTCCGGCGTCCGCTAAGACACTGGATTGAGGATATTGCCATGGCTCAAAAAGCGAAAATCGGCGTTCTTGGTGCGTCCGGCTACACCGGCGCGGAGCTCGTCCGGCTGCTGCTGCGCCATCCGCGCGCGGAGCTGACGCTGCTCACCGCCGACCGGCGGGCGGGGCAGGAGATGCGCAGCGTCTTCCAGCATTTCTCGCCGCACGCGTTGCCGCAGCTGGTGTCGATCGACAGCGTCGACTGGGCGAGCGCCGGGCTCGACGTCGCCTTCTGCGCGCTGCCGCACGCCACGACGCAGAAGGTGCTCAAGGAGTTGCTCACCAAGGCGCCGGCCACCAAGGTGGTCGATCTGTCGGCCGACTTCCGGCTGGCGGATACGGCGGCCTATGCGAAGTGGTACGGCCACGAGCACCATGCGCCCGAGCTGCAGACCGAGGCGGTCTACGGCCTGTGCGAAGTCCATCGGCGCGACATCAAGCAGGCGCGGCTCGTCGCCAATCCCGGCTGCTACACGACCTGTGCCGAACTGCCGCTCATTCCGCTCATCAAGGCAAAGGCCATCGACCTCGACGAGATCGTGATCGACGCCAAGTCGGGCATGACCGGGGCGGGGCGCTCGGCCAAGGAGTCGATGCTGTTCTCGGAAGTGTCGGAAGGCTTCAACGCCTATGGCGTCGGCGGCCATCGGCACATGGCCGAGCTGGACCAGGAATTCTCGCTCGCCGCCGGCCGCGAGGTGGTGGTCAGCTTCACCCCACACCTCGTGCCGATGAACCGGGGCATCCTCTCGACCATCTACGTGCGGGGCATGCGCGGGCGGATGGCCGAGGATCTTCACGCGATCCTTTTAAAGACTTACGCGAAGGAGCCGTTTGTGCATGTGCTGCCGTTCGGCGAGACTCCGCAGACCCGGCACGTGCGCGGCTCCAACATGACCTTCATCGGGGTCGCCAAGGACCGCAAGGAAGGCCGCGCCATCATCGTCTCAGCGCTCGACAATCTGGTTAAAGGCGCCTCCGGCCAGGCGATCCAGAACATGAACCTGGTCATGGGGTATCCCGAGACCATGGGCCTGGAGCAGGTCGCGCTGTTTCCGTGAATCGCATTCCACAGCGGGGTGGTCGAAACTCTGCGGACACGAATGCGTGGTAATATGGAAGTACGCTTCGACTCAGCGCCGTCACCCTGAGGTGGCCACCGAAGGTGGCCCTCGAAGGGCGACGGGCAAAGTCTTTTGGCCGACCATCCTTCGAGGTTCGCTTCGCTCACACCTCAGGATGACGGTGAAAGGAATCGGTTATGTTCGAGGTCACCAACCAGCCGCCGCCGCTTGAGCCCTATAATGTGTTCGCCAGCGACACGGTGTTGCGCGAAGCGGTGGCGCGTGAACAGGCAGGTTGGGCCGAAGACGGCCTGACGGCGCTGGGCGCGACGCTCGGCAAAACGGAAACGATCAAGCTCGGCTTCGACGCCAACAAATATACGCCGACGCTTCGCACCCTCGACCGCTACGGCCATCGCGTCGACGAGGTCGAGTTCCATCCGGCCTGGCACGAACTGCTGGCGATCGCGCTGCGCGCCGGCCTGCATTCGAGCCCCTGGGCCGAGCCGAAAGCCGGCGCCCATGTGGCGCGCGCGGCGGGCTTCTATCTGCTGATGCAGATCGAAAGCGGCTGCTGCTGCCCGCTCGCCATGACCTACGGTTCGGTGCCGACGCTCAGGCAGGCGCCGGACATCGCGGCGTTGTGGCTGCCGAAGATTTATGGCCGCGAGTACGACCGTCGATTCATGCCGGTCAAAGAGAAGACCGCGGCGCTGATCGGCATGGGCATGACCGAGAACCAGGGCGGCTCGGACCTGCGCACCAACGTCACGCGCGCCGAGCCCGCCGGCGACGGCAGCTTCCGGCTCTTCGGCCACAAGTGGTTCATGTCGGCGCCCATGTGCGACGCCTTCCTGGTGCTGGCGCAATCGCCGAGAGGCCTGAGCTGTTTCCTGATGCCGCGCTGGACGCCGGATGGTGAGCGCAATGCCATGCGTATCCTTCGGCTCAAGGACAAGCTCGGCAACAAGTCGAATGCCTCCAGCGAAGTCGAGTTCGACGGCGCCTATGCCGAACTCGTCGGCGAGGAGGGGCGCGGCATCCCGACCATCATCGAGATGGGCAACTACACGCGGCTCGACTGCGCCACCGGTTCCGCCGGCCTGATGCGGCAGGCGCTGACGCAGGCGTTGCATCACGCGCGCCACCGCACCGTGTTCCAGAAGAAGCTGATCGACCAGCCGCTGATGGCGAATGTGCTGGCCGATCTCGCGCTCGAAACCGAAGCCGCCACCGTGCTGAGCATGCGGCTGGCGCGCGCCTATGACCAGGACGACGAGGTCTCGCTCGCCTATCGGCGGGTGGTGACGCCGGCGGCCAAGTTCTGGATCTGCAAGCGCACGCCCTACGTCACCTTCGAGGCCATGGAGGTGCTCGGCGGCTCCGGCTACATCGAGGAATGCGTGATGCCGCGGCTCTACCGCGAGGCGCCGGTGAACTCGATCTGGGAGGGCTCCGGCAACGTCATGTGCCTCGACGTATTGCGGGCGCTAGCGCGCACGCGCGGCGCCGCCGAGATGCTGGCGGTCGAGCTCGACGGCGGCGACAGGCGCCTCGGCGCCTTCGTGCAGCGCTTGCAGGAGCGTCTGCAAGGCACTGAACATCATGATGAATCCCAGGCGCGCGTGCTGGTGCGCGAGCTGGTGGCCTTGCAGGCCGCGCTCCTGATCAAGCATGCGCCGGCGGCGGTGGCCGACGCCTTCTGCGCCTCGCGGCTCGAGGGCGACGGCGGCGCCGCCTTCGGCCTGTTGCCGCGCCGGATGGATGCGCGGGCGATACTCGAGCGGGCCGCGCCGTTAGGTTGACCCGTCACCCTGAGGTGGCCGCGCGAAGCGCGGCCCTCGAAGGGCGACGGCCAAGGTCTCTAGGGTCCTGGCCGATCATCCTTCGAGGCTCGCTTCGCTCGCACCTCAGGATGACGGATTTCACACCTTTCCCGAACACGGCAAGCACCAGCATCACTTGCGCCAGGAAGCCGACCGCGAACGCGAGCGTGCGCACCACAGGAATGCCGGCCCAGTAGACGATGGCGTGCGCGAGCCGCGCCCAGAAATAGAGCGCGCAGGCGATGACCGTGCTCGCGGTGGAGTGCTTCATGATCTGCAGCGTCAGCACCAGCGCGGCGAAGATCACCAGGTTCTCGACCGCGTTGAGGTGCGCCTGTTGCAGCCGCTGCGCCCAGGGCGATTGCGGCGTGTCGTCGAGCGAGGGGTTGCCCAGGGTGGCCATCAGGCCGCGCACCATGATGCGGTCGAGGATATACGGCACCCACAGAAGTCCGGTCAGAATGACCGTCCACGTCAGCCAAAAGAGTTCCTGTGACATCGCATTCTCCCGGCGGTCGGCGCGCGTGAACGCAAGTGTCAAAAAGGATAAGTCGCTGCCGATGGCGATTGGCGAAGCGGGAAGCGGCTTTCCGGCATTCACGCGCAAAGAACGAACGGCGGCGCGGATGCTAGCCTGAGTCGGGGCCCGGCCGCGCCCCGGCCGTCTCAGGGACCATTCTGCGGCGCCGGGGGTTTGCCTTGGAAGGCGCGGGGCCGCTAGAACGTGCCCGTCGATAGTGGGCAAATTGGGCGAAGAACGTGAGTAAGAAGGCGACCGAGGTCGATTCCAGGCTGTTTCGCCGCGTGATGGGGCGGTTCGCCACCGGCGTGACCGTGATTGCGGCGGAGGCGGAAGGCGGCGTGCGCGGCATGACCGCGAACGCCTTCATGTCCGGTTCGCTCGCGCCGCCGCTGTGCATCGTGTCGGTGGCGACCAAGGCGCGGCTGCACAAGGCGCTGATCGATACTGGCCATTTCGGCGTCAGCATGCTGGCGCAGGGGCAGGAGGCGATCAGCCAGCATTTCGCGGGCCAAGGGGTTGAGCGGCCGGACGTGCTGTTCGAGCACATGCACGGCGTCCCGGTGCTGGCCAAGGTCTGCGCGGCGATCGCGGCGGAGGTCGTGGCGCGCCACGACTGCGGCGACCACAGCCTGTTCATCGGCCACATCCTTGGGCTTCGCGACGACGAGCGGCCGCCGCTGGTGTTTCACGGCGGCAAATACGCCACCGTGCACTACCGCAAGGAAACGCCGGCCAATCAGGCGCTCGATTTCTGGGAACTAGAACCAGAGTGAGCGGGCGATGACGTAGAGCCCGACCACGATCACCACGCCGGCGAAGGTGAGCGTCAGCGCGTGTTTTTGTCCGGCCAGACGGTGCGCGAGCTTGATGCCCGCAAAGCCGCCAACGGCACCACCGGCGATGAACAGCCCCGCCAGTTGCCAATCGACGAAGCCGGACCAGGCAT
>JARRQH010000317.1:0-3844 GCA_037381985.1 Pseudolabrys sp.
CTGCTAAATACGCGGCAAGCGCTGGATCTGGAGAGGTGGCCGAGTGGCTGAAGGCGCACGCTTGGAAAGCGTGTATACGGGAAACCGTATCGAGGGTTCGAATCCCTCTCTCTCCGCCATTTGCTGCCGATTGCGCGCTATAGTGCGATATTGTCGCCGATCACCGCACGCCTAACCGAGCGGCATAGAAAACCGCCGCTTCTACGCTACAGCCAGATATAATTTGAAAACTGGAGACGGCTGCAACCGATCCCATTCCGGACGTTTGATCGAAATGGTAATTGCGACGCAAGCAGACACCTCCGGCGGCAGACTCCATGAAATTTGAAAAGTTCTTCATACAATCCGCTGAGTCTGGCACCAGATTGGAGATCGTTCAGGCGAAGCCTAACGACAAAGGTCCGTTTCCAACGGTTGTCTTCAACCACGGCTCGACCGGAAGCGAGCGGAATAGGTCCCTCTATTCCAGAACCGTGGCTCCGGCGATTGTCGCAAACTACTTTGTTGAGCGGGGATGGATGGCTCTGTTACCCCAACGTCGAGGAAGGGGGAAATCAGGCGGAGTATATGGTGAGGGGCTTGCTTCAGATGGATCCGGTTATTCCTGCGACGTGGAAATTGCGATTGCCGGTTTCGAGCGTGCTGTTGAAGATATTGATGTCGTAGTCAACTATCTCCGCGATAGGTCTGACGTAAACCAGGACAAGCTTGTCATCGGGGGCGTCTCACGCGGGGGCATATTGTCCATCGCCTATGCCGGGATGAGGCCAAACACGTTCCACGGCTCCATCAACTTCAACGGCGGCTGGCTGGGGAGGGCTTGTCCGAGCCATGAATTCGTAAATCCAGTGCTCTTCGAGCGTGGCGCACCTTCCGGAATTTCCACCCTTTGGCTGCATGGCAGCCACGATCAGTACTATCGGATAGGACACTGCAAAGGGAATTTTGAGAGGTTTCGGTCAGCCGGCGGGCAGGGGAAATTCGTAGCAGCACCCATGGGCCACGCGCTGATGTTCAAACCCGCGCTTTGGAAAGAGCACGTCGACCGATATTTGCACGCCTTAACAGATTGAGTCTTCATTGCTTGGGCAGCTTTTTCACCTGCCAAACCGAAAGCAGACTGTCGCCTTCCACCCCTTGTCGCCATCAGGTCGCCTCTTAGATGTGGAGAGCTATAGCGAACACATAGTTCTCGTCTTTGTCGCTCGTGGCCCGCCGAACACCGCCGATTGCCGTACAAATTGGCCGTCTGCTCAGCGTCCCGGTGCCTCGTGACCTGGGGCTTCTTGATATAGGTCGTGGACTAACCGACAACGCCCAAGAGTGGGTGTAAGCCGCCCTTTGCCGCTGCCCAAGCTTTGATCCTGGCATGTATCATGCTCGCTTGTAACCGTCGCGGCCCGTTACGAGCGAGATACAAGCCTCTTCGGTCTCGCCGAAGGTGACGCCTAAGTTTCTCCTGACCAGAAACAGGATGCGTTCGGCCTGCGAGGGATAAAGGTGGTGGATTGTCAGCATGTCTCCTCGTCCTTCCAAGCGACCGGGCTATTGGATTGCCGCGCTGTCGTCGCCTTCCTTTCTTCTGTCGATGTCATCGGCCAGAAGATGCACCAGGGACACGACGGAACTGCGCAGTGTCTCGATTTCTCCCGTTGCGAGGGTAATTCTCCGGGCAAGGTCTTCAGGTATTTTGAGCGCTCGCGCGCGCAGTTCCCGGCCGTGGGGCGTCGGTGCGACCAGCACGCGACGCTCGTCACGTGGGTCGCGGCTGCGAGTGATGAGGCCACCCCGTTCCATGCGCTTCAGAAGCGGCGTCAGCGTGCCGTTGTCGAGATGAAGGCAGGCACCGATCTCGCCGACGGTCACCGGCGCGCGCTCCCACAGCATCAGCATCACCAGATATTGCGAATAGGTGAGCCCCAATGGCGCCAGCAACGGGCGATAAAGCCGCTGCAGGAGGTTGGTCGCCGCATAAAGCGGAAAGCAGACCTGATTATCCAGCCGCAAGGGATCGTCGCTCAATTCAGCCATAGGAGTCCTACCTGGTTTTCACGGACAGTTCGACATCGATATTCCCCCTGACCGCATTGGAATAGGGGCAGGCCTTGTGGGCCTCGGCAACGATCCCCTCGGCGCTGGCCTGATCGACACCGGTGATGGTGACGTCAAGCGCCACCGTCAAACCGAACCCGCCGCTTCCGTTTGGCGCAATACCGACCGTGGCATTCACGGCGACATCGTCATCCTTGATCTTGTTGTCCTTGTTGCGCGTCACGTGGATGACGGCGTTGCCGAAACAGGCGGCGTAGCCGGCCGCGAACAATTGCTCCGGGTTGGTGGCATCTTCCTTGCCGCCGAGTTTCTTGGGGAGGCTGAGGTTCAATTCCAGCAGCCCGTCGTCGCTCTTGACCGTGCCCGCGCGTCCGCCAACGGCCGTCACCGTGGTGAAATAGATCGTGCTCATGTTCGTCCTTGTCCATTGAATAATGTCATATGGCTAGCAATAATATTGCTAGCCATATTTTACTATGCATTTCACTTCTGTGATGCAAGTGGCGATCCGGCGCTTAGCCCTTGGGCTGACGGACTGGCTATGCCGCCAGCCATGCGAAAGCGAGCGTCGCGTCAACCAGCGAGACATGCCCGCTCAGGGCGGCGGCGATGGCGACGGTGCCCATATCATGGTGAGCGACACCGGTCGAAACCTTCACGGTGGATTTCGTCTGCCTGCTGAGTCCGCTTACCTGAACCTCCGCGATGGGCGCGGCGGATGTCTGATGGCTATCAGCCAACCTTATGCCTATTTTGGAGGGGGATAGAGGGTTATGGAGTGGATATAGTTCTCATCACTATCCGCATGATCCTACATGCCCCGTCAAAACAGCCCCAAGGGCCCGACGGCCTTTGGGGCTGTTTTGTTTCGGAGGGTATCGAAATAGTCGCTGGAGGTCTCAATGCCGATACCGGCAAAGCATCTGTTCGTCGCCAGCATGGACGTCGAACCGGAGAAGGAAGCGCTCTTCAACGAGGTCTACGATACCGAACACGTGCCGAATCTCTTGGCCGTGCCCGGCGTACACAGCGTGACGCGGGTGCAGGGCGAACCCTTCGCCATTAACATCGGCGGCGATGAGAAACGGGTTACGCACAACGGCCCGCGCCACAGCGCAATGTACGAGATCGATGGGCCGCAGGTGCTGGTCAGCCGCGAATGGACCGAGGCGGTCGAAACAGGGCGCTGGCCGACCGGGGTGCGGTCGTTCACGCGCAACCGCCGGCACGCGCTCTACCGGCTGCGGTAGCCGGTATTGAGCCTGCAACGGACGGGCAGGGTGCCGTCTGTCGCGGCCGTCAACTTTTCGCGCTGTCGAAAGCGGTGGCGAGTGTCGCCAGGCATTCCGCGGCCCGGTGGCGAGCGAGCGCCAGATCGTTCGTGCCGGCGATTTCGGCCAGGTCCCGGATTGCCACGTCGACCGCCGTGAGCAGGTCGACGCCCACGGGCGCCTCTGCGATTTCACGGGTTCTGCGCTGGAAAACGACGATCTCGCCCACGGGTGCACCGAATCAACTGAGGTTCCGGACACGACTAGAGGCCCAGGGCGTTAAGAAAGGTCTTAACGGCCGGCCGGGCCTTGCTTGATGGGCCGGGGCGAGCGGCGACAATGCCGGCCGGCCTTCGCATGGTGGGCTTTGGGGGGAGACGTGGATCGATGGGCGCGCCCCGGAATGACGATCAGGCCGTCTTCCTCCGCTTTGCCACCGCGTGCCGGGTTGCGCGCGCGGGCACGTCGAGATCGTCGGCGAGTTCCGGCACCGCGGTCATGGACGAGAACAGCTTGCGGCC
>JARRQH010000318.1:0-6755 GCA_037381985.1 Pseudolabrys sp.
GATCCGCCATCTGCTTGAAGGACGACTTGCGCGACGGCGAATAGGCGATGTAGCGGGCCTGCTCGACCAGGCTCTGGGTGTTGGTCGAGAACTTCAGGAAGTCCATCGCGAGCTTCAGACGGTCCTTCGGCAACCCTGCCGGGATGCACCAGCCGTCCCATTCGTAGAGGCCGCCGTCCCAGATGAAGTCGAGGGGCTGATTGTCCGCGGCGATGGCGTTGAAGATTCGGCCGTTATAGGCCGACGCGATGACCGCGTCCTTCTGTGCCAGCATCTGCGGCGGCTGAGCGCCCTGGCTCCACCAGATGGCGTGCGGCTTGAGCTCGTCGAGCTTCTTGAAGGCGCGGTCGACGCCCGCCTTCGTCTTCAGCACGTCATAGATCTTGTCGCGCGACACGCCGTCGGCGTAGAGGGCCCATTCGAGATTGCCGGCCGGGATCTTCTGCAGCGCGCGCTTGCCGGGGAACTTCTTGACGTCGAACACGTCCTTGATCGACTGCGGCGCCCCATCCTTGAAGGCCGTTTTGTTGTAGCCGAACATGGTGTTGTACGAGATCTCGGGGACGAAGCCGCCCTTCTTGCCGTCGCCGCCCAGCGAGCCCTCGATGAAGTCCTGGGTGGGGGGCGCCCCGTCGGGCGCCTTGGCGAGATCCTTGTCGTAGTCGATCTCCTGCAGCAGGCCCTGGTCGCTGAGCCGCGCCGCCGGCGCCTGCAGAATGTCGACGATGTCCCAGGTGATGTTGCCGCTCTGCTCCTGCGCCGTGATCAGCGCCGGACCATTACCCGCCTTTTCAATATTGTTGAACTTGATGCCCGTCTTCTTGGTGTACGGCTCCTCGTAACCCTTGATCTGGCTCATCTGATAGGCGCCACCCCCCGACCCGAGGTTGATCGTCTTACTATCGGCGGCCATCGCAGCGCGGCTCTCCAGCAGCGTGCTGATCGACGACAGCGACACGAGGCCAAACGTCGTCGCCCCCAGGCTCATCATATCGCGCCTGGTCAGCGGAAAATGCTCGTGATCGCTATGAGATTTCTTTGCCATGGTACTCCTCTCTTTTCCCTTATCCGTATTGATCCAACAGGCAGCGCCCGGAGGTCACTTTGGCTTAATCGGTGCGGATCGCGGATCCATGAAGCGCATGATTGGACTGCATCCTCCAGCGCGGCGTCAATCGGAGCCACGATGCGTCAATTCAGCGCAAAATGCACATCATCTAGTCATTCATTAATATCGCACCCCACGGCGCACCCCATTGATCCCAGACGCATTTCACACTGTATGGCTCATTCATTCAAGGCCAGTGATTCCGCTCGAGCCAACTATCTCATTTTAGGGCGTAAATCCGACATGTAAAAGCGTGAATCCGACTCTACCAACGCCGGATGCAGCGTTGTCATCGCAACGCGCGTACAAATTATCGGGTTCACTGCGACGCGATCGAGAGTCGCACGGGCAAGCCGCGCCTAATAATGTTGCACTGCATTCTCCACTTGAACATGCGCGCGTGCAAGCGGCAGATACTTGCTGGCGCAAAAATTGCGCGCGAATTGAGAGTGGCAGTGGACGAGAACGAGCAATGAATGAGATCGTCCAACGAACGAGAATGAGCAATGAACAGGGATGCGGCCGGATGGACGGGGGATGGAAGCGACGAATGGAGGAGAGAAGTGAGAAATTGCGGATGGACGCAAAGCATGAGAAGGTTGACGATGGAGGCTTTGATCGGAAATCCTGCGGACTGAGGCGTGCGATGGAGGGGCCATCGGAGTTGTGTTTGCCTTGCACTCAATTATAAAAGCAAGATTTGCAGGGGAAATAATACAAGATCAAGAATGGTAGGGGAACTTAGTGATGGCTGAAAATCGGGGTGCGGAAGTCCGATTCGAGAAGGTTCAAAAGAGCTACGACGGCGAGACGATCGTTGTCAAAGAGCTCAATCTCGATATCAAGGGCGGTGAATTCCTGACGATGCTGGGGCCGTCCGGCTCCGGCAAGACCACCTGCCTGATGATGCTGGCCGGCTTCGAGACGGTCACGTCGGGAGAAATCTACCTGAACGGCAAACCGATCAACGACGTGCCGCCGCACAAGCGCGGCGCCGGCATGGTCTTTCAGAACTACGCGCTGTTTCCGCACATGACGGTCGCGGAGAACCTGGCGTTTCCGTTACAGGTGCGCGGGATCGACAAGGACACGCAGCAGAAGAAGATCCAGCGGGCGCTGGAAATGGTCGAACTGCCTCAGTTCGGAAACCGGCGTCCGGGACAGCTCTCGGGCGGCCAGCAGCAGCGCGTTGCCGTCGCCAGGGCCCTGGTGTTCGAACCCGAGATCGTTCTGATGGACGAACCGCTGGGCGCGCTCGACAAGCAACTGCGCGAGCAGATGCAGTACGAGATCAAGCACATCCACGAGAACCTCGGCGTCACCGCGATCTACGTGACCCACGACCAGACCGAGGCGCTGACGATGTCGGACCGCGTGGCCGAGTTCAACGACGGCGTCGTGCAGCAGCTGTCGACGCCCGACGAGCTCTACGAAGCCCCGCAGAATTCGTTCGTCGCCCAGTTCATCGGCGAGAACAACAAGCTGACGGGCAAAATCGAGGCGATGAACGGCACGGAGTGCGACGTCCGCTTGGCGGACGGGACGCTGCTGAAGGCGGAAAAGGTCAACGTCGATGGCGTCGGCAATTCGACCACCCTGTCGCTGCGGCTTCGACAACCCCGAAAGCCTGGACAACACCGTGACCGGGCGCATCGAAGAAATGATCTACCTCGGCGATCACATCCGCATCCGCATGTCGGTCGCGGGCAATCCCGAATTCATCGCTAAGGTGCGCAACCGCGGCCAGAAACGGGAAATGCGCGAAGGTCAGGATATCAAGATCGGCTGGGCGGCCAGCGATTGCAAAGCGCTGGATGCGGTCGCCTGACCGGCGGCCTGATCTGAAGCGTCCGGGGCGCCGTCCCGGACGCCACGGCCGCGCCCTCGCACCCCGGGGCGCCAACTGCTTCAAGCTGGCACGGCCGCACCGGCGAACCAGCCAAGCGGCCGGCCGCTCACCGAGCCGTACATATATAGTTGTGCAGCGCGTTCGCGGCGGCCGCGAACTCCGCGCGCAGCTCGGCGACGATTTCCGACACGCTGGCCACCGCGCCAATCGCGCCGACGCCCTGGCCGGCGCCCCAGATGTCGCGCCAGGCCTTGGTGCGGCCCGAGCCGAAATTCGCCTGGTCCTTGTTGACGTCCGGCAGCGCGTCCGGATCGAGGCCGGCGGCGCGGATGCTCGGCTTCAAGTAGTTGCCGGGAATGCCAGTGAAATATGGCGTGTAGAGCACGTCGCCCGCCCCGCTTTCGACGATCATCTCCTTGTAGCCCGGCGGAGCATTGGCCTCCTCGCTGGCGATGAAACGCGTGCCGATATAGGCGAGGTCCGCGCCCATCGCCCGGGCCGCGGCAATGTCGCCGCCGCGCGTGATGGCGCCGGCGAGCACCAGCGGGCCGTCGTAGCGCCGGCGCATCTCGCCGACGAAGGCGAACGGGTTGAGCCGGCCGGCGTGGCCGCCGGCGCCCGCGCACACCAGGATCAAGCCGTCGGCACCGCCTTCGAGCGCCTTCTCGGCGTGACGCATGGTCGTCACGTCGTGGAGCACGAGCCCTCCGTAGCCATGAACATGCGCGACCACGCGCTCCGGCGCCCGCAGCGAGGTAATGACGATCGGCACGCGGTGGGCGACGATGGTCTCGATATCCTGATCGAGACGGTCGTTTGACGCGTGCAGGATCAGGTTGACGGCAAAGGGCGCGATCGGGCGCGCCGAGTCGCGCGCCTTGGCCTCGGCGAGCGCGGTCTCGATGTGCGTCAGCCAGCCGTCAAGCGTGTCGGGGGCGCGCGCGTTCAAGGCCGGAAACGAGCCGATCACGCCGGACAGGCATTGCGCGACCACCATCGCCGGATTGGAGACGATGAACATCGGCGAGCAGAGCACCGGCAGGACGAGATCGCGCGACAGCAGCGACGGCAAGCGCGGGGACAATGTTTCGGACTTCTCGAATTGCCGCATCGTCGCGAGGGCCCCTTGAGATCGCGTTGCTGTCGCCTTCACAGCGCCGGAAAGCCGTGTTATTAATTTTCTTTATTACGAAAGCTATTCTGGCATGAGAAATAATCTCGATCAAGCGAGGGGCGCCAAGTTCGTCGGCGCCGTCGAAAGCGCCGTCACCGTGCTGCGTTACCTGGCGCACGCGGCGACGCCCGCCGGTGTTGCGTCGATCGCGCGCGAGACCGGCCTCAACGTCAGCACCACGTTCAACATTCTGAGGACGCTCGCCAAGGAAGGTCTCGTCGCCTTCGAGACGGCAAGCAAGACCTACAGCATCGCTCTCGGCGTGCTCGAGTTCTCGGCGCCGCTATTGGGCACCAACCAGGTCGATCTCATCCGTCCCGAGCTCGAGCGGCTCTCCACCGAACACAATTCGCTAATTGGCTTGTGGAAGGTTGCGCCCAACGACCGCATCGTGTTGGTCGACCGCGTCGCCGGCGTCAACATGATCAGGGTCGACATGCCGACCGGCACGCGCCTGCCGGCCTTCATCGGCGCCGTCGGCCGCTGCATCGCCGCGACGCGCAAGCTTCCCGCCAAGGACCTCGAAGCGCGTTTCCGCCGGCTGCGCTGGCAGGCGCCGCCGCGCTTCGACGACTATGCCGCCGACGTCGCGGCGGCCGGCAAGCGCGGCTACGCATTCGACTACGGGCAACTGTTCAAGGGCGTGGACACCGTCGCCGCGGTGATCCGGGATCACGCCGGCGAGGCGCGCTTCGGAATCAGCGGCATCGCCATCGCCGGGCAGTTGCCGTGGCCCGCGCTCGCCGCGCTCGGGCGCGACATCCACAAGACCGCCGAGCATATATCGGTCAGTTTCTACGGCCGCGCCCTCGAAAGCACACGTCGAAGAGAAACGCGGCCGCCGGCGCGCACAACAAAAAGGCTGGCCGCCAAGGCCTGACGGGAGGAACGACATGCCGTACAATGCCCGTGACGAGCGTTGGCGCAGCGGGATCGAGGCGCTGCTGGCGCCGCGGTCGATCGCCGTCGTCGGCGCCTCCACGGATCCCACGCGTATCGGCGGCCGGCCGATGGACTACTACAATCGCGCCGGCTTCAAGGGCGCGCTCTATCCGGTCAACCCGTCGCGCAAGGAAGTGCAGGGCCACGCGGCCTATCCCGACATCGCCTCCCTACCCGGCCCGGTCGACTTCGCGCTGCTCGCGATCCCCGCCCCCGGCATCGCCGACGCCATCGACGCTTGCGCCCGGAAGGGCGTCAAGGCGGCGCTGATCTTCTCGGCCGGCTTCGCCGAGGTCGGCGCCGAGGGCGCCGCGCTGCAGGCCGATATCGTGGCGCGCGCGCGCCGCGCCGGCATCCGCATTCTCGGGCCCAATTGCCTGGGACTGTTCAATGGCGAGATCGGCCACTGCCCGACTTTCTCGTCGGCGCTGAAGGCGGGCCCGCCGGAAAGAGGGCGCATCGCCATGGTCACCCAGTCCGGCGCCTACGGCACGCATCTGCTCAACATGGCGCGCGCGCGGCGCATGAAGGTCGGCACCTGGATCTCCACCGGCAACGAGGCCGACATCACGCTCGCCGAATGTCTCGAATACCTCGTCGACTCCGACGGAGTCGACACCATCGCCTGTTACATGGAAGGCGTGAAGGACCGCGAGCGCCTCTTCCGCGCGTTGGAAAAGGCGCGGGCCAACCGCAAGCTGGTGACGGTCATCAAGGTCGGCACCTCGGCCGCCGGCGCGGAAGCCGCGCAATCGCACACCGCCTCGCTCGCCGGCTCCGACGAAAGCTTCGAGGCCGTGCTGCGGCACTTCGGCATTCCACGCGCCCGCACCACCGAGGAAATGCTCGACATCGTCTATGCCGCCAGCCTGTCGCCGCTGCCGACGGGGCGCAAGCTCGGCATTCTCACGATTTCGGGCGGCGCGGGCGTCCTCATGGCGGACGCGGCGGAGGCCACCGGCCTCGCCACGCCGCCGATGCCCGACGACGCGCAACAGCGGCTCAAGGCGCGCAATCCGCTGTGTTCGCCGCGCAATCCGATCGACATCACCGCCCACGCGCTCAACGATTTTTCGCTCGTGTCGGAGAACCTGCTGTCGATGTCGGCCGACGGCGGCTACGACATGCTGATTTCGTTCTTCACCTCGTGGACCGCCTCGCCGGTGCTCGGGCCCAAGATTCACAAGGCCATCCTCGACGGGCTCGTGGGCCAGTCGAAGAAACCGGTCGTGGTCGTCTGCCAGGGCAGTGACGACGTCATGGCCTCCTACGAGGCGCACGGCATCCTGACCTTCGAGGACCCGTCGCGCGCCATCGGCGCGCTCGGCCACCTCGCCGATTTCGCCGAGGCCACGAGAGCCGCGCCGCGCGATGCGCGCGATCTGCCGGCCATCCCCGCCGACGTACGCCGGAGGCCGCCGCCGGCGCCGCGGCGCGCGTCGGCTTTCCGGTGGCGCTGAAGATCGTTTCGCCCGACATCGCCCACAAGACGGAAGTCGGCGGCGTCGCGCTCGGCCTCGCCGACGCCGAAGCCGTGCGCGTTGAGGCCGCCGCCATGCTGGCGCGGGTGCGCGACAAGAAGCCCGACGCCCGCATCGACGGCCTGCTGGTGACCGCAATGGCCAGCGACGGCGTCGAGATGGTCGTCGGCGTGCGCAACGATCCGGTCATGGGCCCGATGG
>JARRQH010000319.1:0-5011 GCA_037381985.1 Pseudolabrys sp.
CCCGCCTCCGGATCGAACGGCGCGGCGAGCGGGGTCAGATGCGCGCCGAGGCCGCGCAGCATCTCTTCCAGCACGTGGTCGCGGCGGATGCGCAGCTTGTCGCCGATCACCTGCACCTCGGTGTGGCGATTGCCGAGGTGCCAGGCGAGCCGCACCGCATCGCGCGCGCTGCCGGCAGCAATTTCGATCAACTCTTCCGGTGCGCCGGCAACTTGCACGATAGCGCCGTCGTCCAGCACCAGCCCATCGCCATCGCGCAACGTCACCGGCGCGGCGAAGTCGAGCAGGAACCCCGTACCGTTTTCAGTGGTCAGCACGATACGCCGGCGCCGGCGATCGTCGGCGTCGAGCACGACCCGGTCGCAGGCCGTGCCCACGTCCCACGCGCCCGCTGGTTTCACATCCGTCACCCGCTTCATCGTCGCGTCACCCTCGCACTTGGCAATCCGACCGGACCTGCCACCGCATCGTCATTATGCCATGAAGATTGTATGCTGCGTAGCAACCGTCGATTCCTGTATGCAACCTGCCGGGGGTTTTCTTCGATGCCATCGATCCGCTTGACCGCCGTGCTGGCGATTGTCTTCACCGCTTTCATCGCTACCGCCACCTGGGCCGCGGGACCGACCGGCACCTGGCTCACCGAAAAAGGCGACGCCCATATCCGCGTCGCCTCCTGCGGACAGGCGCTGTGCGGCACCATCGTCTGGCTCAAGGACAAGGTCGACGCCAAGACCGGCAAGCCGCCGGTCGATTCGAGCAACCCCGACCCGCGCAAGCGCCATCGCCCGATCCTGGGGCTGCGCATCTTCGCCATGAGCTACCACAAGCACGGCGGCTGGTACGGGCCGATCTACAATTCCGACGACGGCCAGACCTACAACGGCAGGCTGATCCCGCATGGCGCCACCCTTGAAGTGAAGGGTTGCTCCGGTGTGATCTGCGGCGGCGAAACATGGCACCGTCTCGGGCGCTGACGCGTCAAAACAAGAAATAGCGCTGCGCCATCGGCAACGTTTCCGCCGGCGCGCAGGTCAGCAACTCGCCGTCGGCGTGCACCTCGTAGGTTTCCGGATCGACGTCGATCTTGGGCGTCGCCGAATTGTGGATCATGTTCTTCTTGCCGATCTTGCGGGTGTTCTCGACCGCGACCAGCTCCTTCTCGACACCGAGCCGGTCGCCGAGCTTGGCGCGCACCGCCGCTTTCGACACGAACATCAGCGATGAAGCCGTCAGCGCCTTGCCGAAGGCGCCGAGGATCGAGGCGTTGGGATCGCCCATCCGCGCCGCCGCGATGGAGCCGCCCTTGATGATCATGTCGGGCTTGACGCCAAAGAAGGCCGGCGACCACAGCACGAGATCGGCGAGCTTGCCTTTTTCAACGGAGCCGATGTGCTTCGACATGCCGTGGGCGATAGCCGGGTTGATGGTGTATTTGGCGATGTAGCGCTTGGCGCGCAGGTTGTCGTTGTCGCCCTTCTCTCCCGGTAGCCGCCCGCGCTGCTTCTTCATCTTGTCGGCGGTCTGCCAGGTGCGGATGATCACCTCGCCGACGCGGCCCATGGCTTGGCTGTCCGACGACATCATCGACAGCGCGCCGAGGTCGTGAAGGATATCCTCGGCCGCGATGGTCTCCTTGCGGATGCGGCTTTCGGCAAAGGCAAGGTCTTCGGGAATCGACGGGTCGAGATGGTGGCACACCATCAGCATGTCGAGATGTTCGTCGATGGTGTTGCGGGTGAACGGCCGCGTCGGGTTGGTCGAGGACGGCAGCACGTTCTTCAGCCCCGCCACCTTGATGATGTCCGGGGCGTGGCCGCCGCCGGCGCCTTCGGTGTGGAAGGCGTGGATGGTGCGGCCCTTGAAGGCCTTGATGGTGTCCTCGACGAAGCCTGACTCGTTGAGCGTGTCGGTGTGGATCATCACCTGCACGTCGGCCTTGTCGGCGACGGTGAGACAATTGTCGATCGCCGCCGGCGTGGTGCCCCAGTCCTCGTGCAGTTTGAGCGCACAGGCGCCGGCCTTCACTTGCTCGTCGAGCGCGGCAGGGCGCGACGCATTGCCCTTGCCGGCGAAACCGAGATTGACCGGGAAGGCGTCGGCGGCCTGGATCATGCGGCCGATGTGCCAGGGCCCCGGCGTGCAGGTGGTGGCGTTGGTACCGGCCGCCGGGCCGGTGCCGCCGCCGAGCATGGAGGTGATACCGCTCATCAGCGCTTCCTCCACCTGCTGCGGGCAGATGAAATGGATGTGGGCGTCGAAGCCGCCCGCCGTCAGGATTTTCCCTTCGCCGGCGATGATCTCCGTGCCCGGACCGATGATGATGGTAACGCCCGGCTGCACGTCCGGGTTACCGGCCTTGCCGATGGCGGCAACACGGCCATCCTTGAGGCCGATGTCGGCCTTGACGATGCCCCAGTGATCGAGGATCAGCGCGTTGGTGATGACGGTGTCGACCGCGCCCTGTCGGCGCGTGATCTGGCTCTGGCCCATGCCGTCGCGGATCACCTTGCCGCCGCCGAATTTCACCTCCTCGCCGTAGGTGGTGAAGTCCTTCTCGACTTCGATGACGAGATCGGTGTCGGCGAGCCGCACCTTGTCGCCCACCGTCGGCCCGAACATGTCGGCATAGGCCGCGCGCTTTAGTTTAGTCGCCATCGTTCACACTCCCCGCGGTCCCCGTTCGCGCCGATTATGACCGCCGTTTTTCATCACCAGTGTTATCCACAGCCATCCGCCCGGTTCCAAAAAGCTTGCGCCCGGCGCATGGCGGCGTAGCATTCAACGCAGGTCATCCCTCTCTGGCTCTGCTGGACCCGGATGAACCGCCATGACCGGTACGGCCATGGGACGTGGGGTTCTGCTTGCAGCATTCCGTGGTCCATGACTGCCGGCCCTGGCTCTCAAATAGCTACTGTCCGGGCCCGCGTGCCTCACGGCCGCGCCGGACTGGGATCCGAGAGCTTGTGACGGGCAGACGACGGTCTGCCCGTTATGGCGTTTGGGAAACCCGAAAATCCGTTTTTCGTCATTCCAGGGCATACCCAAAGCGTAAGCCCGGAATCCGGCAGAAAGCGTGGTATGCGCCTCTGGATTCCGGGGGCGCCCGCCATCCAATCGAGTGGCTGCCACGGCGCGGACCATCGTCTTCTGCCCCTTCATGGCGCTCTCGGGAAAACGGAGGCGAGCCGTTCACGAGTGAGGCGGTAGCCGGCGTCGCGGCGCCGAAGCACTGATTTCGTCGAAAAATCGCGCAGGCCGAACTCGCCATCGAGAGGCACCGTTTGCCCGGACGGGCCGTCCTGGTTCTGCATCTCGATATCGACGATATTGACTTCCGTCAGCGCGCTCGCCCAGGCGACACGGTCGGCCAGTTCGGCATTGATAGCACCCTCCGGAGCCAGCGCGGCAAGTTCCCGGACGGTTTCTATGAATTCATTAAACCGCCGCGCGATCGCACTGTCCTGGCGCACGCGGTTGCCATAGGTCAGCTGGTGAACGCGATCGTCGACCTCCGACATCCGCCGCGGCAAAAGCGCCCTCAGTGGATAGAGATTCATCACGACCAGAACGCGCGTTATACCGTCGCCATGCGAGAAGGAATTGATCGCATCGTCAAGCGGCGCATTATCGACAATCCCGCCGTCCCAATAGTGGCGCCCATCGATGGTGATCCAGGGAAATTGCGGCGGCAGTGCCCCGCTTGCCATCACATGTTCCGGCGTGATCGTCGTTGCCAACTGGCCGCCGCGCGCGTGGTTGCTGAACGTGGTCAATGCACCGCTTTCCACGTCAACCGCCGTGGCATAATAGGCCGTGTCGTTGGCATTGAGCGCGGCGAAATCGACGTGACGCTCAAGCGTGCGCCGCAGCGGCGACGTGTCGTAATAAGATGTCCAGGCCGACACATTGATAAAGTCTGAACGCGGCCAATAGAAGTTGGGCAATCCGAACAATGACAGATCACGCTGCGCCTGGTTCGGCCAGAATTTCGGCGCGGCAATCGTCAAATCGTCCCACAAGGACTCGATGCGACGACGCACATCGGCGCGGTCGCGAGCACCAACGACGCAAGCGGCATTCATAGCCCCGACCGATACGCCCGCGACCGATTTCAAGATCATGGTGCGCCCCGCCGCTTCCAAGCCATCCATCATTTCGAGCAGCGCGACCACGCCACCACATTCATAGGCGCCAAGCGCACCGCCGCCCTGCAGCACGACAGCGATCTCGATCACGTTGTCCGGTGCGTCGGCCATGCGCTGCGCTTCGACTACAGTTTGCCCATCACGCCTTGCCGGAAACCGTAGACGGTACGCTTGCCGCTAAGCGCGACCAGCGTCACCTCCCGGGTCTGCCCCGGCTCGAAGCGCACCGCGGTGCCGGCGGCGATGTCGAGCCGCATGCCGCGCGCCTTGCGGCGTTCGAACTTGAGCGCCGGGTTGGTCTCGAAGAAGTGGTAGTGCGATCCCACCTGAATCGGCCGGTCGCCGGTGTTGGACACCGACAGCGTCACGGCGCGGCGCCCCTTGTTGAGCTCGATCTCGCCGTCGGCAATGAACATTTCTCCGGGGATCATACGGAAGCCTCCAGACGGTCGTAGCCCTTGGCCTTGTAGACCAGGAAGGACACGACCCAGCTCGCGATGAAGAAAGCGACGATGGCGTAGCCGACGACACCGAAATTGTCGCTCAGCATGCCGATGAAATTCCAGAACGGCCCCTGCAGCGCCAGCTTATCGCCGATCAGCCCCAGCGCCTCGATGCCGCCGATCACCAGCGCCGCCACAACGGAGACGAAGGTGATGGTCATGTTGTAATAGAGCTTGCGGATCGGATTGACGAAGGCCCAGCCGTAGGCCAGGAAGGCGGTGCCGAACAGCACCGGCCGGCCGTGGAATTCGATCAGCGCCCACGCCCAAGCCGCGAGATTGAAGCCGATCAGAACCGCGTACATGCCGGCCGCCTTGGTGCGGGCGTGCTCGGCGGCGTCATCGAACATCTTGGAAAAC
>JARRQH010000320.1:0-3788 GCA_037381985.1 Pseudolabrys sp.
CTGGCGACGCCTATCACATCACGGCGCCGTCCGAGGACGGCGACGGCGCCCTCCGCTGCATGAGCGCGGCGATCAAGCGCGCCGGCATCAGCCCCGGCGACATCGACTACATCAACGCGCATGGCACCTCGACCATGGCGGACACCGTCGAACTCGCCGCGGTCGAGCGTGTGGTCGGCAACGCGGCCGGCCAGATATCGATGTCCTCGACCAAGTCCTGCATCGGCCATCTGCTGGGGGCCGCGGGCGCGGTGGAGGCAATCTTCTCGATCCTCGCCATCCGCGACGGCATGGCGCCGCCCACCATCAATCTCGACAATCCGTCGGTGGAGACGCCGATTGATCTGGTGCCGCACACCGCGCGCGCGCGTAAGATCGATACGGTGCTCTCGAACTCGTTCGGCTTCGGTGGTACCAATGCGTCACTGATCTTCCGCCGCTACGCGGACTAGTCCATGATGGTGGCTGACGGAGTCGCGGGACCTTCGTGCCGGCGATCTCTCGCTTTTGCCATATTTCTTTCTAACCTACATTGCCGTTTGGTATTTTCGAGCCGGGCCGGGCACTTCAAGCGCGGGCTCGGAGTCGGGTGACCCGGGCCGTGACCGGCACCGGCGGTGAGGCGCCGAAGGAGGGCGTCGCGATGACGGTGGCGGGGCTGACAGCGGGGACGCGTTCGTGACAAACGGCACGCCGCCAGACGAAAACGGCAAGCCGCCGCTGCCGCGCCAATCGCGCCCGGTGGCGCCGCGCTCGCCCCGCGCCGCGCTTGAGCCGGAGCGGGTGCCGCCCCCGGCGCGCCGCTCGGCCGGAGCCCGCCACCCGGCGGTCATCGCCGGCAACGCCTTTTTTATGCTGTTGGTGCTGCTCGCTATCGTGGCGGGCGCCGGTCTCTATGTCGGCAAGCAGCATTACGATGCGCCCGGGCCGCTCAAGCAGGATAAGGTCGTCAATATCCCGCGCGGCCTCGGCAGCCGCGCCATCGGCGGCCTGTTGGAGCGCGAGGGCGTGATCGACGAGCCGTGGGTATTTTTCGGCGGCGTGACCCTGCGCAAGGCGCGCGGCGCGCTCAAGCACGGCGAGTACAAGTTCAAGGCTCACGCCAGCATCGCCGACGTCGTCAACACCATGATCGAAGACAAGGTGGTGCAGCACGCGCTCACCATTCCCGAGGGCCTCACCTCCGAGCAGGTGGTGGCGCGGCTGCTCGAGAACGACGCGCTGTCGGGCTCGATCAAGCAGATCCCGCGCGAGGGCACGCTGCTGCCCGACACCTACAACTTCACGCGCGGTATGACGCGCGAGGAGATGATCCGCCGCATGCAGCGCGCGGACAAGCAGGTCCTGGCCGAGATCTGGAAGCATCGCGCGCCCGACCTGCCGCTGAAGACGCCGCAGGACTTGGTCACGCTCGCCTCCATCGTCGAGAAGGAAACGGGCAAGGCGGACGAGCGCTCGCGCGTCGCCGCCGTCTTCATTAACCGGCTCAAGCGCAAGATGCGCCTGCAGTCGGACCCGACCATCATCTACGGTCTCACCGGCGGCAAGGGCTCGCTCGGCCATCCGCTGCTGAAGAGCGAGATGGAGCGGCCCAACCCCTACAACACTTATCAGATCGACGGCCTGCCGCCGGGCCCGATCGCCAATCCCGGCAAGGCCGCGCTCGATGCTACGGCCAATCCGGCGCGCACCAAGGACCTCTATTTCGTCGCCGACGGCACTGGCGGCCACGTGTTCTCCGAAACCTACCGGCAGCATCAGAAGAACGTGGAGCATCTGCGCGGGCTGCAGAAAGCCGAGCACGCGCAGGAGAAGGCGGGAGAGGCGAAGGTGGGCGAGAAGGTCAAGGTGCCGGCGCCCGAGCCCGCGCCGGCGGATGCGGGCAAGTCCAAGAACGGCAAGTCCAAGAATGGCAAATCCAAGACGCAGTAGCCGCGTGATGCCTTGCCGGCCGCTCTTGTGAGGGCCGGCGCGCGCGGCTAATGTCCGCCCGCTTTCGGCGCGTCTCGTCGCCAAGCCAAGATCGCCAAGCCAAGACCGGCAAGACAAGCACGATCGCCGGTACAAGAAGCCAACACACGAAGGAGCAGCGATGGCCCTGTCGAGCATGACCGGTTTCGCGCGCGGCCATGGCGTCGCCGGCGCCTATGCCTGGAGCTGGGAGCTGAAATCGGTCAACGCCAAGGGCCTCGACGTGCGGTTCCGTCTGCCGCCGGGCTGGGACGCGGTGGAGGTTGCCGCCCGCGCGGCCGCCACCAAGGCGCTTTCGCGCGGCACGGTCTATTGCAACCTTACCATCGAGCGCAAAGGCGTGCAGCCGACGGTCAAGGTCAACGAGGCCGTGCTCGCCGCCGTGCTTGCCACCGCGAAAGACCTCGGGGGCAAGATCGATGCCGCGCCGCCGACCCTCGATGGCCTGTTGGCGTTGAAGGGCGTTATGGAGATCGCCGAGACCGACGAGAGCGAGGACGAGCGCCGCGCCGCCGAGACCGCCGTCATCGACGGATTCAACAAGGCGCTTGCCGATCTCGTCGCCATGAGGCGTGCCGAAGGCGAAACGCTGAACAGCCTGCTCACCGCCCGTCTCGATGAGATCGCCGCGCTGACCGAGCGCGCCGAGGCCAATCCGGGCCGCAAGCCCGAGGCGGTGAAAGCGCGGCTCGCCGAGCAGGTGGCGACGCTGCTTTCGGCCTCCGAGCGCTTCGACAGCGACCGGCTGCACCAGGAGGCGATCCTGATGGCGAGCAAGGCCGACATCCGCGAGGAGCTCGACCGCCTGGTCTCGCACGTGGCGCAGGCCAAGAGCCTGCTGGGCGAGGGCGCCGCCGTCGGCCGCCGCCTCGACTTCCTGGCGCAGGAACTGCACCGCGAATCGAATACGCTCACTGCCAAGTCCAACAACGTGGAGCTGACCAATATCGGCCTCGGGCTGAAGACCGTGGTCGAACAGTTCCGCGAGCAGGTGCAGAACCTGGAATGAGCCAAGGTCCGGACAAGCAAGCGCCCAACAATCAAGAGCGCGAGATCAGCCGCCGCGGCATTATGTTGGTGGTGTCTTCGCCCTCGGGCGCCGGCAAGACCACGCTGACGCGCAACCTGCTGCGTGAGGAAGACAACGTCTCGCTGTCGGTCTCGGCCACCACCCGCGCGCGGCGGCCGAGCGAGATCGACGGCGTGCACTACTATTTCGTCAGTAAACGCCACTTCGAGGCCATGCGCGACGGCGACGAATTGCTGGAATGGGCGGAGGTGCACGGCAATTACTACGGCACCCCGCGCGAGCCGGTCGAAAAGGCGCTCAGCGAAGGCCGCGATATGCTGTTCGACATCGACTGGCAGGGCACCCGCCAGTTGCTGGAGAAGATGCGCGATGACGTGGTGACCGTGTTCGTGCTGCCGCCGACCGCCGCCGAATTGAAGGCGAGGCTGGAGCGGCGCGCCGAGGACAGCGCCGAGATCATCCGGCAGCGCCTGCACAACGCGCTGGAGGAAATCGCGCACTGGCGCGAGTACGACTACATCCTGGTCAACCGCGATCTCGACAAGAGCTTCGCGCGCCTGCGCGCCATCCTCACCGCCGAGCGGCTGAAGCGGGTGAAGATGCTCGATATCGAGAACTTCATCGAGCAGTTGCTGGGCGATTTGCGGAAGATCATTCCGTAGTGCCATCCGTGTTCCCCGATCCGTCATCCTGAGGTGCGCGCGCAGCGCGCCTCGAAGGATGGCGGCCGTCGCCCTTCGAGGATCGGCCTTCGGCCGAACGCCTCAGGGTGACGGGACGGTGTCGC
>JARRQH010000320.1:3822-8291 GCA_037381985.1 Pseudolabrys sp.
CGGCGCATGTCAACGAAAGCATTCGCCAGCTTCACAAACCCCTCGACCTCGATCTCCTCTGCGCGCTGCGTCGGCTCGATCTCGGCGACTTCGAGCAGCGCGCCGGCGTCCATCCCCAGCGACTTCAGGCTCTGCCGCAGCATCTTGCGGCGCTGGCCGAACGCGGCTTCCGTGACCCGCTGCAGAGCGCGTGCGTCGCAGGGCAGGGGTTCGGGTCGCGGCACAAGCCTCACCACCGACGACGTCACCTTCGGTGGCGGCACGAAGGCGGACGGCGCCACGTCGAACATCAATTTCGTTTCGCAGTGCCAGTTCGCCAGCACCGCGAGGCGGCCATAACTCTTGGAGCCGGGCGCGGCGGCGATGCGCTCGGCCACTTCGCGCTGGAACATCAGCACCAGTGCGTCGTACCAGGGCGGCCACGGCTCGGCGGTCAGCCAGTCGATCAGCAAGGGCGTCGCGATATTGTAGGGCAGGTTGGCGATCACCCGCGCCGGCGCGTCATCGAGATAAAGCCGATGATCGAATTCCAGCGCGTCGCCCGGCACGATCGTCAGTTTGCCCGGGTAGCGCGCGCCGATCTCTTCGAGCGCGGCGATGGCGCGGTCGTCGCGCTCGATGGCGACAACGTGGCCTGCGCCTTCCGCCAGCAGCGCGCGCGTCAGCCCGCCGGGGCCGGGGCCGACCTCCACTACGGTGACGCCGTCGAGCCGCCCGCTGGCGCGCGCGATACGGCTGGTGAGGTTGAGGTCGAGCAGGAAATTCTGGCCGAGCGACTTCTTGGCGGCGAGCCCGTGCCGGCGGATGACGTCGCGTAAGGGCGGCAGGTCGTCGATGGTCGGCATTATTGCGCCGGGGTCAGCGCCGGCGCTTTCGCCGTCAACCGCGCCGCCAGCTTGAGCGCCGCCACCAGGCTCGACGGATCGGCTTTGCCGGTGCCGGCGAGATCAAAGGCGGTGCCGTGGTCCGGCGAGGTGCGCACGAACGGCAGCCCCAGCGTGACGTTCACGCCGTGGTCGAAGGCGAGCGTCTTGATCGGGATCAGCGCCTGGTCGTGGTACATGCACAGCGCCACGTCATAGGTCGCGCGCGCGGCGGCGTGGAACATGGTGTCCGCCGGCAGCGGCCCGCGGGCGTCGATGCCTTCGGCGCGCAGTTGCGCGACCGCCGGGGCGACGATCTCGATGTCCTCCTTGCCGAGCGCGCCTTCCTCGCCGGCATGCGGATTGAGCCCCGCCACCGCCAGCCGCGGCTTGTCGATGCCGAAGCGTGCGACGAACTCACGCGCCACGATGCGTCCGGTCTCGACGATCAGGTCGCGGGTGAGCAGGGCGAACACGTCCTTCAGCGCCACGTGGATGGTCACCGGCACCACCGCCAGTTCCGGCGACCATAGCAGCATCACCGGCAGCGGGCGTCGGCTCGTCATCTCGCTGGCAAGCCGCGCCAGGAACTCGGTATGGCCGGGCTCTTCGAAGCCGCCGCCGTAGAGCACGTGCTTATTGATCGGGTTGGTCACCACCGCGCCCGCGTGCCCCGCCATGACGTCGGCAACCGCGCGCCGGATCGAGCCGATCGCCGCGGGCGCGCTTGTTTCGTCCGGCTTGCCCGGCGCCGCGGTCACGTCCAGGTCGAGCGGCACCACCGGCAGCGCACGGGCGGAGACGTCGGCCGCCTGCGCCGGCGTCACACCCTTGACCGGCACGTTGAGGCCAAGGGCGCGCGCGCGTTGCTTCAGGAAATCGGGGTCGCCCGCGACATAGAACGGCGGCAGGCCGAGTGCGTTGCGCCTTCGCCAGACCGCAAGCGTGATATCGGGTCCGATGCCGGCCGGCTCGCCGAGCGTGAGCGCGAGGGGCAGGCCGGATCCCGGACTCATTTCTGGGGGTGCTTGTATTCGATCCAGGCTTGGCGCCGGATCTCCTCCAGGAAGCTGCTCGCGGCGGCTTTGAAGCGCTTCTGGAATATCTCGTTGCGCACCTTAGCCTTTTCCGGCGAATCCTGGGTGGTCTGCTTCTTCTGGCACAGCGCGAACATCTGCAGGCCCTGCGCCGTCACGTCAGGCGAGGTCAGATGGCCGACCGGCATCTTGTCGAGCAGATCGCGAAACGGTTTCGGCAGTTGGGCGGAATAGCGCGTGATCGGCTCGCGCACGGCCACGTCGCCCATGCCCCGCGCCAGTTGCAGGCCCTGCGCGCAATTGGTGAAGCGGCTGCGCAGGTCTTCGGCCTGGCGGCGCTTCTGCGCGACCACCGCCCGGCTCGATCCCTGCGGCACCACCACCGTCACCGGGTAGAGTGTAAAGGCGTAGCCGATCAGCGTCGCGCCCTGGTGACGCGCGCGCAACGCCCCCTCGACGTCGGCGTCCGTTACCTTCAGCTGGCTCGCGTACTTGCCGCGGACCATCTGGTTCCAGGCGAGCTGGGCGCGGAGGCGCTGCTTGACCGCGTAGGGGGTGACGCCCGCGCGGTTCAGGAACGTCTCGAATTGCTTCGGGGACACGCCCTGGCGCTTGGCCATGTTGTCGAAGGCGGCGTTGACCTCCCGGTCGCTGATCACTAGGCCGTAGGTCTTCGCCTTGGCGATCTTCAGACGGTCATCGATGAGCTGGTTGATGACCTCCTGGCGGGTGACGTGCTTGTGGGTTGAGTTGGCGATCAGGCGCTCGCGCTGCTTGATGTCGAGCTCGGTGACCGGCAGGCCGTTGGCGATCACAACCACCTGCGCGCTGGCGACCGTCGGCACGGCAAGCGTCGGCGCGGCCAGCGCCATGGCCACCGCGGCGCAGGCCAGCAGGCGGCGAACCAAAGAGAATTTCAAGCACACTCGCGGCATGGCGAAGTCCGTTTCGTTGGCGGCGGCATCGGGGCGTTCAAACGATGCTCGACCTTGGTGCGGGCGTTCGCGGGCGGTCTAGTTCGACGTCCCCAGACCGTTGACCGACTGGTTCACCGCAGCCTGACCCAGTGTCCGCAGGCTCAGGGTCAGCCCGATCGTGTGGTTGAGCGTCGCCGATCCGCTCGAATAGCTGTAATTTGTAGTGTAATTCAGGGCCAAAGCGAGGCAGGCCGACGCGGGTCTGGCTGAATTTCCCCGCCTCGATGTCGTAGAGCGCCCCGCCGGAAAGCACCCAGTTAGTCGCCAGCCTGACCGAGCCGGAAGTCAGGACGCCCTGGCGGCGTGAGAGGAAGCCGATGTCCGGCTGTGCCGCATAGTCGCCGTACAGGACGCTTGCCGACCAGCGGCTGAAGTGCGCGGCCGCCTCGATCTCCATCCGCGTGACATCGAAGTTGTTCTTGTTGAACCGAAAGCGCGAGGTGAACGTGTAGATGCTGTTGGGCTCGTAGGCGAGGCGTGCCACGTAGTCGGAACGGCGGGTGTCGAGGCCGCTGTTGAGGCCGGTATTGGTGGCGTCCACCGCGGCGAAGGAATTCTTGCCGAACAGCTGATAGGATTCACCGAACAACGCGTTGACCGAGCCGGCCTTGTTGAACTGCGCGGTGTAGCGGACGCCGTAATTGGTGCGGCCGCCGCCCTCGACCCGGTCCCAGCCCGAGAACTTGTCCACGCGGAACAGGTTGCTGTCGTCGAAGATCAGGCTCTGCGCGTCCTCGTTCGGCCATTTACCGATCTGGGTCTCGTTGGGGCGCGCGATCACCTGGACGATGGGGGTGATCGTCTGCGTGCCCCAGGACTGCGCGGAGATGAACGGGTAGCGGTATTCGAGGCCAACCGTGGGCATGGCGCGCACCAGATTGGAATCGCCCGGCGTCAGGTAGTTCGACACGCTGGGGTCGTTATCGACATGCACGGCGGCGGTGTCGACGCGCACCGAGGCGAACGGGGTCCACACCTGGCCGAGACTGTCGGTGATGTCCTTGCGCCAGCGCGCCTTGGCCGAGAAGCGGGTGTAGCTGCCGGGGAAGCCCCGCATCACGCAGTTACTTGAATTCTTCACCGCCGTGTCGGCGGTGTTGCAGGCGCCGGAATTGGACGCGGTCTGGGTGACCGCCTCGAAGTTCGCCTGCTGGCGCGACAGGCTGGTGAAATTGGTGTCGAAGCTGAGTTCGCCGCCGACCACGGGGTGGTCGACCGTGTAGGCATAGTCGATCACCGGATGAATGACCGGGATCTGGCCCTGGACGTCGGAACTCGAGAAGCCGAGGTAGTAGATCGAGCGGGCGTCGAAATAGCTGCGGTCGCCGCGGCCGGCGATGAAGGCCTGCGAGATGCCTTCGCTGGTCAGCGACAGGTTGTCGGGGTTGGCGGTGTATTTCGACAGGCTCGGCGAGTAGTCCTGCAGGAAGTAGCGGTCGGACAAGAGCAGCGCGTCCCAGCCCCAGGTCCATTTCTTATTGATGGCGAATCGTCCGCTGCTCTCCACGCTGCCGCGCCAGTCACGGTCGCCGGCGGAGTTGTTGAAGGCGGATGGGTCCTGCTGCCTGATGCCGGCGGCGCGGATCGAATAG
>JARRQH010000321.1:0-3779 GCA_037381985.1 Pseudolabrys sp.
CTCGGTGCACATAGCGACCACGCGCGGGAGAATTGGGTAGCAAAATGGTAGCAAACGGTGTTTTTTCGGGTTTACGCTAAATCTGATTATATAGTAGTTTCAATGAGATGGAGGGGTGGCCGAGCGGTTTAAGGCACCGGTCTTGAAAACCGGCGAGGCTCGCAAGGGCCTCCGTGGGTTCGAATCCCACCCCTTCCGCCAACCATCGAGATGACCGCCTACTTCAACACCCCCGGCCAGTTCTTGTCGGCGGCCTTGATGTAGCCCGCCTCGTCCTTCGTCCACAGCTTCTGCACTGTCGGGCTCAGGTTGAGATAGAGCTTGCCGCCGACGATGGCCCACACCTTCGGATCGCCCTTGGCGACGCCGCCCTGCGAGACGGCATAGGCGCGGTAGCCGCCGTATTGCGGCGCGTACTTCTCCGGGTTGGCCCCGAAGGCGGTGCGGCTCGCTTCGCTGGCGAAGCGCCAGGTGACGCCCTTCCAGGAATAGAGGATGTCGCCGCGGCCCTGCACCGGCTTGTGCTCGGTGAAGTAGGCGACCGGATCGTAGCCGCCGACCGCAACGCCTTTGACGAGGCCGGTATGGACCTCCGGCGACGCCACCTGCGCCGCCAGCGGCGCGGTACACGCCAGCATGAGTGTCGCCGCCAGGACGCGCCAGAACCGTCTCGTCGCGCCGCGCAAGATCGTCTGCATCGCCCCTCTCCTCTCGGTTTGATCGACCGTCAGGATGCGTACGATCATGCCGCCGGCGCGAGGCAACCGTCCAATCAAGCCAGTTCAAAAAATCGTCAGCGCGGCGCTGGGCCGGCGTCCATCCGCGGCCTTAATTGGGCCCGTCGAACAGCGGATCGACGTAGGGTCCGCCCTGTGTGCGGCACGCGCGCTGGCACATGCGGTCGCAGGCGTCGGTGTAATCGAGGCAGGTGCCCTGGCTATCGGCCGAGAGGCACGCGGTCTGGTCCGCGGTGCAGGTCGCCTGGCAGTCGTTCCAGCAGGCGCCCTCGCCCCAGACGGCGGCGGCGCGGGCGCTGCGTGGGAACGGCAGGGCGTGGCCGCGGCTGGTGGCCGGCGCCGTCCGCATGCCGATGTCGGCGGCAAGGGCCTGGCCCCACCCGGCCATGACAACACCGCCAAACAGCAGGGCGAGCAGGACGATCCGGACTTTCATGGCACCTATTCCGTTGAACGTGCGCCCAGCATAGCGCCGGCGGCGGCCGCGGCCAAATTTGGGTCGGAGCGCCCCAGTAGGCGCGCGACTTGCCATCCCGCCCGATCGCCCTTACCTCCCTGCCTCATGCAAGCTCCCGACACCGAAAAACCCGCCCCCAAGGTGAGCTTCGTCTCCCTTGGCTGTCCCAAGGCGCTGGTCGATTCCGAGCGCATCGTCACCCGGCTGCGCGCGGAGGGCTATGAGCTTTCCCGCGAGCATGCCGGCTCCGACCTCGTCATCGTCAACACCTGCGGCTTCCTCGACAGCGCCAAGGCGGAATCGCTTGACGCCATCGGCGGCGCGCTGAAGGAGAACGGCAAGGTCATCGTCACCGGCTGCATGGGCGCCGAGCCCGAGAGCATCTCGTCCGCCTATCCGGACGTGCTGGCGATCACCGGGCCACAACAGTACGAGAGCGTGGTCGAGGCCGTGCACAAGGCGTTGCCGCCGCAGCACGACCCGTTCCTCGACCTGGTGCCGCCGGAAGGCATCAAGCTGACGCCGCGGCACTACGCCTATCTGAAGATCTCCGAGGGCTGCAGCAACCGCTGCTCGTTCTGCATCATCCCGCGCCTGCGCGGCGATTTGGTGTCGCGGTCGGCCGCCGACGTGCTGCGCGAGGCCGAGAAACTGGTGAAGGCCGGCGTCAAGGAACTGCTGGTGATCTCGCAGGACACCTCGGCCTTCGGCGTCGACCTGAAATACGCCGCCAGCCAATGGGGCGACAAAGAGGTTCGCGCCAAGTTCGTCGATCTGGCGAGCGCGTTGAGCGAATTCGGCGTCTGGGTGCGGCTGCACTACGTCTATCCTTATCCGCACGTCGACGACGTCATGCCGCTGATGGCCGAGCGGAAGGTGCTGCCGTATCTCGACATCCCGTCCCAGCACGCCGCGCCCGATGTGCTCAAACGCATGAAGCGACCGGCGGCGCAGGAAAAGACGCTTCAACGCATCGCCCGCTGGCGCGAGATGGTGCCGGACCTGACGCTGCGCTCGACCTTCATCGTCGGCTTTCCCGGCGAGACCGATGCCGATTTCGAGTATCTATTGGAGTGGCTCGATGAGGCCGCGCTCGACCGCGTCGGCTGCTTCAAATACGAGCCAGTCGCCGGCGCACGGGCGAACGATCTCGGCGATGCCGTTCCCGATGAGGTCAAGGACGAGCGCTGGCACCGCTTCATGCAGGCGCAACAGAAGATTTCGGCGCGCCGCTTGAAACGCAAGGTCGGCACGCGCCAGCAGGTCATCATCGACGAAGCCGGCCCCACCGTCGCGAAGGGCCGCTCCATGGCAGATGCACCGGAGATCGACGGCGCGGTCTATGTGGCGAGCCGCCGGCCCTTGCGCGTTGGCGAGATCGCCACGGTCAAGATCGAGCGCGCCGACGCCTACGATCTGCACGGCACCGCGGTCGGGTTCTGAAACCGTTCGGTTCTTCAGCCGTCGAGAGCGCCGACGACACGGACGATCGCATCGGTCAACGCCTTCAACTCGTCCGGCGCGATGGTGAAGGCGGGTGTGAGGTAGATTACGTTACCGATCGGGCGGATGAAGGTACCTTCGGCGATGAAGCGCGCGCGCATCGCGTTGAGGTCGTCGAGGCGATGAAGCTCGACGACGCCGATGGCGCCCAGGACGCGCACGTCCTTCACCGCCGGCAGGGCGCGGCAGGGCTCGAGCGCCTCTTTCATCTGCGCCGAAATCGCCGCCACCTGCGCGAGCCGCGGCTCGGTCTCGAACAGATCGAGGGAGGCGTTGGCGGCGGCGCAGCCGAGCGCATTGGCCATGAAGGTCGGTCCGTGCATCAGCGCCTTTTCCGGATCGTCCGACCAGAAGGCATCGAACACTTTTTGTGTGGCGACGGTTGCGGCGAGCGGCAGCGTGCCGGCGGTCAGCGCCTTCGACAGCGTAATGATATCAGGCACCACATCCGCCTGCTCGCAGGCGAACATCGTGCCGGTACGACCGAAGCCGGTGAAAATCTCGTCGAAGATCAGCAAGAGATCATGCTTGTCGGCGAGTGTACGCAATCGCTTCAAGACGTCCGGCCCGTGAAACACCATGCCGCCGGCGCCCTGCACCAGCGGCTCGACCATGATGCCGGCGAGATGCTCGGCGTTTTCCGAAAGCACAGTATCAAGCGCCGCCGTCGTTGCCTCGTCTACCGGCAGGTCGACGATATGGTGCGCCGGCAACAAGCCGGCGAACAGGGAATGCATCCCCTCCTCCGGATCGCTCACCGCCATGGCGCCGGTGGTGTCGCCGTGATAGCCGCCCTTGAAGGCGACGAACTGCGTGCGCGCGCGGACACCGCGGTTGATCCAGTATTGCACCGCCATTTTCATGGCGACCTCGACCGCGACCGAGCCGGAATCCGAAAAGAACACGCGGGTCAGACCGCCCGGCAGCAGCGCGCACAATCGTTCGGCCAGCCGCAGGGGCTGCTCGTGGACGAGCCCGCCGAACATCACGTGCGGCATCTGTTCGAACTGGCGGGTCACGGCTTCACGGATATGGGGGTGGTTGTAGCCGTGGCAGGCGGTCCACCAGCTCGCGATGCCGTC
>JARRQH010000322.1:0-4899 GCA_037381985.1 Pseudolabrys sp.
CTTATCCCCGCTTTTGCGAGGTTATCCCCGCTGGCGCTTGTTTGTCGTCACCCGGCGTGTCCCGGTGACTGCGATACGGTTGATGCGAAACGGCGGATTAGCTGCGCTGATCCGCCCTACGCTCTTCAGTGCTTGCGATCGCTTGAACGGCGCAAAGCCAAGCTCCTTGCGCCCCACACCAAGAAGGGAATTGCAAGCAACAAAAGGAAGGCCAGATCGACGCTTACCCGATACAGATCGCGATTACCGATGTGAACCAGAGTCGCCAGCGACTGCTGGCCGCCAAAGTCGAAGTCGCCCCAGAATGCATCGAACAGGGCAAAGACTGACGCCGCCAAAGGCAGGGCAAGGAAAATACCAAGTTTGGTGTCGACGCTATCGCCATACCGGCGTCGTATATCTCGAGCGCGGCGCAAGAGTGTGTTCCGGTCACGATCGTCCGCCAACAGTGCCATGACCAACGTAACAAAGGACATGACGATGAATGTGATGAGCGCACTGCCCCACGAAAAAGCGTAATCATAGGCGAGCGTGTTTGCGCGATTGTCTTGTCCGTTTTGCTTCAACACACTCACTTGGCGTGAAATCATGGGAACTGCCGCGATGGCGGAGAATGAATGCGCTGCCTTGCAGACACCCTGTTCCGTTGCATTGTAAAATTGCGGTGAGCAAACCGATATGAAGGCAAAATTAAGAACGAGGTAGATGCAGACCATTGCTAGCAAAATGTAAGACAGCTTGTGGGTAAAAGGATTTCGTTCTTTGACTTCACCCATCGTTCATTCCACCTAATATCTCAAAGGCAGCACCGTAAACTGGGTGGAGCGCCGGCGAAGCCCGGGGAACGCGGGTCATGGCATTCGCTCCATCCAGCGCGTAGGATGGGTTGAGCGGAACGAAACCCATTGCCTACGGCGCCGGTTACGATGGGTTTCACTGCGTTCAACCTATCCTACGGGCTCCATCTGGGGCAACAGCAATAGACCTATCGTCACCAGGCTTGTCCCGGTAACCCCGCTTAGGATGGCGCAGTGCGACCCTAAGCGGGATGGCCGGGTCAAGCCCGGCCATGACAATGGGAAAGCCTTCCGTCGCGCGCCGCACCTCGGGATGACGGATTGAAGCCTACCTTCCCCCCGTGACGTTGAGCAGCGCGCCGGTGATGTAGGACGCCGCGTCCGACAACAGGAACAGGATCGGCTCGGCGACCTCGTCGGCCGTGCCGGCGCGACCGACCGGCACCAGCGGCGCGACGCGCTCGAGGCGGCCCGGATCGTGGATCTCGGTATCGATCGGTCCCGGCCGCACGGCGTTGATACGGACGCCTTCCTTCGCTGTCTCGCGCGCCAGCCCGTTGGTCAGCGCGTCGACGCCGCCCTTGGCGGCGGCGTAGCAGATGTATTCGTTGGCGCCGCCGACGACCGACGAGATCGACGACAAGAGCACGATCGCCCCGCCATGCCCGCCAATCGCGGTCGACATGCGGCGCACCGCGGGAAGCGCGCCGAACAGGTTGATGTCGAGCACCGCGCGGATGTTGTCGGCCGTGGCGGCGTCGAGCCGCGAGTTCTTGCCGACGATGCCGGCGCTGTGGACGAAATGAGTGATGGGCCCGAGCGCCTTCGCCGCCTCGTCGAACACGCGCTCGATGTCGGCTTCGACCGCCATGTCGCCCTGGAGCGCCACCGCCTTGCGGCCGGCGGCCTTGACCGCGGCCACCACGTCGTCGGCGGCCTTGGCGTTGCTCACGTAATTGACGGCAACGTCGTAGCCGCGCGCGGCGGCCATCTTGGCGGTGGCGGCGCCGATGCCGCGGCTGCCGCCGGCGATCAGAAGGACAGGCATTGAGGGACTCCCGGGCGATAATACGAGGCGCTAGCCAATACTTTTAGGCGCGCGTGCGCAACAGGCCCACCGCGAAGAAATAGAGCGCGATCGCGCACAGCGGCACGGTGACGTAAGCGCCCGGCGTGAGGTTGGCCGCGACCGCCAGGAACGCGAGCACGCCCCACACCGCCAGGAGCGCCACGTTGAACGGCCGCCAGTGCGTGACGCGGAACGGGTGCAGGAATTTTATCGGCGTGAAACTCAAGATGGCCAGCACCAGCACGCCGGCGGCGGCGGCCCATTCCGGCGGCTGCAGCAGGTAGAGATAGAAGGCGGCGAGATTCCACAGGCCCGGAAAGCCGCGGAAGTAGTTGTCGTCCGTCTTCATCTTGCCGTCGGCGAAATAGAGCGCGCCGGTCATGCACACGACGACGCCGGCGACGAGCGCCAGCGCCTCCGGCATCAGCCCGCTGGCGGCAATGGCGTAGGCCGGCACGAAGACGTAAGTGGTGTAGTCGATCACGAGATCGAGCGTGTCGCCCGACCAGCGCGGCAGCACCTCCTTGATATTGAACGTGCGCGCCAGCGGGCCGTCGATGGCGTCGACGATCAGCGCGACGCCGAAGGTGAAGAACATCGCCGCCCAGTGCCCGCCGGTCGCGAACACCAGCGCCAGAAACGCCAGCCCGGCGCCGGTGGCGGTGAACACGTGTATGGTGAAGGCGCGGACCGTCGCGAATCTGGCCATGGGCCATGTTTGCGCGCGGCCGCAGCCCCGATCAAGCGCTGCCTAGGGGCACGGCGCCCGCCCTCCCTCTCCCCGCCCGGCGGGCAGAGATGTAGGCCGCGGCCCGATCCTTCAAGCCGGCCAGTGCGCGGCGAAGGCGGCGCCGATGAAGGCGACGCCGGCGGCGACCATCAGCACGCCAACGACGTGGCTGAAGCGGGTGCCGGTCAGCATCTTCTCGATGGTCATGACGATACCGAGCGCCGCCATCCAGATGACATTCATGATGCCGACCGCGAACATCACCACCATCATGGCCCAGCAGCAGCCGAGACAGAACATGCCCTGCTGCACGCCGAGTCGGAACACGCCGCGCGCCGAGGTGTCCCAGTTGGCGAAGAAGAACGGCGCCGGGGTCTGGCATCGCCGCAGGCAGGCGTGCTTGAGCGCGGAGAACTGGTAGAAGCCGGCGGCGATGAAGATCGCGCCCGAGAACAGCCCGCTCGCCGAGGCCATGCCGTCGTCGAGCAGCGCGGCCTTGGTGAAGACGTACTGCGCAAGCGTCGCGACGGCCCCAAAGCCGAGCCAGACCACGGTGTAGCCGGCGGCCAGCACGAACGGCGAAACGATGCGCTCGCCCTTGGCGGCGGCGGTGTCGGCGATCTCGGCGTAGGTGAAGATCATCGGCCCGGCGCTCGGCAGCATCATCGCCAGTACCATGGCCGCCCACATCAGGGCGATCACCACGAAGCCCATCAGGCCCCAGTCCGCCCCCGGCATGGCCAGCACCGACAGGCCGAAGGTCGGCTGGCAGGCCGCCGCGTACAGGCGCGGCAAGAGATCGAGCGTCCCCATGCCCGGCCCCATGGCGCCGGCCGGCCCGCCCATGCCAGAGATCAGCAGCGCCAGCCAGAGCCAGCCGAGCCCGGTGATGACGACGATGCAGAGGCCGGCGAGCCATTTCGGCCGCGCCAGGACCGCCCGCAGGCGGCCGGCGGCGTGGGTGAGATGGGTGAGGCTGCGGTCGGTGGTTTCGGTCATCGGGGCCAAAGGTTCTCGGGATACGGCATAGCGTATCGGCCGGCGGAGGAGTATCGACTTCGTTGGCGCGCGCTTCCCGACGGCCCTTCCCGGCCGCGGCCCGCGTGGCTCACCCAGAGATGACGGAATCGGGGCGAACACCTTGATCTTGGACAAAGACATAGACAATCCCCAGGCCATCGTGGTGGGTGGTGGGCCGGCCGGCCTGACGGCGGCCATCGCACTCGCCAGCGGCGGCATCGCCACGATGCTGATCGGGCCCCGGCCGGGGCAGGCCGACAACCGCACCACGGCGCTGCTCGGCGGCTCGGTGACGGCGCTGGAGACCCTCGGCGTCTGGGGCGCCTGCGCCGACAAGGCCGCCCCGCTCCGGGTCATGCGCATCGTCGACGACACCGGCCGGCTGTGGCGCGCGCCCGAGGTCAAGTTCGACGCCGCCGAGATCGGCCAGGAAGCCTTCGGCACCAACATCGAAAACCGCGACCTGGTGGCGGCGCTCGATGCGCGCGCCGAGACCCTGCCCACCCTGCGGCGCATCGACGACCAAGTAATCGAGGTGGCGCCGGGAGAAGACCGGGTCGCGGTGACGCTCAAGAGCTGCGAGACCCTGCACGCGCCGCTGGTCATCGGCGCCGACGGCCGCCGCTCGCTCTGCCGCGCCGCCGCCGGCATCAAGCTCGAGGAGCGCCAATACCCGCAAGTAGCGCTGACGGTGTCGTTCGGCCACAGCCGGCCGCACCGCGACGCCTCGACCGAATTCCACACGCCCACCGGCCCTTTCACGGTGGTGCCGCTCAAAGGGCAGCGCTCGAGCCTGGTCTGGGTGCTCGACCCGCGCGAGGCCGAGGACATCGCCGCGCTCGACGACGCCGAGCTGTCGTCGAGAATCGAGCGCGCCTCCCATTCCATCCTCGGCAAGGTCACGGTGGAGCCCGGGCGCGGGCTGTTCCCGCTGCGGGTTGCCACCGCGCGGCCGTTCGGCCAGCACCGCATCGCGCTGGTCGGGGAAGCCGCGCACGTCATCCCGCCGATCGGTGCGCAGGGACTCAATCTCGGTTTGCGCGATGCCGCCACCATCGGCGAGCTCGCGGTCGAAGCGCAGCGGCACGGGGACGACATCGGGGATAGCGCCCTGCTGGCGCGCTACGACCGGCTGCGCCGCGCCGATGTCGGCAGCCGCACGTTTGCCGTCGACCTGCTCAACCGCACGCTGTTGTCGGATCTGCTGCCGGCTCAGGGTGCGCGGGGCTTGGGCCTCTACATGATCGACCGCATCGGGCCGCTGCGGCGCAACGTCATGCGCG
>JARRQH010000322.1:4937-9383 GCA_037381985.1 Pseudolabrys sp.
TGCGCGGCGAAGCGCTCTAGCTAGAGCTGCACGATTAACGCTTTGGCAACCTTAAGAGCCCTAGCAGAGACAGGATAAATTGCCATCGGCAGGGAACGGGCCATGACCACGACGGAGATTGCCCGAAGCCAAGCCGATCCGCGCCCCATCCTCGCGGCCCACGCCACGCCACCCTACACCGGCGCCTACATCAACCTCGACCGCAGCAGCGACCGCCGCGCGCAGGTCGAAGCCGAGATCGCGGCATTCGGTCTTCAAGATCGCTACCTCCGGTTCGCGGCCGCCGACGGCAACGCCCTCGCCTTTCCCAATCCGCGCCTGAGCGACGGCGAGATCGGCTGTTTCACCTCGCATCTGCTGCTGCTGAAGCAGAACCTCGCCAGCGAGACCCACGTTCATGTGGTCGAAGACGACGCCATGTTCGCGAGCTTCACCGCGCGGATGATCCAGTCCATCGTGGCGTCCGAGGCATTCGAGCGCTACGACATCGTCTTCACCGACAGCACCGTGACGCCAACGCGGGCCGATTACGAACAATTCCACGCCCTCTACGACGCTTGCGTGGAACGCGACGCCGCCGGCAACGTGGCGCGCGTTCATCCCCGGATCGTCGATTACTACGTCGGCGCCACCACGTCCTATATCGTCAACCGCCGCGCCATCCCGAAGCTGGTCGAGCTGTTCACGCGGGAATTGGCCAAAGGCGCGACCATGCCCATCGACCTCTTCGTCCGCAAGGCGGCGCGCGAGGGGCGCTTGCGGGTCGGCAACCTGTTTCCGTTCGCCACCAGCCTGCGCATCGAAAACGTCCTCAACAACACCATCGGCGGGCGCCGGAACAATCTCCTGTCGCGCATCGCGGTCTGTCTCGGGCGCATCTCGTTCTTCGTCGAATGCGATCACCGCGCCTTGCAGGCCTGCACGATGCAGCTTTTTTCCGATACGGCCCGCTCGCCAACGCAAGCCTTGCAAGGCAGCGCCGCGCACTGCCTGATCCTCGATGACATCCTCGGCTTCTGCGCGTCGAATAAGTTCGTTCAATATTAGGATGCGCTCGGGCGCACTGCTATTTTCAACTTTGAAAGAACCTTAAGCTGGAACCCGCTATATATACCTTAAACATTCAATCCAAATTGGACTGATTGGTATGCATGCGTGTCGATTAGGGGTCATTTCCGCCCACGACGCTGTCGGCAGCATGGTCCGCCCTCTCCGTCGTGCGCGCCACAGCAGAAATGACGTCAGGGCCGCAATATCATCCTGATCGGCCACCGCCTCTACCGAAACAACAACGGCGGCAGCGAGCCGGTCCTCACCAGCCACATCACCGTGGTCAGCGTCACCACCGACGCCAGCGTGCCCACCATGACGGCGCTCGAGGCCTGCTCGACCCAGACGTCGTATTGCCGCGCGAAGATGAAAACGTTGAGCGCCGGCGGCAGCGCCGCCATCAACACCGCGGTTTCGATCCAGTAGTGCTGGAACGGCCCGAACAGCGACAGCAGCAGGAACACGATGATCGGGTGCAGCAACAGCTTCACCCCGGTCGTGAGCGGAATTTCCCACGGCATCTTCTGCAAGGGGCGAAGCGCCACCGTCACGCCCAGCGTGAACAGCGCGCACGGCGCGGCCGCGTTCTGCAGGAACTGCATCAGCCGGTCGATGCCCGTCGGTAGCTTCAGGTGGATCGCCGCCGCCAAGACGCCGAGCGCGCTGGCGATGATCAGCGGATGGCCGGCGACGCGCTTGACCACTTCCCACGTCACCGCGCCCACGCTCATGGGCTGCTTGCCACGCAGCGCCATCAGGAACGGCACCATGGTGAAGAGGATGATGTTGTCGAAGCAGAAGATCAGCGCCACCGGCACGGCGGCCTGCTGGCCGAGCGTCGCCAGCGCCAGCCCAGGGCCCATGTAGCCGATATTGCCGTAGCCGCCGGCCAGCCCCGCGATGGCGGATTCGCCGATGTCACCCTTGCGGATCACCATGCCGATGGCGAACGAGATGGCGAAGGCCCAGAACGTCGCGAGCGTGGTGGCGAAGATGAAGTCGACCTGGGCGAGTTGGTCGAGGGGGGTCTGCGCCAGGATGCGGTAGAACAGCGCCGGCAGCGAGACATAGACGATGAAGAAGTTCATCCAGCCGAGCGCGGTGTCGGGAATCTGCTTGATCCGGCCGCACACGAAGCCGATCACGATCAGCCCGAAGAACGGCAACGCGAGATTAATAACGTCGATCATTCAATAGCTTCCAGAAAATTCCTAAAGCAAGTGATGAGAGGCCACGCTGTGTGACTTTGAGGTAGCTTGGCGTAGCCTTTGCATTGCTCTAGACGGCGGAGCCGCCTTTTGAAAAGACCGGTGTCCACGCCGTGTTACCGAACCCACAAGAACCCGCAGCAGACCTCAAGCCGAAGCCCGATTTGAACGCCATGAAACCTCCCCGCCAGTTTTTCCAACCGCTCGCCATCGGCGCGCCCGCCCCCATGCGCGAACTGCCAGTGCGGCTCGAGCGCATGATTCACTTCGTGCCGCCGCACGTCGAGAAGATGCGCGCCAAGGTGCCCGACCTGGTCGCGCAAGTCGACGTGGTGCTGGGCAACCTGGAAGACGCCATTCCGATCGACGCCAAGCAGGCGGCGCGCGACGGCTTCATCGCCATGGCCAAGGCCACCGATTTCGGCTCGACCGGCCTGTGGACCCGCATCAACGCGCTCAATTCGCCGTGGGCGCTCGACGACATTACAGAGATCGTTGGCGCCGTTGGCGACAAGCTCGACGTCATCATGCTGCCCAAGGTCGACGGGCCCTGGGACATCCACTACCTTGACCAGTTGCTGGCGCAGCTCGAGGCGCGCCATCAGGTCAAAAAGCCGATCCTGATCCACGCCATCCTGGAGACGGCGCAAGGGGTCAACAACGTCGAGGCCATCGCCACAGCCTCCCCGCGCATGCACGGCATGAGCCTCGGCCCCGCGGATCTTGCCGCCTCGCGGGCCATGAAGACCACGCGCGTCGGCGGCGGCCATCCCGAGTACAAGGTGCTGGCCGATCCCGATCCGGCGAACCCTGACGCGGCGCGCGCGGCTTATCAGCAGGACCTCTGGCACTACACCATTGCCAAGATGGTCGACGCCTGTGCCGCCGCCGGCATCAAGGCGTTCTACGGGCCGTTCGGCGACTTCGCCGATCCGGCGGCCTGCGAAACGCAATTCCGCAACGCCTTCCTGCTCGGCTGCGTCGGCGCGTGGTCGCTGCATCCTTCCCAGATCGCCATCGCCAAGAAGGTCTATTCGCCCGACCCGGGCGAAGTGGCCTTCGCCAAGAAGATCGTCGATGCCATGCCGGACGGCGCCGGCGCCGTCATGATCGACGGCAAGATGCAGGACGACGCCACCTGGAAGCAGGCCAAGGTGCTGCTGGACTTGGCCAAGATCGTCGCGGCCAAGGACCAGGACATGGCGGCGCGCTACGGGCTCTGAGAAGGCACTGATATTGAAGGGGTTTTACTGTCACACCACGGCGCTGGCGAAGCGCCGCGGAATGCACTATTGGGTCGGTCCATGAACAAGATGCGTAACGCCAAGTACATGATCGGCCAGGTGGTGAAACACCGCCTCTATCCGTTCCGCGGCGTCGTGTTCGACATCGACCCGGAGTTAGCCAACACCGAGGAATGGTGGGAATCGATTCCGCATACCGTGCGACCCAGCAAGGACCAGCCCTACCAGCAAGGACCAGCCCTACTACCACCTCTACGCCGAGAACGACGAGACCGAGTACATCGCCTACGTTTCCGAGCAGAACCTGCTGCCCGACGAATCCGGCGAGCCGATCCGCCATCCGGACGTCGCCGAGACGTTCGATTGGGACGACAGCAACGGCTACCGCCCGCGCCATAACCAGTTGAATTGAGAATTTCCGTTATCCCGGGTTCGCGCTTTCGGCGCGCCCGGAATGACCGGCAATAAAAAAGCGCGGGCCCGGGCCCGCGCTTTTGCTTTGTATCAGCGAAGCAATTCGGCGCAGCGCTATTTCTTGGTCGCGCCGGGCTTCTGGGCCTCGAGCCGCTTGCGCGCCTCTTCCGCTTTCTTCTGTAGCTCTTCCTGCAGCTTGCGCTGTTGCGCCTCGAACACCTTGGGGTCGGTCGGCGGGCCGTCGGACGCCTTGGCGAATTCCTTCAGCGGCAGCGGCAGGCTGATGGTGCGGCCCTGCGCGTTGATCGCCTGCACGGTCAGCGTCTTGCCCTTCTTCATCTGCTTGATCATGTCGTCGCTGACCGGATAGTCCGAGAAGCAACCCCGCGGGATGCAGATCCGGTAGGGCTCGTTCACCGGCGTGCCGTTGTCGATGATCACGCGGGTGCCGTGCTGGATCTGCATGCCGAGCGGGACCGTCACCCGCATCATCTTCGGCAGGCCTTGGGGCTCGAACAGCTGCACGACCG
>JARRQH010000323.1:0-3725 GCA_037381985.1 Pseudolabrys sp.
GGTCGCGGTCATGGGGCACTCTGTACGGACGATCACAGGCTTGCATTGTGGCGGGGAATGGCGCCGCCTGCCAACACCAGAGTGAACGGGCGAGTTCCGGGTGCGCCGCTTTAGCCGCTTGGCACGCGCATGGGCGCCGCGAGAGCGCACGATAAAACGGCGCCCGGGACCCCGGACGCCGTCTTGATTTCGCGCGCTTCTCAGATCGCGCTTCTCAGATCGCCTTTTGCGACATCTGCTTGGCGATGTAGTCGGCCTGGCGGATGGCGAGCGAGACGATGGTCAGCGTCGGGTTTTCCGCGCCGCCGGTCGTGAACTGGCTGCCGTCGGAGACGAACAGGTTCTTGACGTCGTGGGCCTGGCCGTACCTGTTGACGACGCCGTCGGCCGGCTTCTCGCTCATGCGGTTGGTGCCGAGATTATGGGTCGAGGGGTAGGGCGGCGTCGGGAAGGTGCGGGTCGCCCCGACCGCATCGTAGAGCGCCTGGCCCTGCTTGTAGGCGTGGTTGCGCATCGCCGTGTCGTTGTCGTGATCGTCGAAATGCACGTCGGCGATCGGCATGCCGTGCTCGTCCTTCATCTCGGCATGCAGCGTGATGCGGTTCTGCTCGCGCGGCATGTCCTCGCCGACGATCCAGATGCCGGCCATGTGGGTGTAGTGGTCGAGCGCCGTGGTGAACGACCGGCCCCAGGCGCCGGGATCGAGGAACGCGGCCATGAACGGCAGGCCGAGCGACAGCGTCTCGAACTCGTAGCCGCCGACGAAGCCGCGCGACGGGTCGTTGCGCGCCTCGTCGCGGACGATGCCGGCCATGGTGGTGCCGCGATACATGTGCACCGGCTTGGGAAAGATCGCGTAGACCGAGCCGGTGGTGTGGCGCATGTAGTTCTTGCCGACCTGGCCGGAGGAATTGGCCAGCCCCTGCGGGAACATGCTCGATTCCGAATTGAGCAGCAGGCGCGGGCTCTCGATCGAATTGCCGGCGACCGCGACGATGCGCGCCTTCTGCTCGTGCATCTTGCCGTTCTTGTCGGCGTAGACGACGCCGGTCACCTTGCCCGACTTGTCGTGATTGATCTTGATCACCATCGAATTGGGCCGGACCTCCATGTGGCCGGTCTTCTCGCCCTTGGGGATCTCGGTGTAGAGCGTCGACCACTTGGCGCCGAACTTGCAGCCTTGGAAACAGAAACCGGTCTGCTGGCACGCATTGCGTCCATCGCGCGGTTGCGAGTTGATCGCCATGCGGCCGGTGGAGCATTCCTTGTAGCCGAGCTTATCGGCGCCGGCCTTCAGTACCTTGAAATTGTTGTTGCCGGGCAGGCCGGGAATGCCGTTGGTGCGGGTGACGCCCATCTTGTCCTCGGCCTTGACGTAGTAGGGCTCCATTTCCTTGAGCGTGATCGGCCAGTCGAGCAGGTTGGCGCCGGCGAGCTTGCCGTAGGTCGACAGCGTCTTGAACTCGTGCTCCTGGAAGCGCAGCGAGGCGCCGGCCCAGTGCGTGGTTGAGCCGCCGACCGCCTTGACGATCCAAGCCGGCAGGTTGGGGAAGTCCTTGTGCACGCGCCAATCGCCGGAGGTCGTGCGCTTGTCCTTCCAGGCCAGTTGCTGGAACGAGGCCCATTCGTCGTTGATGAAGTCGGTGAATTCGTGCCGCGCGCCCGCTTCGAGGATCACGACATTGATGCCCTTCTGCGCCAGCTCGTTGCCGAGCGTGCCGCCGCCGGCGCCCGAACCGATGATGACGACCACACTGTCGTCCTTGAGATCAAACGGCGCTGCCATGGTCATTTCTCCCGGAGAATATCGTTATTGTTCGGTGGTCGCGCGAGCCTGCGCGCTCACAGCCAGTCGATGTCGTTGAAGCCGCGGTGGATGTAGCCGCCCTTGGAGAAGGACTCGCCCTGGTAGCCGAAGATCGGCCAGAGCGAGTGCTGATTATAGAGACCGACCACGAGTCCGCCGCGGACGGCCTGGAAGAACGGTGTCGTCTCGATGGTGCGCAGGATCGCGACGCGATCGCTTTCCCAGCCGACGCCGCGATAGCCGTTGGCGCCGGCGCGCTTGTCGAGATCGGCCACGCCCTCTTCGATCAGGACGCGGTGGGCTTCGCTCTTGGCCGCTTCGACCTCGTGCGCCTTCATGGCGATGGCGTAGTATTTGTCGGCGACCTGGTCGTGGGGATAGATGTCGCGGGCGAGCTGGATCAGCGTCGCCATGGTCTGCGGCGTCAGCGCGCCGGTCTTCATGCCCCAGGCGCGATCGGCGCTCAGGACCGCACCGCCGCTGACGACCAGCGCCATCAGGGCGCCCGCCGTGCCGCCGTGCTTCAACAACTCGCGCCGGGACAAGCCCGCCGCACTGTCTTGATGAACAGTCGTCATATCCGTTTCCTCCTTATGTTGGCGCCAGCTTTGGGGCCGCGCTCATCTTGGCGTCAGCGGTACCGGCCGTGCCGCTGCAACATTTCGATCTTGTAGCCGTCGGGGTCCTCGACGAAGAAGAAGCGCGCCAGCAAAGCGCCGTCGCGATTGAACTCGACGATGTCGCGCGGCGCGAGGCCCAGCTCGACGAAGCGGGCGTGCTCGGCGTCGAGATCGTCGACGCAGAAGGCGATGTGGCCGTAGCCGTCGCCGAGGTCATAGGGCTTGTCGCGGCCCTTGTTGATCGTCAGTTCGACCTCGAAGTCGTTTTCCGCGTTGCGCAGGTAGACGAGCGTGAAGGAGTCGAAGTCCAGCCGGTCGGCGATGTCGAGGGCAAAGGTCTTGCGGTAGAAGTCGACGGAGCGGGCTTCGTCGAGAACGCGGATCATCGAGTGGATTGCTTTTGCCAAGTCTTGTTCCGCCTTCTGCCGTGTACTCGCTTGCGCGTCCGTCGCGATTGCCTGGATTTGAACTGGAATAAGTATCGCGCCGGGCGGCCCGGTTTGGTGGCAGTCCGCTACCCCGTTTGGGGCTGGCTCAGCCGTGGCCGCTGCCCCGCGAACGCAAGCGGGTTTTGCAGCGCCGCATGGCTTTTTTGCTTGAGTTTCATCGGCTTTGGACGACAATCGGCGGGCCAAAAGACATCACAAGCCTGCCCGGTTCCTGGCCAGTCGCCGGCGGCAGCGCGCATTGGCGGAGCCCGAACACGGGCGGGAACGAATACGGGCGGGAACAAAGGGAGGTCGACATGTGCCAGGTTTTCGCAGGCCAGGATCCCGAGGGCTTCAAGCCGGTCAACCGATCCGTGCGCATCGGCGGCCACTCGACGTCGATCCAGCTCGAGGCCGCGTTCTGGAAGCTGCTCGACGAGATCGCCGCCAGCCAGAACTTGTCGACGCCGAAGTTCGTCTCCACGCTCTACACCGAGGCGCTGGAGATCCACGGCGAGATCCCGAACTTCGCATCGATGCTGCGCACCACCTGCGCGCTCTATCTCAAGGGGCACCGTCCGGAACCGGCGGAGCTGGCGATGGTGCACGGGGCGGCGGCTTGAGGCGAGCGGCCCTTGACGCATAGCTCTGCCGCCCGTGTTCTTTGGTCGGCCCCGGGTAAGCCGTCGCTCGTTTCCGTCCGTCTTCGCCCGTCAACGCCTTTTGGGGGCGCTTCGGCGGATAGGCCGCTCGCCTTCGAACAAGAACCGAGGGCGCGCGGGACGCTGTCGGGTCTGGGCGCACTCAAGTCTACGCAGAGTGCGCAAACTAAAAGTGCTCAGACCCACGGGCCTCGACGCCTCGCGACAT
>JARRQH010000324.1:0-3719 GCA_037381985.1 Pseudolabrys sp.
CCAGCGCACCCTGCGCCAGCACGACCTGCCCGGCCCGCACCCGCCACAACCGCTCGCGCGGCATGTCCGCCGGCGGCGCTTCCAGATGGTCGGTGAGCTTCTGGCACAGCCCCACCATGTTCTGGTGGTAGTAGCCGATGGCGGTGGTCCGGATCATGATCCGGACGCCGAGGCCGGCGAGTTCCTTGAGCGTGGCGGCGAGCCAGTCCCACGCCGGCGTGCCGTCGATTTCAGCCTGTGGCTCGCTCAACAGCGTGCCACCGGCCTCCGGGTTTTCGTCGACCAGCGTCACCCGCAGGCCCGACCGCGCGGCGCTGAGAGCCGCCGCCAAACCCGCCGGCCCCGCCCCGATCACCAGGACGTCGGTGTGCAGATAGCGCGATGCATAGGCGTCGGGGTCCGGCTCGCTCGGCGAAACGCCAAGCCCGGCCGCGGCGCGGATGAAGGGCTCGTAGACCTTGTCCCAGAAGCTCTTCGGCCACATGAAGGTCTTGTAGTAGAAGCCGGCCGTAAACAGCATGTAGGCGCGGTCGTTTACGGCGCCGATGTCGAACGTCAGGCTCGGATACTTGTTCTGGCTGGTCGCTTCGAGGCCGTTCCAGATTTCCTGCACAGTGGCCCGCGTGTTGGGCTCGAACCGGCCCGGCCCGCGGCGCGTGCCGATCAGCGCACTAGGCTCTTCCGAACCGGCCGAGACGGGCCCGCGCGGCCGATGATACTTGAACGAACGTCCCATCAGGTGCATGCCATTGGCCAGCAAGGCCGAGGCGACGGTGTCGCCGGCGCGGCCCTCGACGGTCCTGCCGTCGAAGGTGAACTTCACCGGCCGGTCATGGTCGATCCGGCCGCGGCCGGCAACACGAAAGCGTGTCATTCTGCGGCCGCCTTCAAGGTGGCAAGGTCGGGACGCGGGGCGCCCGCCTCATAAGTGGTCAGGAACCTGTCGCTCACGGTGTCGCGCACCGCATTGAAGAAGCGGCCGCAACCGTGGAAATGCCGCCAGCGCTCGAAGTGCGGCCCCCGCACGTTGCTGCGGATGAAGAGAAAATCCCGCCATTCTTCGTCGCTGGTCGCCATGGGATTGGCCGGCCGCGCAATGTGCGCCTCGCCGGCATAGGTGAACTCCGCTTCCGGCAGGGTTTCGTTGCAATAGGGGCAATGGATCAGGAGCATGGCCCTTGTGTTCCTCAGTGCGCGACGGCAGCCGCGGCGGCTTCGTCGATCAGGCGGCCGGTGGTGAACCGCTCGAGGGTGAAAGGCGCATTGATCGGGTGCGGCTCGTCCTTGGCGACGGTCCAGGCCAGCGTATGCGCGGCGCCCGGCGTTGCCTTGAAGCCGCCGGTGCCCCAGCCGCAATTGACGTAGAGCCCTGGCACCGGCGTCTTGCCGACGATCGCCGAGCGATCCGGCGTCACGTCGACGATGCCGCCCCATTTGCGCAGCATTCGCATGCGGTTGAAGATCGGGAAAATCTCGCAGATCGCCGCCACCGTATGCTCGATCAGCGGCAGGCCGCCGCGCTGAGAGTAACTGGTGTATTGGTCGGTGCCCGAGCCGATGACCAGTTCGCCCTTGTCGGACTGGCTGATATAGGCGTGCACCGTGTTCGACATGGTCACGCAGGGGAAAATCGGCTTGACCGGCTCAGAGACGAGTGCCTGCAGCGGGTAGCTCTCCAGCGGCAGCCGGACGTCGGCGCTCTGCATGACGACGCTGGTGTGGCCCGCGGCCGACACCGCGACCTTCTTGGCTTTGATGAAGCCCTTGGCGGTCTCGACCCCGCTGACGCGGCCGTCGGGCCCGCGCCGGATCGCCGTGACCGGGCAGTTCTGGATGATGTCGACCCCGCGCATGGCGGCGCCGCGCGCATAGCCCACGCCACGGCGTCGAGGCGGGCGGTTCCCGCGCGCTTCTGCAGCGCGGCGCCCAGCACCGGATAGCGCGCGTTCGGCGAGATATTGAGCGGCGGGCAGTAGGCCTTGGCCTCCTCGGGGGTCAGCCACTGATTGTCAACGCCGTTGAGACGGTTGGCATGGATATGGCGCTGCGTGCTCTGCACGTCGTGCACGTTGTGCGCCAGCATCAAGACCCCGCGGTTGGAGTACATGACGTTGTAGTTCAGATCCTGGCTGAGGCCCTGCCACAGGTCGAGCGCGTGGTCATAGAGCCCGGCGCTCTCGTCATAGAGATAGTTGGAGCGGACGATCGTGGTGTTCCGGCCGGTGTTGCCGCCCCCCAGCCAGCCCTTGTCGATCACCGCCACATTGGTGATGCCGTGCTGTTTGGCCAGGTAGTAGGCCGCCCCTAGCCCGTGCCCGCCGGCACCGACGATGACGACGTCGTATTCCTGTTTCGGCTGGCTGTCCGGCCATTGGGCCGTCCACCTCTTGTGGCCCGTCAGGGCGTTGGTCAGCAGCGACAGCGCGGAAAAGTGGGTCATGGGAGGCCAGCCTCGGCAACCTCGGTTTTTCGAGCCGTAGTCCTCCCCGGGCTAACAAGACTGGAAGTTTGCGACGACTATCCTGTATGATTGCGCCATGGCCCCGGACCCCTCCCCGCGCAAAGCCGGCCGGAAGCACCTCAGCGTGGCCTTCCTGCTCGCGGACAACTTCACGCTTTCTGCGTTCGCCAACTTCGTGGACGTACTGCGGCTTGCCGCCGACGAGGCCGACCGCTCGCGCCCGATCCATTGCGAATGGACCGTGCTGTCGGAGGACATGAACGCGGTGCGCTCGAGCTGCGGCGTCAAGGTTCAGCCGACCGCCCGCCTGCACAACGCGGCGCAATACGACTATGTGGTGGTGGTCGGCGGCGTGATGCAGGACGCCCGCGGCCTGTCCCCGCAGAGCGTCGCTTTTCTCAGGTCGGCGGCGCGCGCCGGCACGCCCCTCGTCGGGCTCTGTACCGGCGTCTTCCTGCTGCACGAAGCCGGCCTGCTCGACGGCTACCGCTGTTGCGTCAGCTGGTTCCACCACGACGAGTTCATCGAGCGGTTCGAGGCCGCCCGGCCGGTGTCGGACCAGATCTTCGTGGTGGACCGGGACCGGCTGACCTGCTCGGGCGGGCACAGCTCGGCGCATCTGGCCGCCTATCTGGTGGACAAGCACATCGGGCACGTCGCCGCCAGCAAGAGCCTGAGCATCATGATCATCGACGAGGCCATGGCCGGCGACCGGCCGCAACCCGGCCTGCCGCTGGAATTGAAGTCGCGCGACGATCTGGTGCGCAAGGCGCTGCTGCACATTCAGCAGAACCTCGACAGCCCGCCGTCCGTGTCGGACGTCGCGGAATGGCTCGGCGTCAGCCGCCGCCGGCTGGAGCGTCATTTCCGGCTCGCGCTCGGCCTGACCCCAGGCGAGGCATTCCTGCGGGTGCGGCTGTCGCAAGCCCGCCTGCTGCTCGGCAGCTCGACCAAATCGGTGACCGACATCGCGGCCGCGACCGGCTTCTGCGACCTGTCACACCTGATCCACGTCTTCCGCGACCGCGAGGGCATGACGCCCGACGCCTGGCGCCGCAAGGCGCGCGGCGCGCCCGAGGCGGTCTAGGGGACTGGGAGGCCGGCGGCGTGCGTCAGGTGCCGGACCTCGTCGACCACGCGCCGCGCCACGTCATCGGCGGCCGCCGCCACCGCGGCCGTCATCGGCGCGCCACCGTCGAAGCACACTCCCTCGACCGCGTAGACAATGAGTGTAGGCGGCGCGTTGCTGAGCGTGCCG
>JARRQH010000325.1:0-6362 GCA_037381985.1 Pseudolabrys sp.
GGCGGTGTCGGTGGCGATCTTCTGCGCGTGCTCGGAGAACTCTTTGGCCTGCGTGGTCAGGGTCTCGAACTGCTTGCGCATATAGCCGGAGGTCAGCTCGACCGCTTCCGAGTACGACTTCACGCCCATGAGGCTGGTCATCAGATCGAAGGCGGCGTCGCTGTTGGCGCGCGCGGTCTCGATCATCTTCAGGCCGTAGTCGGTGCAGCCCTTGCAGGCCGTGTTGTAGGTACCCTCGAACATGTCGGTGGTTTCTTCGGCCATCGACTTCATCTTCTCGTAGTTATCCTTGGCCTGCGACAGGCCCTTCTCCGCGAACTCGCGGAAGGCCGCCGGCACTTCCATTTTCGGCATTTCCATGGTCGGCATTTCGAATTTGGGCATCTCGAACTGTGACATATTGTACACCGTGGCTGTGGGTTTCGGGGGTTCGACGGGAGTTTCGGTCACGGCTTCGGCTGTGACCTCGGGGACGACCTCGGTCTCAATCGACATTTCGTGACTCGTGTCGGTCATGGCACGACTCCTCGGCAATGAGGGCGGCTGGTCATCAGGCTTCGCGAACCGTTCCGCCCTCGGCAGCAATCAGCTCGCGCAATCTGGCGGCCCGCCGACAAAAAACCCGGTGCGAGCCTCACAAACACTTATATAGCACCGCCCTTGGGTGCGTCGCAACAAAAATATTGCATCGCACAAAAAAAGACCGAGGATGCCCGCTCCGGAGCCCTTACCGGATTAATTTTAAAGGAAAATAATTTCCAGGCGGACGCGCGCTAGCCCTTCCCAGTGATCTTGGTGGCCTTCTGGCCGAGTTCCTTGGCCTGCTCGGAAAGCGTCGCCATCTGGTTCTTGGTGTACTCGGTCTGCAACTGCATGACCTCCTGGGCGTCCTTGGCGTGGACCAGCTTCTGGGCGAACTCGAAGGACGACGCGATGTTGCGCTCGGCAAACTGCATGGCGAGCTCGCTGGCCTCCTTGGCGCCGGCCTGCGCGCCCTTGGCCTGGTTCTCGGCGGTGTCGACGGCGTGCTTGGCAGCGGCGGCGAAGGTATCGAAGGCCTGCCGCGCCTGTTCCACGCTCTTTTCGGCCATCGCCCGCATTTCCGCGGGAATCTCGAAATTCATGCCGTTTTCATTAGCCATGACCATCTCCATGTTCGATGTTCGTCGAAACTCGACTCTGCGAAACGCCGCCGCCGGAAGCACGGAACCGGCGCTACTCGGCCTCGGCCCCGGCGTTAACACTCTAACTGGGTTCGCGGCACCCGCCACGCCAGGGCCGGAACCGGCATCGTTAAGGTTAGCACCGATTGAACCCGGGGGTAGGCGGGGGTCCGCGTTTACGGGCCCCCGCCGTAGCCCTATTAATGCTTCATTAGTTCTAATTCCTGTGACGAAACCATGATGGGGCGCGACATTCACAGCATCGGATTGAGCGACCCACGGCTGGCGGCTCATGCGCTCGCGCCTGAGCCGGCGTGGCTGTGGTCGCCCGACGCTGGCCGCGTCCTGTGGGCCAATCCGGTCGGCGCCGCCATCTTCGACGGCGCCACGCCGGCAGCCCTCGCCGACCTGCGCTTCGCGCCGGAGCATCCGGCGGCAATGCAGATCGCGCGGCTCGCCGGCACATTGCCGCAGATCGGCACGCTGCGGCTGGAGCGCCTGCGCGGCTTCGGCGCCCACCTCGGCGGCGCGCTGGTGTGCCAGTGCTCGCGCCTGACGCTCGCCGACAACGGCACCGCCGTGCTGGTGGTCTCGACCGAGCGCACCGGCACCGACCTGCCCTTGCCCGAACGCGCACGCCGCGTGCTCGCCGACATCGATCAGCCGGCGGCGATCTTCACCGCCGACGGCGAACTGATCGAGGCCAAAGACGAGGCCCGCGACCGCCTCGCCCACGGCCGCGACCTCGCCACGCTCAACGCCGCCCAGCTCGCGCGCCAGGCGACGCTCGACGGCAAAGCCTTGGGCAATTGCGCGGCCGGCCATCTCGCGCTCTGGCGGTTGGGTGCCGGCCAGACCTTCCTGCTGCTGGCGGTGTTCATCGGCGAAGCGCCGCCGCTGCCGGCCACGCCGCCGGCGCCCGACATCGTCTCGGTGCCGGCGCCGCCGACCGCGCCCAACCCGGCCGCCGCCGAGCCCGCTACGCCGGAGACGGAGACGCTGCAGCGTCGCGGGCCCCTGCGCTTCGTCTGGCAGATGGACACCAGCAACCGCTTCACCCACGGCGTCGAGGACTTCGCGCGCCTCATCGGCCCCAACACCGCCGCGGTGCTGATCCGGCCCTGGTCCGAAATCGCCGCGACGCTCAAGATCGACCAAAGCGGGCAGATCGCGCGCGCGCTCGACCTGCACAGCACCTGGAGCGGTATCGTCGTCGACTGGCCGACCGACGAAACCGGCGAGCGACTGCCGATCGAGATGTCCGGCCTGCCGGTATTCGACCGCGACCGCCAGTACGCCGGCTATCGCGGCTTCGGCATCTGCCGCGACATGGACAAGCTGGCGATGCTGGAGCAGCACCGCGGGCACGGCACCACGGCGCCGCCGCAAGGGCGGGAAGCGCCGGGCGCGCCGGCGCCCACGGTCGTGCCGTTCCGTGCCCCGCAACCGGAGCCGCCGCGTGAGATGCCGCCGCTGGTGACCGAGCGCGCGCCGGCGCTGAGCCCCGGCGAGCACAGCGCTTTCAAGGAGCTGGCACGCGAGCTGAGCGAGCGGCTGAAACGGGTGCCCGGCGCGCCGTCGCAGCCGCCCGTGTCGCCGGTGTCGGCAGCGCCCCAAGAGCCCGAGCCCAACACGCCCGAGCCCCAGAAGCCCGAAGCGCCGTTGATCGCCTACCCGCCGCCGCCGCGCCCGGGCATCCTGGTCTACCGGCTCAACAACCTGCTCTACGCCAACAAGGCGTTCCTGGACTGGACCGGCTACGACTCGCTGGGCGCGCTCAACGAAGCCGGCGGCCTCGACAGCCTGTTTATCGAGAGCCAAGAGGACCCGGCCTCCAAGGACGAGCGCTCCGGCGCCACCAACGGCGCCAAGCCGCTCACCATCACCACCGTCAACGGCAACCAGCGCGCGGTGCAAGGACGCCTGTTCAGCGTCGCCTGGAACGGCGACAACGCGCTGGTCCTGATGATCAACACCCAGCCGGGCACCGACCAGGTGCAGGCGCGCGCGACCGAATCCGCGCTGCACCGCCTGGAATCCGAGAACCAGGAGATCAAGGCGATCCTCGACACCGCCACCGACGGCGTGCTGGTGCTCGACCGCGCCGGTCGCGTGCTGTCGGCGAACCGCAGCGCGCAGGCGCTGTTCGGCTACGAGGCGGCCGACCTCACGGAGCTGTCGCTCGGTGACCTGTTCGCGGCCGAGAGCCGGCACGGCATCACCGACTATCTCGACCGCGTGGCACGCGGCCGCGGGCTGGAAGCCGGCCGCGAGGCCATCGGCCGCGTGCGCCAGGGCGGGCTGGTGCCGCTGCACGTCACCATCGGCAAGGTCGAGGACGGCGAGAAGCTGTGCGCGGTGATGCGTGACGTCACCGCCTGGAAGCGAAGTGAAGAAGAGCTGATCGCCGCGCGCCGGCAGGCGGAAAAGGAATCCACCGCCAAGTCCGAATTCCTCGCCAAGATCAGCCACGAGATCCGCACGCCGCTCAACGCCATCATCGGCTTTTCCGAAGTGATGATCGACGAGCGCTTTGGCGCGCTGGGCAACGAGCGCTACACGCAATACCTGAAGGACATCCACACCTCCGGCAGCCATCTGGTGGCGCTGCTCAACGACCTGCTCGACCTCTCCAAGATCGAGGCCGGCAAACTCGAACTGTCCTTCGTCAGCGTCAACCTCAACGAGCTGGTGCAGGAGTGCGTCGCCCTCGGGCAGCCGGAAGCGAACCGCGAGCGGGTCATCATCCGCACCTCGTTGCCACCGAACCTGCCGGCGGTGGTGGCGGACGCGCGCTCGGTGCGGCAGATCGTCCTCAACGTGCTGTCGAACTCGATCAGGTTCACCGGCGCCGGCGGCCAGGTCATCGTCTCCACCGCGCTCACCGACACCAACGAGGTGGTCCTGCGCGTGCGCGACACCGGCACCGGCATGAGCGACAAGGAGCTGCAGAACGCGCTCGAGCCGTTCCGCCAGCTCGCCACCACGTCGCGCTGGGGGGCGAGCGGCACCGGGCTGGCGCTGCCGATCACCAAGGCCTTGGCGGAAGCCAACCACGCGCGCTTTGCCATCTCCAGCCGCGTCGACGATGGCACCCTGGTGGAGGTGGCGTTTCCCGCGACGCGGGTGCTGGCGCAGTAGCCATTTCGTCCGCCTATTTCGGCGGCGGCCGGTTTGCGCTAACTATCCTCCGGCTATGGGAAATCCTGGCCATGAAAGGGTCACAGAGCACCACCATGGTTGGCTCAGCCATGGCCGATGATATAATTCCTCGGCAGTCGATACCGAAAAACAACCGGATTTCCCCTTGACCGCCGTTACCGGCCTCAAACGCGTGGGTTTCGTGGTGCTCGCGCTGGTCGTGGCGGCGGCCGGCGTGCTGCTCACCGCCAAGGTCCTGATCTCCGCCGATACCGTGCGCCGGCAGGTGCTGAGCGAAATCCGTGCCGTCACCGGCCTGAACCCGACCCTGCGCGGCCGCGTCAGCGTGTCGCTGTTCCCCTCCGGCCGAGTGAGCTTCGCCGACGTGATGCTGGGCCCGACCGACAAGCCCGCGCTCACCGCCCAGCACCTGACCGCGCGCCTGCGTTTCTTCCCGCTGCTGATCGGCAGGGTGGAGATCGCCGACGTCTCGCTCGACCACCCGACGATCATGGTCGACGTCGGCGCGGACGGCCACTCCAATTGGTCCGGGCTGGTCCACGCGCTTGCCGCAAGCCAGAAGCCGAACGCCCAGCGCTCGGCCACGGCGTTCTCCGAGATGCGCATCGACAGCGGCACGGTGGTGGTGCGCGATCCCCACCGCAAGATCTCGGAAACGCTCGACGACGTGCAGGTGTCGCTGGCCTGGCCGTCGATCTCGACCAGCTTCGGCGCCACCGGCCGCTTCATCTGGCACGACGAGCCGGTCGACGCCTCGCTCACGCTCGGCGATTTCGCCGCCGCGCTCACCGGCAAGAAGACCGGCGTCAAGCTCAGGCTCGCCGGCAATTCGCTGAAAGGTGCCTTCGAAGGCACCATGAGCACGCAGCCGACACTGAAGATCCAAGGTACGCTCGCCGCCGATACCCAATCGCTGCGCGACGCCATGATCTGGATGGGCCAGCGACCGCTGCCCGGCGGCGGCTTCGGGCGCTTCGCGATCAAGGCCAAGACCGACGTCACCGGCGGCATCGTGGGCTTGACCAACGTCAACATCGATCTCGACGGCAACACCGCTCGGGGCGTGCTGACCTTCGATTCCCTAGGCCACCGCACCGTGCAGGGCACGCTCGCCGCCGACACGCTCGATCTCACGCCCTACATCTCCACCGCGCGGCTGCTCGCCGCCAACCAGCACGAGTGGAACGATACCCGCATCAGCCTCGCGGGCCTAACCGGCATGAACCTCGACCTGCGGCTGTCGGCGGCCAAGGTAGTGATCGGAGACGCCAAGCTCGGGCGCACCGCCATCGGCGCCAACCTGCGCGACGGCGATCTGACGATCACCGTCGGCGAGGCGCGGGCCTATGGCGGCGTGATCAAGGGCTCGATCGCGATGGCCAACGTCGCTTCCGGCGTCAATGTGAAGTCGCACCTGCAGTTCACCGGCGTGGACCTGCGGTCGTGCCTCGACCAGTTGTTCGGGCTGCGAAAGCTGGAGGGCAAGGGCAACATGACGCTCGCCGTCAACGGCAAGGGCGAAAGCGTGCTGGGCGTCGCCCGCAACATGAACGGCTCCGCCAAGCTCAGCGGCGAGAAGGGCGCGCTGGTCGGCTTCAACGTCGAGGAACTGCTGCGCCGGCTGAAGCGGCGGCCGCTCTCCGGCGTCGGCGATTTCCGCAGCGGTACGACGCCGTTCAACAAGTTCGACGTGGCGCTCAAGATCGTCAACGGCAGGGCCAACGTGCAGGACGTGAAGCTCGCCGGCCCGGCGGTGACGGTGGCGCTCGCCGGTACCGCCTCGATCCCCGGGCGCGATCTCGACCTCACGGGCACCGCCACGCTGGTGGCGAGCGACGGCGGCGACAAGACCGCCGCCGCCGAGCCGTTCGCCCTGCCCTTCGTGGTGCGCGGCTCCTGGGACGACCCCATCATGCGGCCGAACGCCGAAGCCCTACTGCGCCGCTCGGGCGCGGCCGCGCCGCTGCTGAACGCCGTGCACGACCGTAAGCACCTGGGCGACACCGTGCGCTCGGTGATCGAGCGGCTGACCGGCGG
>JARRQH010000326.1:0-3693 GCA_037381985.1 Pseudolabrys sp.
ATCGCCAAGGGCAAGAAATCGCTCTATCGCGCCCGTTTCGCCGGCCTCGACCGGCACCAGGCGGAAACCGCCAGCAAGCACCTCCGGCGCAGCGATATCCCCTGCCTGATGCTCAAAAATTAAGAATTGAATTAACGATCTGCCCTTAGGTTGGTCGTCGCCGGCCCGACGAAGGGGCCCGGCCACGGGCACGCACCGGCAAAAAGAGTGCGACGCCGATAAGAACGATAATGGGATTTCGCGTCGAGCCGAGCAGGAGCCGCTGATGATGACGTACGGAGTGCATCAGCGATGGCGGCGAAGAAGAATTTCCTTAGCCTCATTGATACGGGCGGCAAGGTAAGACGTCCCCCCCTGGTCGGGATGGAATTTCTTCATCAGCGTGCGGTGCGCGCGCGTGATGAGGTCGGGCGCGGCGCCGGGCTCCAGGCCAAGGATCTGGTAGGCCTCCTGCTCGGTCATTTTTCCACTGGACGCGGCAGCGCCGCGCCCAGAGTCCGCATCCGCATGCGCGTGTTGACGCCAGCGGGAATCCCGGCGGTCAAGATACGCCATCAATAGCGCGCGACTTTCGTCGTCGACCTCGCCGATGAGACCGACGAGGCTCTGCACGTCGAGCTGCTCGAGGGCGGCACCCTTGTGGCGGCCGGCCAGCACGCGCCCGCGCATACGGCCGCTGTCGTGGTCGAGCTCCATTTCCAGATAGGCTGTCTTCACCTGCGAGGCCTGGCCGCGGCGCTTCTTGGCGCGGCCGAAGCCCGGCAGCCCAAACGGCATCCAGCCGAGCAGGCCGAGTCCGAACAGGCCGAGCGGAATGGCGATGTCCAGCGCGCCGCGCATCCCGATGAAGGCAGCGAACGCGATCGCCAGGATGCCGCCGGCGATCTTGGCCACGCGCGCGGCGACGCTCGGGTTGACCTTGGATATGACGTTGAGCGCCCATAGGCCGACCACCAACGCCGCGAGACCGAGAAGCAGCGGCATCAGGTCAACTGCGCCAGAAGTTTCCGCGCGCCGCCGGCCTGGTGCGCGGTGAGCGCCTCAAGCGCCGCGAGGCCGCCGGCGGCGTAGGCGGCGACCGCGCGCAAGAGCTCGGCAAGCTCATGGGCTGCGCCGACGTCGAAACGGCCGTAGGCGCCGTGGGTGAGCCGGGCAATCTCGCGATAGGCTTTCTCCGTCACCGGGTCGCCGCCCTCCTGGAACATGAAGGCACGCACGCCGAGGAGGCCGAGTTCGCCGGCAACGGCGCACAGGTCGCCGATCCCCTCCTCCATGGCGTCGCCAACGAAGACCAGCGCCTGAATGGCTTTGCGGCCATGCTCCTTGCGGGCATGCGCCAGCACGCGGCCGATCTGGGTCTGGCCGCCGCGGCAGTCGATGGCGCCCATGAGCTTGGCGAGCTTGTCGCTATCCGCCACCCAGCCGGAGGCGCGGCATTCGTCGCGGCCGCGGAAATAGACCAACTGGATGTCGAGGCCGCCGACCGCCGCCGCCTCGCGGAACATGTCGGCCTGCAGCGCGCAGGCGATGTCCCAGGTCGGCTGCCGGCTCATGGTGGCGTCGAGCCCGAAGATCAGCCGCCCCCGCCCGCTGCCGGTCTCGGCGGTGCCGAGCGCGCGCACCTGCTCCAGGAATTCGGCGATCTCGGGCCGGGAAGATGCCGGGGCCGGCGTTTCACCGGTGGAATCTTTGGTCAGCTTGGTCATGGCTGACAGACTATACACATTCGTGGCGCCAAGCGGGCGGCATCCGTCCGTCGTCCTGAGGTGCTCGCGCGAAGCGCGAGCCTCGAAGGGCAACGGCCCTGCCCCCATGGCCGATCATCCTTCGAGGCTCGCGTGCTCTGCACGCTCGCACCTCAGGATGACGGGGCAAGTTGGCGAATTGTGGAAGGTCAGCCGAGGACGTCGTGGACCTGGAGCGGCTGGTCCATGACCGAGTACCACTCGGCGCGGGCGGCGGCGCGGCGTTTGCCGTTTTCCGACAGCGGCAGGTGCAGCGCGTTGAGCAGTGCGATGACCTCCTCGCGCGCGGTGAGGTGCGACATGTTGGGCCGGGTGCCGAGCGTGTTCTCGTCGAGATCGTCGAGCGCGGTGAGGCCGCGCGGGAAGAACTCGCGGTAGACCACGCGCTCGGCGAAGCCTTCGATGGTGCGGAAGCCCATGCGCTTGGCGAGCTCGGCCAGCCCCTCGCCCACCAGCCGCTTGTTACGCGAGCCGAGCGCGGAGAGCCGGTTGCGGATGACGATCCAGTCGGTCATGCGGCCGTCGACCAGGCGGCGCTGGCGGCGCGCCTCGCGCACCATCTCGGCGTAGTGGCTTTCGCCGGTGACCGAGAAGCTGGTGGGGTCGAGGGTGGCGAGCACGTCGAAGTCGACGAAGCTGTCGTTGAGCGGCGTGACCAGGGTGTCGGCCATGGAATGGGCGAGCCGCATCAGATAGGTGTCGTTGCCGGGGGTGTCGATCACGACCACGTCGTGGGTGTGCTCGATCTCGCCGATGGCCTTGGAGAAATTGGCGAACTCGCGCGCCTCGTTGGCCTCGACCGAGCCGGATTCGCCGCGCGCGATGCAGAAATGGGTCGACAGCTCGAGATCGATGCGGGCGCGGGCAGCCCAGTTGCGCCGGTTCTCGATGTAATGGGTGAAGCTTTTCTGGCGGCTGTCGAGGTCGATGGTGGCGACGCGCTGGCCGGCCTTCAACAGGGCGACGGCGATGTGCAGCGCGGTGGTCGATTTGCCCGAGCCGCCCTTCTCGTTGCCGAGCACGACAACGTGAGCCGACTGCGGGGACCCTTGGATCGACTGGACAAACATGACACGCCCTACTGATCTACCAATTCTCAAATTTTTGGTAGGTTTTAGTCAAGCTTGTCGTGGCTTAACCATTAACCCGCATGGCCCGATTGACTCCAATTTGCTAGGTCCTCGTATCGATCTGTGACAACCAGCCAACAGGGCCCCTCTTCCATGGCCGATCGACCCCCGGTGGTGCGCACGGTTTCCGCGCTGCGCCACGCTCTCGCGCCCTTTCGCCGCGCCGGCCACGACGTCGCCCTGGTGCCGACCATGGGCGCGCTGCACGCCGGCCATCTGGCGCTGGTGCGCGAGGCGCGAAAACGCGCCCGCCGCGTCGTGGTCTCGATCTTCGTTAACCCGACCCAGTTCGCCCCGCACGAGGACTTCGCCAGCTACCCGCGCCAGATGGCGGCCGATGTCGCGGCCTTGCGGGCGGAAAAGGCGGACCTGATCTGGGCGCCCTCGGCCGAGGTCATGTATCCGGAGGGCTTCGCCACCCGCATCGACCCGGTCGCCGGGCCCGCCATGGCCGGGCTCGAGGACCGCTTCCGCCCACATTTCTTCGGCGGCGTCGCCACCGTCGTCACCAAGCTGTTCCTGCAGGTCGCGCCCGACGTTGCCGTGTTCGGGCAGAAAGACTACCAGCAGCTTCGCGTCATCACCCAGATGACCAAGGACCTCGATCTGCCACTCAAAGTGGTCGGCCTGCCGACCGTGCGCGAGAAGGACGGGTTGGCGCTGTCGTCGCGCAACGCCTACCTGACGCCGGAACAGCGGGCGGCGGCGGCGGCGCTTTATCGCGTCCTGAGCACGAGCGCTGCGCGCATCAAGAAGGGCGCCGGTATCGAGCGCATGCTAGACGCCGGCCGCCGCGAGATCGAGGACGCGGGTTTTAG
>JARRQH010000327.1:0-7026 GCA_037381985.1 Pseudolabrys sp.
GCGTCCATTTTGGCCATCAGGCCCACCGCTGGAACCCGAAGATGGGCGATTACATCTTCGGCACCCGCAACATCATCCACATCATCGACCTCGCTCAGACCGTGCCGATGCTGCATCAGGCGCTGCAGGCGGTGTCCGACACCGTCGCCAAGGGCGGCCGCATCCTGTTCGTCGGCACCAAACGCCAAGCGCAGGACGCCATCGCCGACGCTGCCAAGCGCAGCGCCCAGTACTACGTCAACTCGCGCTGGCTCGGCGGCACGCTGACCAACTGGAAAACCATCTCCGGTTCGATCGCGCGCCTGCGGAAGCTCGAGGAGATGCTCGCCTCCAACGAGGCCGCCGGCTACACTAAGAAAGAGCGCCTGACCATGCAGCGCGAGCGCGACAAGCTCGACCGCTCGCTCGGCGGCATCAAGGACATGGGCGGCATTCCCGACCTAATGTTCGTGATCGACACCAACAAGGAAGACATAGCGATTCAGGAGGCCAAGCGCCTCAACATCCCGGTCGCTGCGGTGGTCGACACCAATTGCGATCCGGCCGGCATCAACTACGTCGTGCCGGGCAACGACGACGCCAGCCGCGCCGTCTCGCTCTACTGCGACCTGATCGCGAAGGCGGCGATCGACGGCATTTCGCGCGCGCAAGGCGAGATGGGTATCGACGTCGGCGCTCAGGAGAAGCCGGTCGCAGAGGCGGTGCCGGCCGAAGGGCCCGCCACCGGCAACCTCGGCTTCGAACCGCTGCCGGGCCCGCGCGGCGTCGCCGACGATCTCAAGAAGCTGACGGGCGTCTCGCCCACCATCGAGAAGCAGCTCAACGATATCGGCATCTTCCATTTCTCGCAGATCGCCGCGTTCAGCCCGGAAGCCGCGCACAACGTCGGCGAAGAGGTGGGCTTGCCCGGCCGCGTCGACGGCTGGATCGCCAAGGCCAAGGAACTCACGGTGGAAACCGAGTAATTCCGCCGTCATGCTCGGCGGTTATGCCGGGCTGTTGGACATGGACATGAAGATTGCGCTGGCCGCCCTGTGAGGGCGGCCCACGGCGAACGAAGGAACTTAGATATGGCGAATATCTCGGCCAGCATGGTCACGGAACTGCGCGACGCGACCGGCGCCGGCATGATGGATTGCAAGGCGGCGTTGACCGAAAACGACGGCAACATGGACGCTGCGGTCGACTGGCTGCGCAAGAAGGGTCTCTCCAAGGCCGCCAAGAAGGCCGGCCGCGTCGCGGCCGAAGGCCTGATCGGCGTCATGGTGAAGGAGAAGAAGGGCGTGGTGGTTGAGGTCAATTCCGAGACCGATTTCGTCGCCCGCAACGACCTGTTCCAGGGCCTCGTCAAGATGGCCGCGGACGTGGCCTACAACGTCGGCACCGACGTCGAGGCGATGAAGGCGGCCAAGGTCGGCTCCATCACGCTGGCCGACGCCATCACCGACACCGTCGCCAAGGTCGGCGAGAACATGACGCTGCGCCGCGCCGCTTCGCTCGAGGTGTCCGAGGGCGCCGTGGGCCAGTACGTGCACAACGCGGTCAGCGACGGCCTCGGCAAGATCGGCGTGCTGGTCGCGCTCGAGTCGCCCGGCAAGGCCGACGAGCTGGTCGCGCTCGGCCGCATGGTGGCGATGCACGTTGCCGCGTCCAACCCGCAGGCGGTCGACGCCTCGGGCCTCGATCCGGAGGTGGTGAAGCGCGAGAAGGACGTGCTGGCCGACAAGTTCCGCCAGCAGGGCAAGCCCGAGAACGTCATCGACAAGATCGTCGAGTCCGGGCTCAAGACCTACTACAAGGAGGTCTGCCTGCTCGAGCAGGTCTACGTGCACGACACCGCCAAGACCGTGGCGCAGGCCCTCAAGGAAGCCGAGAAGACCGTGGGCGGCGCCATTAAGCTGACCGGCTTCGTGCGCTATGGGCTCGGCGAGGGCATCGAGAAGGAAGAAGACGACTTCGCCGCCGAGGTGGCTGCCGCCGCCGGCCAAGGTTGAATCGAGCTTGAGCCATAAAGACGACGCGACGCCCGGCGGCCGGGGATTTCCCGCAAGGCCCCGGGCGTTTGTGTAGAATGCCGCCGGCACCGCTGATTCACGGCGGATCGGCCGGTATCCCGAACGAGCGAGCCCGAGCAAACCCATGACAGACCCGGTGCATCGGCGCGTGATCGTCAAACTGTCGGGGGAGGCGCTCAGCGGCGGGGCCGGATTCGGCGTCGATCAGGCGACCGTCGACCGGCTGGCCACCGATCTTGCGGCTTGCGCGCGCCTCGGCATCGAGATGGGCGTGGTGGTGGGCGGCGGCAACATCTTTCGCGGCGTCGAGGTTTCGACCCGCGGCGTGCCGCGCCCGGTCGGCGACACCATGGGCATGCTGGCGACCGTCATGAACTGCCTGGTGCTGGAAGCGGCCATCGAGCGCGCCGGCTGCGAGGCGCGCACGCTCTCCGCCATCGCCATGCCGGCGGTGTGCGAGACCTACAACCGCAAGCGCGCCCTGAAGAACCTCGGCAAGGGCCGGGTGGTGGTGCTCGCCGCCGGCACCGGCAATCCTTATTTCACCACCGACACCACCGCCGTGCTGCGCGCGGTCGAGCTCGACTGCCAGGCGGTCCTGAAGGCAACCAATGTGGACGGCGTCTACAGCGCCGATCCGCGCAAGGACCCCAGGGCGCAGCGCTACGAGCGGCTCAGTCACCAGGAGGCGATCGAGAAGGATCTCAAGGTCATGGACAGCACTGCCTTCGCCCTTGCCCGGGAAAACGGTATGCCTATCATCGTGTTCTCGGTCGCGGCGCCCGGCGCTGTCGAAGAGGTGCTGCGCGGCAAGGGACGCGCGACCACCGTCGGCTAGCGAACTATCGCTCGACGCGCCGGCGCAAACCCTCTCAGCGCGCGTCAAACGCCCAGACGTGGATTTGGAATGCGCGCCGGACGGCGCGAATAGGGCCCCTGAGACGGCCAACTGATTTGAGGAATGCCATGGCACAAGCAACCCACGATCTCGAAGAACTCAAGCGCCGCATGCACGGCGCCACCAGCGTGCTGAAGAACGAACTCTCCGGCCTGCGCACCGGTCGCGCCTCCGCCAACCTGGTCGATCCGGTGCAGGTCGAGGCTTACGGCTCGCACATGCCGATCAGCCAGGTCGCCTCCGTCACGGTGCCGGAGCCGCGCATGGTTGCGGTCAATGTCTGGGACAAATCGCTGGTGCACGCGGTTGAGAAAGCGATCGTCAATTCCAACCTCGGGCTGTCGCCGGCGACCGAGGGTCAGGTCATCCGCCTGCGTATCCCGGAGCTCAATGAGGAGCGGCGCAAGGAACTCGTCAAGGTGGCGCACAAATACGCCGAGGCCGCGCGTGTGGCCATTCGCCATGTGCGCCGCGACGGCCTCGACGTGGTCAAAAAGCTGGAGAAGGATCACGCCATCAGCAAGGACGACCACGACAAGTTCTCGACCGATATCCAGAAGGCAACCGACGGCGTTATTGCCGAAGTCGACAAGATGCTGGCGGACAAGGAAAAGGAGATCCTCACCGTCTAGTGCGGCGGATTTGACATTTGATGCGCACTTGCAGCAACTTGCTCAATCAAATGTCAAATCCAAAGTCGTACTAGAATCAAATAGTTGCTAGTGTCCCTTTGGTTCCGACATTTGCTCCGGGGCTTGCGGCAACGGCAAGGTGCCGCGTCACGTCGCCATCATCATGGATGGCAACGGGCGCTGGGCGGCGGCGCGCGGCCTGCCGCGGGTCGAGGGCCATCGGCGCGGCGTCGAGGCGGTGCGGCGCACGGTGCGGGCGGCGAGCGAGATCGGTATCTCGATCATCACCATCTATTCCTTTAGCTCGGAGAACTGGACGCGCCCGCAGTCCGAGATTGGCGAGTTGATGGGCCTGCTGCGCCGTTTCATCCGCAACGATCTCGCCGACCTGCATCGCAGCAATGTGCGCGTGCGCATCATCGGCGAGCGCGAGAATCTCGATCCGGATATCGAGCGTCTGCTCAGCGAAGCCGAAGAGCTGACCAAGAACAACGACGCCCTCACGCTGGTGGTCGCCTTCAACTACGGCGCCCGCCAGGAGATCGCCCGCGCGGCGCGCCGCATCGCGCGCGAGGTGGCGCAAGGCCACCTCGATCCCGCGGCCATCACGCCGGAAACCGTCGGCGCCAGCCTCGACGCGCCCGACATTCCCGATCCCGATCTCATCATCCGCACCAGCGGCGAGCAGCGCCTGTCGAACTTCCTGCTCTGGCAGTCGGCCTATAGCGAGCTGGTATTCGTGCCGATCTATTGGCCGGATTTCGACCGCGCCACCTTGGAAACGGCCATTCAGCAATATCAGCAGCGCGAGCGCCGGTTCGGCGGTCTGGTCGCGAAGACCGGGTCTTGAGCCCCGTGCCCGGCGCTGATCCCGCTTCCAATCCCGGCGCCGTCGGGCGCTTGGCGTCGGCGCCCGGCAACAATCTGGCGCTACGCGTCTTGTCCGCCCTGGTGATGGCGCCGCTCGCTGTGGCGGCAGCCTGGTACGGCGGTTGGGCCTTCGCGCTGTTCTGGGGGCTGGCGGCCATCGCCGTCGCGTGGGAATGGATTGCGCTGGTGAGCGGGGCGGGCCACCGCGTCGTGTTCGCCTCCGGCGCCGGCGCGCTGGCGGTCGCGGCGTTGGCTCACTGGCGCGACCATCCGGTCGTAGCCGTGCTGCTGGTGGGCTTGGGGGCGCTCACCGCCGCCATCCTCGCACCGCGGGCACGACGCGTGTGGATCGCTGGCGGCACCCTCTACGCCGGCGTCATGCTGCTGGCGCCGCTCATCCTGCGGCGCGATCCGGTTTACGGCTTTGGGGCCATCGTGTTCTTGTTCGCCGTGGTCTGGGCGACCGACATTCTCGCCTATTTCGGCGGCCGCACTTTTGGAGGTCCCAAATTGATGCCGGCGGTGAGCCCGAAGAAAACCTGGTCGGGCGCCGTGTGCGGCACGCTGGGCGCGATTTGCTGTGGTATCGGCGGCGCCGCCTGGTTCGGTGTCCGCGATCTGGTGGCGGTCGCGGTGGTGGCGCTGGTCCTGTCGGTCGCCTCGCAAGGCGGCGACTTGCTCGAATCGTGGATCAAACGCCATTTCGGTGCCAAGGACGCTAGCCATCTCATTCCCGGCCACGGTGGCGTGATGGACCGCCTCGACGGCTTCTGGGCCGCCGCCCTGGTCGGCTGCCTGATCGGGTTGTCCCGGGGCGGATTTGAAGACGCCGCGCGCGGCTTGCTGGTATGGTGAGGTCATGACAGTTCCCGGAGTAGCCCGCGCCCAGCCGCGACCCGATTTCGACCTGCGCAGCGTCACGATCCTCGGCGCCACCGGCTCGATCGGCACCAGCACCGTCGACCTCATCAAGCGCAACCCGGACCGCTACCGGGTGGAGGCCGTCACTGCCGGCCGCAATGCCGGGCCGCTTGCCGAGATCGCGCGCGCCGTCGGCGCCCGCCTGGCGGTGGTCGCCGACGAAGCCGCCTACAGCGATCTTAAAGCGGCGCTTGCCGGTAGCGGCATCGAGGCGGCGGCCGGCGAAACCGCGCTGGTCGACGCGGCCACCCGCGACGCCGATTGGGTGATGGGGGCGATTTCGGGCGCCATCGGCTTGAAGCCGACATTGGCGGCCATCGAGCGCGGCGCCACCGTCGCGCTCGCCAACAAGGAATGCCTGGTCTGTGCCGGCGGCCTGTTCATGCGCCGGGCGGCCGCGGTCGGCGCCACCGTGCTGCCGGTCGATTCCGAGCACAACGCGGTGTTCCAGGCGCTCGGCGCCGGCCCGCGCGAGGACATTAAGCAGATCATCCTGACCGCGTCGGGCGGGCCGTTCCGGACCTGGACGCTGGATCAGATCAAGGCGGCGACGCCGGAGCAGGCGCTCAAGCATCCCAACTGGTCGATGGGGCCCAAGATCACCGTCGATTCCGCGACCATGATGAACAAGGGCCTGGAGCTGATCGAAGCCCAGCACCTATTCGCCCTCGATCCCGACGAACTCGGCGTGCTGGTGCACCCACAGTCTGTGGTCCACGGCATGGTCGAATACCGCGACGGCTCGGTGGTGGCCCAGCTCGGCACCCCGGACATGCGGACCCCAATCGCCCATTGCCTGGCCTGGCCGCACCGCATCGACGGGGCGGCGGCGCGGCTCGACCTCGCGCAGGTGCGCCAATTGACCTTCGAGGACCACGATCCGGTCCGTTTCCCCTCGATCGTGGTGGCCCGCCAGGCTATGAAGACGGGCGGCGCGGCCCCGACGGTCATGAACGCCGCCGACGAGGTTGCTGTGGCCGAATTCATCGCGGGGGGCATTGCCTTCCCGGGAATCGTGGCACTGGTGGAGGCGACGCTCGAAGCCGCCGCCAAACGCGGCATTCTGGCCGATCCGGCGACCGTCGATGAGGCGCTGGCCGTTGACCATGTTGCGAGAAGTTTGGCCCGGGAGGCTTTGCCTCAAATTGCCGCAAAGGCATTCTAGCAAGGTTTCGTAATGGTTTACGGCGGCCCCGTGGCGGGCCGGAGCGAGGTAGCGGGATGGGTGCCGAGATTATGGGGAGCTTGAGCGCGTTCGGGGGCGGGCTGGCCGGCTATATCGTGCCGTTCCTGTTCGTGCTGACGATTGTCGTTTTCTTTCATGAACTTGGCCACTTCCTGGTGGCCCGGATGTGCGGCATCAAGGTGCTCAGCTTCTCGCTGGGCTTCGGCCCGGAGCTGTTCGGCTTCAATGACCGCTACGGCACCCGCTGGAAGCTCTCGGCCGTTCCGCTCGGCGGCTACGTGAAGTTCTTCGGCGACGACAGCGTCGCCAGCACGCCCGACCAGGAGGCGGCGGCGGCCATGAGCGAGGAGGAGAAGAAGGTCAGCTTCCACTACCAGCCGGTCGCCTCGCGCGCCGCCGTGGTGGTTGCGGGACCGCTCGCCAATTTCGTGCTCGCCATCGCCATCTTTGCGGTGATCTTCTCGACGGTCGGTAAGCAGTGGACCACCGCCCGCGTCGATACGG